>CACLQI010000001.1 GCA_902608975.1 uncultured Pelagibacteraceae bacterium
AGAAAGGATACAAATATATTTTACTTTTTTTTTTTTTAAAAAATTTGATAAGTAAAATTGATAATTTATAAAGTGGTTTTATTTTAGAACTTTCAATTTCTCCAAGTGTTATTTTTCTGTTAAAAAATTTTAGGCTAATATTATTTTTAAAATAAAAATAGTTCATATCAAAAACTTTGGGCATTAAAACGTTTTGTCTATCCTTTTCAAAATAATGAATGTAGGTAATTTTTTTATCTTTAAAGAAATATCTAGCTAAATCTTGATGAGTAAAATGATTTCCATAGCCAGAAGATTTTTGTAATACTAATATTTCACAATTTCTGATTTTTCCAATATTTGAAAAAATATTAAATAAAAATATTGGGAATAAAATTATACTACCAGTTATAGTTTTAATTAAATTCTTTATTAGATAACTTATTTTCAAGAAGTATTAAATTTTAATTTTTTGGTTTAATCGTTCCTCTTATATGATCACATCCGTTACAAGCATCTATTAAATAAGCTTTTTTATTTTGATGGAGATTTCGCGATTCCTCTAATTTTTTTCCATTCCATATATCAGTTAACGAAGAACTTATATTTTCGTCAAAATTTCCTAAAGTTAATCTCTTACCAGCATCTCTACAGCAAGCAGTAACTTCACCAGTCGCATTAATAGTCATTCTTTGCCATAAAGCTGGGCATGCATAGGATTTATTTTCTTTTCTAGTTTTGGTATACCTGTCTACTTTATCTAATCCGTCTTGATTTCTATAATCTGTATAGGTAATTTCATCAGCATACGAGCCCCAAAAATTTTCAAAATCTTTAGCCTCATGATCGTTCTCCTTCATCCTTACCATGCTAATTCTTATCACAGGCTTATAAGCATGTAATTTTTCTCTAATTCTATAAAAAGTTTTTACTTTTTCTACAGTATCTTCAAATTTTGCATTAATTCTAATTTTTTCATAAATTTCTTTAGTAATTGAGTCTAATGAAAAAATTATTCTGTCAAGACCCGATTTTATAATTTGCTCGGCAAGTTCTTCATTCATTACTGTTCCATTTGTATGCAACATAATGTCGAGCACACCTTTGGATTTAGCATATTCAATCATTTGAACTAAGTTTTTATTATAAAAAGACTCGCCAAAATTATTTAAGTTTATTGCTCTTAAACCTTTTTTAACTCCTTCATCAATAATTTTTTTAAATGTAGTCAACTTCATCATTTTATTTTGCCATTGACCAAGCTGAACTCTGTGAGTTCGAGGGCACATAGGGCAAGCTAAGTTACAATAAGATGTAACTTCTATGTCCAAATGAAGAGGAAATTCTGTCTTGATATGATTTACTGCTGTATCTCTCCATAATTTTCTATATTCTTTATATTCTGGTAACTGTCTATAGCTTGTATTCAAGTTTTTTTTAACTATGTTATAATGAGCGTACAATCCATTCAGCTCATCGTCGTTTTCCTCCGAATAATTTTTGGCAAAATCCTCTTGAACTTTATCTTTTGTATCACTTTTTTTCATATTCAAGAAAAAAGAAAGCTCCGAGTCTAAACTATTTTTATTATCAAAAGTTAAATCCTCATTCTTAATGACTTTTAGTTTATGATGGGATTTTTTATTTTTCATAATTAAACAAAATGCTTATAACACTTGTTAAATTACTACAAGCTTAATTTATTAATTGTTTTGTTGTCAATTTTGTAGATTTCATCAAAGTTTAATAAATTGTTATGATTATGACTAATAAAAATTATAGTTTTTTTATCCAATTTCATAATATTTGAAATTATTTTTTTTTCATTAAGTTCATCAAGCGCATTTGTGGACTCATCAAATATAATTATTGGTCTATTTGAGTATATAGCTCTTGCAATTCCAACTTTTTGTCTTTGCCCTCCTGAAATATTTTTTCCAAATTCCCCTAAATCATAAAATTCTCTATCTTTTTTTGACTCTATAAAATCTTCAAGCTCACTTATTTCTATAGCCTTCTTGAAATTTTCTTCATCAATTTTTTCATTATCATCTTTCAAACATATGTTCTGTCTTAAAGAAGTATCAAAAATAAAAACTTTTTGAGAAACATAACTAAAGTTATAAAACAGTTTCTTTTTATTTAAAATTTCATAATTTAAATTGTCAATTAATATTTTACCTTTTGAGGGTTTTAAAAGACCTATAATTAAATCAATTAAGGTACTTTTTCCTGAACCGCTATCGCCAATTATTCCAATTTTTGAACAATTTCTCAATTTTAAATTTACATTTTCTAAAATATTTCTATTTGCCTCATAATTAAAACTTAATCCCTCGATATTTATGCTATTTTTAAAATTTACATTCTTAGTTAAAACCGATTGATTAGTAGTTATTTTTAATAATTTAAAAACATCCTGAATTGACTCAGATGAATATTTAAATTGATTAAAGTTAAATATGATTTTATTTACTGAAGGAAGTAATCGTAATGACAAAACTAATAATATGCTTAAAGTTATTATTATTGAACTATAATTAAGATCTTTGTAAACAAAATAGTAAATTATTAACAAAAATGAAAATATAAAGAGAAACTCTAAATTTATTTTTGGTAAAAAATTCAAAAAAATTATCTTCTTTTGCGGATTAAGCCACTTCTTATTACTCTCAGAAAAATCACTTAAAAAATTTTCAAATCGAGAATAAACTAAAAGTTCTCTAATCCCTTGGAAAAAATCTGTTAAATTTTTTTGTTTAGAGTCACCTGCTTTGCCTCTCTCTTCACTCCATCTAACTACTTTATTTCTATAAAAAATAAAAAATAAAAAAGTGACAAATGATAATAGAATAAATATGACAATTGCTTCTTTTGGATAATTTAAAAAAATAAAGGCTACTATCGCGCTGAAAACTATAGTTTCAACGAAAAAATTAATTATGTTTATTAAAGAACTAGATGTATTTCCAATTTTAAACATCATAATACTTATAAATTTAGATGAAGGTATATTCAAAAAATCTAAATTTAATGACTCTGAAATATTTTGTAGAATTCGATTTGAAATTATTTGCTCATATTTTGTTCTTATAGATAATGTGTACCAAGAAAAAATTAAATTTGTTGAAAATTTAATTAAATAAATTGCCCCTGTGAGAAATATCAATATTTGCATAAATTCTTTCTTATCTGTATTAAGAAGTTTTTCTTTATGAGGGAAATTTGAATTAGATATTATGTTTTGGAATTCAAAATAAACCTTTTCATCGACAATAATACCTGCAATCGGAATTAACATTCCAATACTGATGAGCTCAATAAACGAATTAATTAAAATCATAGCTATGAGAACGAAAAAATTATCAAGCTCTGAAATTTTTAAAATTTGATAAAGCTTTTTTACATTATAAAACATTTACAATATTGAACTTTTTTAAATTAAAGAAACCCTACTTTAAATCATATATCTTCATTAATTATTCATTAAAATTTAAGTTACTTGTTCCAATAAATTTATAGAAATCATATTTTTTATCTAACATTTTTTTTTCAGCTATATATTTGAATAATTGTTTGGCTGTTTTGTGTCCATTAGAAGTATTGTATATACTAAAATCTTTTAAACTTGATATGGATGAAACTTTTTTTAAAGAATTAAAACTTTTAATTCTATTAATTCTTAAACATAAATTTATGAAGAACTTATTACCTTTTTTTTTGGGTATTAAATTATTAATATTTAGAGTTTTTCCTAATGAGCTATTTTTTAAGAAAAACAGTATGTACTCATTAAATTGAATATAATTAAACCCATTATTTTCAAATTGTCTTAATATTTCTAAATAATTTGAAAAATATTGTTTTCCAGGTGATAAACTCAAAAAAAAAGAATTTCTATTTTTCCTATCATTGTTGGATAAGAGTTTTGATGAAATCTTTATAATATACAATAAGCATTCTTTAGTTAATTCTCCCAATGCATGATTACAAATAATTAAATCAGCACTTTCATCATTTTTTTCTATTTTATCTTTTACTTGTGCAAATTCCCACCATTTTAAATGAGAAAAATTTGAATTATTAAAAATTTTAAAATCTTTATTTAATAATGTTTCATCAAAATTTTTATCTAATTCTTTATAAATTAAACTTTGCCATAAATAAAAACCCTGAGAGTTGTCTGTTGAAGAATATTTAAAACCTTCTTTATTAAATAAAGCACCAGTATAACCACTACCTGGTCCAATTTCAAAAATTTTTGAGTCTTTATTTAAAGACAATTTTTTAACAATTCTATAACATCCAAATGCAGAAAGGAGAGAACTAAAAGGTAAAACTTTTTCTTTAAAATTTAATTTTTCTTGAATATTTTCAACATGTTTTAATATTTTTTGTAAAAGCAAAAATTCTTCTTCATTAATTGTATATTTTAAAATTGCTTTTTTATTATCGTGCATTTCATCAATAAAGTTTATTATTTCATCAAATTCATTTATTTTTCTTGGGTAAGAAGTAATGTCAAAATAATTGTTATAAAAAAAACTTTTTAATGAATTTGGGATTTTTTTTGCACTTTTTTTTTCAGTTTCATTATAATGATCAATAATCTTTAAAAAATCTAGCCCATCCATATTATATTTTAATTTTTATATTAATTGTCATTTTTGATCAATTTTTATTTTTTCGAAAAGTTTTTAAATTCAAGTTTTTATAACTCATGGATAATCTATTAATCAAAATATATTTTTTTTGCCATTCAAATATAGCTTTTTTTTTCAACTTTAAATTTTCTAATGCAAAATGAAAAATTGTGTCGTTATGCACATCTTTTAGAATTTTTTGTAAAAGTTTTTTATCATCTAAAGGCAACATAAAGATGGAAGTTAAAATCACATCTATTTTTTTTTTTGAAAAAAATTTTTTAAACATAAAGTATGATTTTTTTTTTACTATTTCTGTTATTGGCAAACTAAATGAAAGATTATTTTTTTTTGCATAGTCTCTTAAATAACAACTCTGTATAGCGATTGGGATATTGTATTTAAAAAATGGTCTTGGCAAAGTATATGTTTGAAATAATTTTTTCAATTTAAGACTCCGCTTTTGAGGATATTTAATGCGAATTCTGTATTATTTGAAATATTAAATAAATCATAATATGTTCCAAATTTTCTATCATTATTCTGATCGTCAGGTTGTGGTGAGAATATTGATTTAACTCTTACATTAAGAGATACTCTTGTGTGTTTAGTTTGGTTAACAACGTTACCATGGACAATTCCAGGATTAAAAATTAGTAATTGACCAAATTTTAAATTAATAAAATCTTTTTTCTTTGGTTTTCTAATTTTTACTATTTTTTTATCCAAAGAAATTTTTTTAAAAAGATTTAGTGATTCTTTTTCTGAAAACATAAACATTGAATTTGTTGAATAAGTATTTGTAAGAGGAATCCACAAATTTAGTTGAAAAGGACTATCGGAAGACCAGGTGTCTGAATGAGCGGGTAACAATGAAGTAGAGTCTCCAGGCATTTGAATTGATAAATTCAATTTAGTTTGAATTAATAAGTCTGGCCCTAAAATCTTTTTAATTTCATCAAAAACCAACTTTTTAATTATTTTCTGCCATTTATGTTTATTTATTGAATTAAATGAAGCGATCCTGATTTTATTAATTTTTTCTTTAGTCACATAATTATGAGTTAAGGATAAATTACCATTAAATTTTTTATTATTCTTTTTAATTTGTTTTCTAATTATTTTTAAAAATTGTGACATTGCTAATTGTTTTTTTTTTGGTAATTTTAGAATTTTGTAGATCATTTAGCTGTAATAATTTTCTATTTTTTTAATTGATTTTACAATATCTATTGCTTCTTTTATTTTATAATTTTCGTTCAGATAAAGATGAAAGCATTTATCTCTAGTTTGAATTGCATTTTTTGTACTGAATTTATCTTTTAAATACTTTTTTGCCCAATCCCAATTGGAAACTAAACAACCATAATGCCATCCTAAAGGTATTCCCTCTTTTAATAAAGCATTAGTAAATTTTTTTTTTGATATTCGCAAAATCTTATCATCATATAAAACTGGAAAATAAAATGGAGCGTATCCCCTATTATAATTAAGAGCTTTGCATGATTTGACCTCTTTTTCTTTCATGAGCTTAAGTAATATTTCTACAAATTTTTTTCTGAGATTGTTTGTTTTGTTTAATCTTTTCAAATTAGCTAACCCCATTGCACAAGAAAACTCGTCGGTATTCCAATTTAGAGCAGGAAATAAACTGTATTTTGGATCTCTTAGATCTAATTTTTTATTCCACAAAATTTTACCTCTATCAGCATATGCAAGAATTTTTTTATACAACTTATAATTTTTAGTAAAAACTATGCCACTTGATGAATTGGCAGCTAAATTTTTTCTGTACATAGTAGAAAATGCAGCAACATCACCAAAACTACCAACTTTTCTATTATCAATTTTAGCTCCAATAGATTGACTGCAATCTTCAAGAAGAAAAATATTTCTTTTTTTTGCAAAAATAGAAATTTCTTTAATGTCTTTTATTGGCTCTCCTCCTGCGTGAGTTAATTGAATTAGACTAGTTTTTTTTGTAATTCTCTCTTTAATTTTTTTAAGACTTGTATTGTAGCTATTTTTTTCTGAGTCAATTAATATAGGTTTATGGCCTTGTTCTGTAATACAAGAAAAATTACCAGAACACGTAACCGGACATATTAAAATATCAGATTTTTCAGGTAATTCTAATGCTTTCATTGCAACATATATTGCTCCAGTTCCTGTTGCAACTGCATCAGCATATCCACCTCCCATAAATCTTGAAAATTCTTTACAAAATTTTTCCTCCCAAACTCCTGAATATTTTGGATCCTCGCCTTTGGACTTATAATATCTTATCATTTTATTCACTTCTTTATTTTCTTGGATACCAAAAGAGTTCCTTGAAGGCATCTTTTTATATCTTGTTTTCTTTCCACCAAAAATTGCAAGTTTCATAATAATTTTATTTTTTTAATTCTGGAAATCTATATTCTTCTCCAGGTACTGGTGAGTCTTGACTTCCAGATTTTATCATATCCGACATTATCATTGTTTGTCTAATGCAATCATCAATATCAACACCATAAAGATAAGTTCCTGCTCTTCCTATTGAAAAATAACCATCTGGCAAATCATTTAAATATTTTTGAGCTAATTTTTGATCTTTTTTAAATGGCAGAGGATAATGTTTCCCTCCACCTAGGCTAGGAATTTCTAGACCAACCAATGAAGTTTTAGATTTATGTTTTGTAAATTTTTTAAATTCAACCATTCTAGTAAATTTTTCATCATTAGCATAATATAGAAAAAAAACATTTTCAGGGAAAACATTTTCTGTTGGAAAGACTAATTTATGAAATTCTCTCCCTAAAAAATTTAATTTTCCATAACACTCTTTAAACAATAAATCCGGAGAAACTGTACTAATTATAATGTCAAAAATATATTTTTCGTTATCAATAGTAACTTTTTTTTTATCAATATCTAAATCATCTAATGTTTTTGATAAAATAACTTTCGCATTTTTTGTAGCAAAATCAAAATAGTCATTATAACCATTTGGAGCTATCGGATAGGCTGAAATAGCACTATCCCATGCAGCTCTTGGTCCATCTTTTAATGCAACTCCTTTTGGTGACCAGTTAAAAGTATCTATATCTTTACAACTGTCCACTAACCACATTTTCTTATTATAATTATCTATAAATTTATCAAATAATATTTTTCCAACCGATCCAATCCAATATTCTTCTAAATTTTTTGCATTTTTTGCTCCAACAAATTCTTGTTTTTTTTTTTCATCCATCTGAGATTTAATATCTTTATAATCAGGCATTTTTTTAACATCGTTTAGATTTATCGGGTACGCATAAAAATCGTTATCTTTTTCAACATAAGTCAGAAATTCATGCTCTGCACACTTTCTCATTGGTATTATTTTATTTAAGTATTCAAATACCTCATTGTACGGAGTTAAGAAATGTCTGGGACCAAAAGTATACGGATGTCCTCCAAACCAATTTGTTCTCACTCCAGCTCCTAAAAATGGAGCCTTTTCAATAACTGTAACGTCCCATCCATCTAATAGTTCTAATTGATGGGCTGCAGCACATCCAGCAAAACCACCTCCAATTATTAATGCTTTTTTCATATTAAAAGTTATTTTCTTTCATAAATTTTATTAAACTCCTTTTAGTTGAAGAAGGAATATAATCAAAGTTTTTTTTAGCAAAGCTATAGTCAATTAGAAAATTTTTTTTCTTAGTTTGTTTGATATTAATCTTTTCATTTTCTAATTTGTAAAATTTTTTAAATAAATCTATGATTTCGCATATTTTAATTGGTTTTTTTGTAGCTAAACAAACTTTATTGAACCTTTTAAATTCAAGATTTATAAGTTTAGTTATAAATTTTCCTAAATCGTTTACGTGAATAGTGTTATTAAAAAAACCATCTAAATTGTAAACATTGATGGATCTATTTGCTTTAACATCATCTATTAAATTACTTAGCCAATTCCTGACAGAATTTTTTCCTATAACTCCAGGTAATCTAATTGATATTACAGGAATTTTTTTTGAGATTTTTTTAAATAAATTTTCACACTCATATTTACTTTTTCCATATAAATCTGAATTTAAAATCCTTGTTTTTTCATTAACTTTTTTTGTAACAACCCTTCCATAAATTGATAAAGAAGATAAATAAATAATTTTTTCTGGTTTATTTTTTTTTGAATATTCTATGAGATTTTTTGTAATTGAAATATTATTTCTATAATCAGTATAATTAAATTTATCCTTTTCAGGAGATTTTGCTGAGCAATGTATAATTACATCACATGTTTTATCAAATTTGATATAATTTAATAAATCATGTTTTATATATTTTATTTTTTTCGTATTTTTTTTTTGTTTTCTTACAAAACAATAAATTATAAAATTTTTCTTTTGTAAGATATCAATTATATTTTTTCCTATAAATCCACTTGCACCAGTAAGTAAAATTTTTTTTCTTTTCATCTTATCAAAAACTTTATGAGTTCAATATTTTTCTTAATAAGAATTCCGTGATTATGTAATTCATACAATTTTGTATCATAACCATTTGGAAGTAATCTAATAACTTTTTCAAATTGAAAACGAGAAAAGTATTTTGTTTGTAGTTTGAAAGTTTTTTGTGAAACAGTTTTTATTTCATTTCTTAAAATTTTATCACATTTACTAATGAACAATTTTTCCAGATTTTTTAATAATTTTTTATAAAATGAACGAGTTGTATCATTGCTCTTTTCATTTACTTTTAATCTACAAATAATATCTCCAGTATCAAACTTATTATTAATGTAATGAATACTTATGCCAGTTGGTTGATGTAATAAATACGAAAAAAATGTGGTTCCTATTCCTTTTCCCCACGGCAAAAAAGTTGCATGAAGATTTATAATTCTTTTATTAAATTCTTTTATGATTTGTTCACTTATTTTAAATGGATATCCACTTGAAATAATAAAATCAAATTTTCCTTTTTTCAAAAATTTCAAACTTATAACTTGATTATAAATTTTTACCTTATATCCAATTTTTAAAAGCTTTTTCCTAATATTCTTATTTCTTATTTTTGGTCCTAAAATAAGAATATTTCTATTTTTCATTTTTTTAATTGAATTAAATTCAATTCTCTTTTGAGATAATTGTAATTTTGAAAATTTTTTTTTTATAAATTCTGACCTTTTAAAAAAATCTTTTTTGTCAAATAAATTTAAATTTATTAATTCTGAAAGATTAAAATATTTGAAACTGTATGCAAAAAAGTCGAAAAAAATATGTTTTTTTTTAAAATTTTTAATTATAAAACCAACCTTGATATTATCAGACCAAATAGTATTTAATTTCTTCATATTAAAAAAAAAAATCAATTTTTTTTCTAAAATATTTTGATTAATTGGAAATTGATTTATATGATTAGGGAAGTCTTTAATTCTATCGACGAAGTGTTTAATTTCTTGTCTTGAAGATGCTACTATTTTCAATTTTTTTTTCATTAAAACTAGATTTTTTCTAAGATCTTCTTCAAAGAAAGTCCATGCAAATCTAACAATTGATTATGATTTCCATAAAAATGGAAAAATTTATCTTGTAATGTAAAGCTCTTTATATCTTTATTTATTTTATAATCTTGAGCTATCTCTTTTACTCTTGAGGATAATCCTCCATGTGGAACATGTTCTTCAACAATTATTATTTTTTCATGATTGTTTAATATATCTTTAACACCATCAATATCTAAGGGTTTTAAAGTGTGACAAGAAATAAGTGAATTCTTTTTACCTTTTTTTTTTAGTTCATCGTGTAATTCTTTGGCTAATTTAGTCGTTACACCGTATGATAAAATTGCAGTTTCAGTTCCTTTTTCTATATATCGAATTTTTCCAAAATCAAACTTGTCTATTGCATTTTGTGTTAATATAGGCTCCCCAACTTTTCCAAGCCTCATATATACAGGTCCTCTATTTTTTGTTGCACACCATTTTGTTGCCTCTTTCATTTCAAGTGGATCGCATGGTGCTATTACTTGCATGTTTGGTATTGAGCTTGCTATAGATATATCTTCAATAGATTGGTGTGTTCCACCTAAAGTAGAATAAATTGATCCAGCACCCATTCCAATAATTGTGACCGGTAAATTTTGATAACACAAATCTACTCTTACCATCTCAAAAGGTCTATAAATTGTAAAAGTTGCTATTGTGTAACAAAAAGGTCTATATCCTTTTAAAGCTAGTCCTGCAGCTATTCCAATCATCGATTGTTCTGCAACACCACAATTAATAAATCTATCTGGAAATTCCTCTCTAAATTTTTGCATAGATCCTGCAGGGGAAATATCAGCAACGACTACACAAATTTTACTATCCTGCTTTGCTTCATTGTAAAGTGCTTCTGCAAAATAATTTCTCATGAGGAATATCCTAATTCTTTTAATGCTATTTTATATTCCTCTTTTGAGGGAGACCTATAGTGCCAGATTGGTTTATTTTCCATAAAGGATATTCCTTTGCCTTTAACTGTATTGCAAATTATGAACAGTGGTTTTTTTTCAATCTTTTGATCAAAAACAGAACAAATTTCTTTTTGGGAATGTCCATCAACTTCAAAACATTGCCAATTAAAACCTTCAATTTTTTCCCTGATAGGATAAAATTTTGGATGTGTCTCTTTTGTGCTACCAAAAGACTGGGAACCATTATGATCCAAAATACACACTATATTATCTAAATTCAAATTTGCTGCCATCATCATTGACTCCCAAGTTGACCCCTCCTGCAACTCACCATCACTTATGACCACATAAACAATACTGCCTGAATTAGATATTTTAAAGGACTGAGCGATACCTGTCGCAATTCCCATGCCATGACCCAAAGAACCTGTGGAAGCACCAATTCCTGGAACACCATAATCCGGATGACATCCAAGTTTTCCACCTGGCTTGCAATATAAGTCTATATCTTCATTGCTGAGAAATCCAAAATCATTTAATATCAAATATTGTAGTATACTGCTGTGTCCTTTTGATAAAATAAAATCATCTAAAAATTCATTTTCATTTTTTTTTCTCATTAATCCATAATAAATGACATCTAATATCTCTGCACATGAAAATGCACCACCAGCATGTAAAGCAGATACTGTTTGGGAAATATCTAAAATTCTTTTTCTATAAAGATTGCATCTTTTTTTAGATTGTTCAAAATCAAATTCTGGATTTATATTAATATTACTAATCATTATTCAATTATTGTCCAAAAATAATCCCCATTATAATTGCATTCCTTAAAAAGTTCCAACCATTCATTCGGGTAACCATAAAATTTAGCTGTCAAAACCCAGCTTTCAAATATTTTTTTTTGATTTTCATTTTTGTATGAGTCAACCTGAATAAATATATTTTTTTTATTCTTACAAACTCTTTGCATCTCCAAAATAGCTATTTTACATTCTTCTCTTATAAGATTATGTATAGTATTTATTGATATAACAGCATCAAATTCGGAGTCTCTAAATTCTAATTTATTGGCATTTCCAACGAATAATCGATCCTTAATACCTTTTACAGAATTTTCTATTGCATATTTTGAAATATCTATTCCAAAAGCATCCATTCCTAAGTCAACTAAATCTTTTACCAAGAATCCTTTTGCGCATCCTACATCTAAAACTTTTTGCCCTTTGTGTAAATTAAAGTGTTTAATAATATCTTTTGCAACAGCAATCCATCTTCCGTCATATTTATATCCACCGTAACCATACTCTCTCGAGCCGTCAAAATATTCTTTTCCATACATTCTTGAAATATTTATATGTTCTTGAGTTTTTGCCTCTTTTCTTTCTGAAACAGATCTTCTGGATTTCGGAATAGACGAAAGAAGGTTAATTTCTGCCATAGTTAATTTTTTATAGTTTATTTATTATTTCTGAAAAAGTTTTAAATTTATAATTTGGGAAAAGTTTTCGAATTTTAAGATTACTAATTGGACGATATCCATTATGAGGCATTTTTCCTTTTCTTTTAATATGTATGATTTTAATTTTTTTAATTTTTTTAATTGTTTTGGCGATTGAATAAAATGAAATTAATTTTCCTGTTGTGCAATTAAATTCTCCATGTTGATTTGAAAAAATCATTCTAAAAATAATATTTGCTAAATCTTTAACCCAAATGTGGTCTCTTAATTCCTCACCTTTTCCAAAAATATGTATTTTTCTTTTAGTTTTTGCCTCTTTCAAAAATTTATTAGGACCATAGCCATTATGTGGATCTTTTTTTCCATATACTAGCGTAGGTCGTAAAATTAATATTTTTTTAATTGAAAAATTTTTTTTTATAATTTTTTCTCTTGTTAAATGCATTAGTCCATGAAAACTTTTTGGTTTTTTTAATGAAGTCTCTTTGAGTTTTTTTTTGCTGTCAGAATAAACAGCATCTGAACTTAAATAAATGATTTTACTAAAATTATTTTCATTAAATACTTTGCAAAAGTTTTTAACCATTTTAACATTTTGATTAAACATAAACAAATCTTTTGCAGGCGCTTTTGCAGCAACAAAAAAAATTACATCTTTTGGATTAATACTTTTTTTAACTTTTTTTACATTTGACATTTTGGTTAAGTCTATTTTTTTTCTTTTAAAAGCAACATATTTTTTATTTTTTTGCCTGCAAATTTTTTCAACATGACTTGAAATAAAACCTCCACCACCTAATATTATTAATTTTTTTTTCATTTTAAATAAGTGAATAATATTTAATTTTATTATTTATAAAAAAATTTTTCCTAAATAAAAGAAGGCCAAAAGGATCTACAATTTTTTTTATTTTACTTTTTTTTATTATATTAATGTCAATTTTTTTAAACTCATCCCAGGGTGTCATAATAAACAAAATATCTGTATTATTTATTACCTCTTTAGTATTCTTCGAAATAATTACATTTTTTTGCTTTCTTATTTTTTTAACAATTGGGTCATATATAAAAACTTTATTTTTTTTTATTTTTTTTATTAATTCTAATGAGGGAGAATTTTTAATTGAATTCGTATTTTTTTTATATGCTAATCCTAAAATACCTAGCTTAATACCTTTCACCTTTTTAAAATATCTTCTATAAATCTTATAAGGCCATAATTTTTGGTTTATTGAATTTTTTTTGAATATTTCAAATAGTTCATTTGAAATTCCTTTTTGCTTAGAAATACCTGAAATATTGAACAAATCCCTTTCAAGATTACCTCCGGAAATTCCCAACCCGGGCTTTAAATAAGCGTATTTGCCTATTCTTTTATCCAACCTCAAAGCACTTTCTAAATCTGGCCAGTTTCCATTAATTTTTTTTACAATGCTTGAAAGTAAGTTTGTAGTTGAAATTGATGATATCAAATACAGATTAATTGAAATTTTTATTATTTCTGCAGTATTATAATCTGTCTTGATAATTGGACAATTAAATCTTCTGTAAAATTTTTGAACCTCTGCATTAATTTTTTTCAATGTTTTATCTACTCCCAATATAATCCTTTCAGGATTTAAAGCTCTTTTGAAAGCTTCTCCAAACACTAATGTTTCAACTTGATAAAATAGTTTACTCTTATTCCAGATTAGATTTGATGTAAATCCTGGTTTTACTTGAGACAATATAATTAAATTTTTATTTTTAAATTTTGATTTTATAGTTGAAATATTTTTCTTTATTTTTTTTACGTCACTTTTTCCATGTTTATTTGTTTCAACATCTGATGAAATAAATATAATTTTACTTTTTTTTAAATCATTAATATTATTCGTAAAAGTAATATTTTTTTTAAATTTTTTTAAATTTTCAAATAAAAGAGGCTCTTGAAAAATTTTTTTTTTTAATTGTAATTTTTTTATTAAGTTTTTATTTTCATCATACCCAACCACTTTGAATCCTTTAGATGCTGATGCGGCTAAATAGTTTAGTCCTAAATGTGATAATCCAAAAAAACTTATATTCATATTAAGTAAGTAAATTTAGTATATTATTAATCCAAATATCTTTTTCTTCATTGTTTTTAACTTTTTTGTCTGTAACTTTTTTTTTAAAATATAAATATTCTTCTTCCCATGTTGGGTCTTTTAATTTAATTTTAAAATTTTTTGATTTTGGTATGCCTGATGGTTTAATTCTTTTTCTGATAATTAATTCAGAAGGTCCCCATTTACAAAGACATTTCATATGAATTGATCCATTCTTGCCAATTAAATCGAGAAAAAAGCTATTTTTCCAAATGCAATAAGACATCTCAAAGTTAATTTGAAGTTTTTTACCGTAATAAGAAAACCTTGAGTAATCAGGTGATAAATTCTCAAATTTTATATTGTCGATTAATTTAAAACTTTCTTTTTTTTTTAATGCAAATAAGTAATCACTCAAATCTATTAAATGTGATCCTAAATCTAAAATTATACCTTTGCCTTTATCTTTCCAAGGGCTTTTTTTTACAAGCAACGATGTTCCATTTCCATAAAAAATATTACATAGATATATTTTTCCAATTTTTTTTTTTTTGATTAAATATTTAATTTTTTTTAGATGAGGTTCGAATCTATGATTATAAGCAGTATAAAGGACAACTTTATTTTTTCTTGCTAATGCATATAATTTTTTTATTACATTTTTATCTTTAAAGTAAAGGGGCTTTTCAACTAAAACATTTTTTTTGTTTTTGAGCAGATAGTTTATAATTTTTTCTTTCTTATTATCAGGCGTGCATACAAATGCTGAATTATAAGTTTCTAAAGGTACTTTAGATATTTTTTCAAATTTTGCTTTCTTGTTATTTGGATCTACAAATCCAACAAAATTCTTTTTCTCAAAATTTGCTCTCTTAAGCCCTTGGACACCCATTCCAATTACAACATAGTTAAAAGTTTTTTTCATTTTTAAATATTTTTGGATAACTTCTCTATTTCTGAAATTTTTTTAATTAACTGATCTATGGTGATAGTCTCATTTCCATTATTTTCACAGGCAATAGCTGCAGCAAAAGATCCAATAATTGATGAAATCAATAGTGATTTAGTGGTTAAAATAGATAAAGTTGAATAAGCTAATAAAGCATCTCCAGAACCAACTGGATCTAAAACATTATTTGCAAAAGTATCTATTGAATAACCCTTGTGCTCTTCATTCAATGTTTTAGATAAAGAATAAATTCCTTTTTTTCCTAGCTTCAGAATTATGTTTTTAAAGTTTGAACTTTCATAAACTAATTGAGTAAGTCTATCGACTGTAGAATCTTGGTCTCCAACTGCAAATCTTGCCTCTTTTTCGTTAGGTGTAATTAGATCAAAATTTTTAAATTCTGTAATATTTCCCCATCTTGTTGCAACTTGGCTATCCGCTACTTTAAAACATTTTTTATTAATTGCATTTGTGAACAAGGAAATACTACCTTTGTTAAAAATTCCATGTCTAAAATCACTAAATACAACAGCTCCAGAATTGGTACTTTTAATTTTTGAAAGAATTTTTTTTATTGTCGTTTCGTTAATTGGAGTGTTGTCTAATCTATCAATCTTAACTAAGCGGTGGTTTTCGTTAATAATTACTTTTTTTGTTGTAGTTGGTCTATTGATTTCAGAAAAGATATTTAATTTAATATTATACTTTTTAAGACTCTTGGTTACAAATTTTTTATTTTCATCTTTACCTAAAAGGGATGTAAAAGTAACTTTTGCACCTGTTGCAGCCATATGGGCTGCTACTATAGCTGCACCACCAACAAATTTTGATAATTTGCCCTCTAGTAAACTTAAAGTTGGGGTTTTAACTTGACCACCAATAAGCATTGTATACAAAAATTCATCAACAATGGTGTCACCAATTACATGTATTTTTAATTTTTTAAATTTTTTAACTACATTTTTTAAATTAGAAAATTTGATTTTATTGGATTTCATTAATTCCAGTAATTTTTCATATTTAATATTTGGTTCAGATATTTTTAGAAATTGAGTGGAAGAGTAAACCACATCTCCTGGTGTAAAGATCATTTTGCCACCATGTTTTTTTAGATTTATAATTTCCTCTTGGGTTTCAATTGGTTGTTTTTTCTTTGGATCATATTCAAAACCTTTTGCAAAAAAATCTGGTTTAATTTTATTTATATTGTATATTGATGTTTTGTGATTATCGATTAAGACATAATCAACCATCTCAAAGGCCGCAAGATTAAGAGCTCGAATTTTTTCTGGGACATGTGGTCTATATACTCCTTTTTTAATAAACTTATCTGCAGTTAGGCTTACAATAAGTATATCTGCTCTAGATTTTGCGTAAACAAGGTGTCTTACATGTCCAGGATGCACAACATCAAAAACGCCGTGGCACATTACAATTTTTTTATTTTTTATTTTTTTTAACTTAGAAAGTAAATAGTTTAGTTTTACTATTTTGTGTTTGTATTTTGTATAAAATTGATCTTTCATTATTTTAATTAATTTAAATACTTAAACCAACTTTTTGTTGCTTTTTTTATTCTTTTTGGACTCCACAATGGAGCATTTTTCCAGTCAAGAATATTCAACATCATTTCCTCAATACCAGATTTAAAATCAACTTTTTGCCTCCATTTAATTTCTTTTTTTATTTTGCTTATATCTGCCCAAGTACATTCAGGCTCTCCAGGTCTTTTTGGAATTTTAGTAATTTTACCTTTTAATATTTTGATCAAGTCAATTATAGAATTTGGGGAACCTGCTCCAAGATTATAGGTCTTGTTTTTATATTTGCTTATTGAAGATAAGTAGAAAGCATTAGCTACATCTCTTACGTGTAAAAAATCTCTTTTTTGGCTTCCATTGCCAACTAAAGTAAATGGTTTTCCCTCAAGTTTTTGTTTTAAAAACACTCCAAATACTGCACCGTACACCCCTGTAGTTCTTACTCTGGGGCCATATGCATTAAATATTCTAATAGAGATGACTGGTAATTTATATACCTTATGCCAATGAAATGAAAGTTGTTCTCCTATTAATTTACTAATAGCATATGGGTATTGCGGATCTAACTTGTGATTTTCTTTAGTTGGCACTTTTGCTAAACCATAGCAAGAAGATGACGCAGCATATAGGAATTTTTTTACTTTTAGTGATCTAGCAAGTTGTAAAACATTTAATGTGCCCAAAACATTTGTTTTAATATATTCCTCAGGGTTTTCAATTGATGGAACAATGTCTCCTTTTCCAGCAAAGTGATAAATATAGTCTACATTTGATATCCTTAAATCTTTTGAGTTTATTTTATTTATGTCTTTTTTTATAAATTTTAAATTTTTATTTTTTTTATGTTTATATAAATTTTTTAAATGACCGCCGGATAGATCATCTATAACAAAAACTTTAAATTTTTTAAGGATTAGAAGATCAACCATATGACTACCTATAAATCCCGCTCCACCAGTTACAATTGCTACTTTTTTATTTAACATTTAAATTTTGCATTCTTTTAACATTAAAGTATATGTCATTATCAAAGCTATTTTTAATTTTATTAGACTCAAACGCATCCAATATACTTTCTATAGCGTCGGTAATAGTAAATTTTGGAATAAAACCTAATTTATATTTTACTTTATCGGAATTAATATGATATGACCTATTATCATCTGAATGAGTTTTGATAATTTCAATTTTTTTTGAATATTTTTTTTTAAATACTTGCTGAACTAGTTCAGCTATTTTTAAAATTGACATATTTTCATATCCTATATTAAATATTTCTTTATTAACCTTTTTTTTATCTGAGTTAATTAATAGCTCCACTGCCAAACAGTAGTCTTTTATATTTAGATTTGGTCTTAATTGATTGCCGCCAAATACAGTTATTTTATTTTTGTTATATGCATGATTGGTTAAAATGTTTACAGATAAATCTAATCTAAGTCTTGGTGCGTAGCCACATACTGTTGCGGGTCGAAATATAACTCCTTCAAAATTATTATCTATATTTTCAAGTAATATTGGTTCACATAATCCTTTATATTTATTGTACAAAGTTAAAGGTACTAATGGATGATCCTCTTTTACATTTTTTTCATTTGAAATACCATACACTGAGCTTGTAGAAGCGTATATAAACCTTTTAATTTTAACTTCTTTCGCTGCCTTAACCATAGGCTCGAACGAATCAAAATTAATTGATTTTGATAAATTTTCATCAAGAACATAGCTCGCATCATTTGAAATGCATGCTAGATGAAGAAAAACATCATAACCATTACATTCTTTTTTAAGTTTTTTAGTATCTCTAATATCTCCTTTTACAATCATTAAATTTTGATTTTTTTTAAAAAAATCAGAACCAAAAAAAAGAGTGTCATAAACTTTTACTTTATGGCCCTTTTTTAACAAAAAAGGTATCAACAAACTTCCAATGTAACCCGCTCCTCCTGTGACAAAAATTTTTTTAACCATTATTAAATTGTATATCCTGATCTTTGGGCATCATCATAAAAAGATTTAACAGTTTCTTTTGAATATATATTCAAATTTTTGTTAAATATTTTTAATTTATTTAAAATTGAAGGTGGGACTGTAATTATATGACATTTAGTTTTTTCAGCTTGGATTATATTGTAAGGTTCTCTTACGCTTGCCCACAATATTTCAACGTTTTTAAATTTTTTACTTAACTGTATATGTTTTTTTATTTCTTTTTCGGCATCAACACCGGTATCTGCAATTCTTCCTGCAAAAACAGAAATTATCAATTTAGTTTTTTTTCCAATTTTTTTAAGTAATTTCCTTGTTTGTTCTTTTGTAAAAATAGCTGTGACGTTTATCTTTATTCCTTGTTTGTTGAGCTTTCCTATTAAAGATACATTCAAATTATTTTTAGTGTTTACTATTGGAATTTTTACATAAACATTCTTTGCCCAACTAGAAATCACTCTACTTTGATATTCAATTGATTTTAAATCGTCTCCAAATATTTCAAAAGATACTGGTTTATTTTTTACTATTTTTAAAACTTGCTTTGAAAATTTTTTATAGTCTTTTACTCCTGATTTTCTCATTAAAGAAGGGTTTGTTGTAAATCCTTTTATTAAATTATTTTTTTTAAAAAATTTAAAATCTTTTAAATCTGCTCCATCAGCAAATATCTTTAATTTAAATTTCTGTATTTTTTTCATTTTGAATTATTTTCACCATTTTGTTTTATTTAATTGAAGTAATGGATGACTTACTAAAGAGTGCCAAATCACAGCTTGAAAAGCTTCTGTATATGGAGTTCTAAGTTTTTTATTTATTTCAGGAACCAAAATAACATTATCTCCATTTTTATAAACAAAACTTTTTTTTCTTCCAATAACTCCAAATATTTTTGCTCCCTTTTTTTTTCCAAATTTAACTGCTTCAATTAGATTAACACTTACTTTCTTTTCTAAATCACCTCCTCCAACAGAAAAGACAAAGAGCGCATCTTTTGAATTTAAATTTGAAATATTGAGCCAATTAGAAAAGCTTGAATTCCATCCTTCATCGTTAATTCTTGCAGTTAATTCTGATACATTATCCACAGGCGAGTAACATTCTATACCGCATAATTTTCTAAAATCGTTTACAGCGTGAGAAGAGTTTGCGGCACTACCACCCACACCAAGAAAAAAAACTCTGCCTTTTTTATTTCTTAGATTTTTTAATGATAAAACTAATTTCTCTAATTTTTTTTTGTCTATAAAGTTTGAAATCTCAGAAATCCCATCATAATATTTTTGAAAAAAATATTTATTTTTCATAATAGCTTATTTATTATCCTCAATTTCTGATTTAAGTTCATCATACTCTTGCATTTTTCTTTTCATAAAATTGAGTGTAAGTCTGGTTTTCCGAGAAAGACCTTTTGGTGTTAAAATATATGCATAACCAAATTTATTTGGATTTTTTTTAAAATTATTGATTTTAATTAATCCTTTATTCCTAAGCGATTTAAGGCAGTAGTTTAGTTTGCCCAAACTAAATCCCAGCTCTGAAGCAAGCTCTCTTTGTGAACTATTTGGATTTGATTTAATTTTTCTTAATGTATTAAAATGATCTTGATCGTCTGTCATATTGTTTAAATTATCGAACATTTATAACGTTCAAAATTTGAACAGTAAACTAAAATTTGCGATTTTTAATGAAATATCTAAATTCAAAATTTTTTTCAGTGCATAAATCAAGCCAATTGAGCTATTAGTACTGGTCAGCTGCACGCATTACTGCGCTTCCACATCCAGCCTATCAACGTGGTGGTCTACCACGGCTCTATAGGAAGAACTAGTTTTGAGGTGAGTTTCCCGCTTAGATGCTTTCAGCAGTTATCTCGTCCATACTTAGCTACCCGGCACTGCAGCTGGCGCTACAACCGGTCCACCAGTGGTATGTCCAACCCGGTCCTCTCGTACTAGGGTCAGCTCCTCTCAATTCTTCTACACGCATAGCAGATAGGGACCGAACTGTCTCACGACGTTCTGAACCCAGCTCACGTACCACTTTAATTGGCGAACAGCCAAACCCTTGGGACCTGCTCCAGCCCCAGGATGTGATGAGCCGACATCGAGGTGCCAAACACTGCCGTCGATATGAGCTCTTGGGCAGTATCAGCCTGTTATCCCCGGCGTACCTTTTATCCGTTGAGCGATGGCCCTTCCACTCAGAACCACCGGATCACTATGACCGTCTTTCGACTCTGCTCGACTTGTCAGTCTCACAGTCAGGCAAGCTTATGCCATTGCACTCTACGAACGATTTCTGACCGTTCTGAGCTTACCTTCGCACGCCTCCGTTACTATTTGGGAGGCGACCGCCCCAGTCAAACTACCCACCATACAATGTCTTGATGCCGGATAACGGCTATCAGTTAGATGCCAAGAAAAACAAAAGAGGTATTTCACTGGTGACTCCACAAAAGCTGACGCTCTTGCTTCAATGTCTCCCTCCTATGCTAAATATGTTTTTCCTAACACCAATGTAAAGTTGCAGTAAAGGTGCACGGGGTCTTTCCGTCTAACTACGCGAACTCCGCATCTTCACGGAGAATTCAATTTCACTGAGTTGATGTTGGAGACAGCGGAGAAATCGTTACGCCATTCATGCAGGTCGGAACTTACCCGACAAGGAATTTCGCTACCTTAGGACCGTTATAGTTACGGCCGCCGTTTACTGGGGCTTCAGAAATGAGCTTGCACCCATCGCATTAACCTTCCAGCACCGGGCAGGCGTCAGACCCTATACATCCACTTACGTGTTAGCAGAGTCCTGTGTTTTTGATAAACAGTCGCTTCTCCCTGGCTTGTGCCACCTCTTTATAGTTGCCTACAAAAAGGTCTTCTTTATCCCGAAGTTACAGAAGCATTTTGCCGAGTTCCTTCAACATCATTCTCTCAAGCGCCTAAATATACTCTATTAATCCACCTGTGTCGGTTTAGGGTACGGTCTAATGATGGAGCTATTTCTTGGGACTTTTTCGTAGCAAGTTCAATCCATTAAGAACTCACAACTTACAAAATCCGTCACTACCATCTGGTTAAGGAATATTAACCTTATTTCCATCGACTACGGCTCTCGCCCTCGCCTTAGGTGCCGACTAACTCTGCGCGGATTAACCTTGCGCAGAAACCCTTGGATTTTCGGCGACGAAGTTTTTCACTTCGTTTATCGTTACTTATGTCAGCATTCGCACTTCTGATACCTCCAGGATTCCTCACGGATATCCCTTCACAGGCTTACAGAACGTTCCGCTACCAGTTATAATTTCCGAAGAAATTATAAATCCACAGATTCGGTATATGATTTTAGCCCCGTTACATCTTAGGCGCAGAAACTCTATTAGACCGGTGAGCTGTTACGCTATCTTTAAAGGATGGCTGCTTCTAAGCCAACCTCCCGGCTGTTAAGGAATTTCCACATCCTTTCACACTTAATCATAATTTTGGGACCTTATCTGGTGGTCTGGGCTCTTTCCCTCTCGACCATGGACCTTAGCACCCACAGTCTGTCTGTTGAAGAACTATGTTTAGCATTCGGAGTTTTATTAGGTTTGGTAAGAATCTCTTCCCCCTAGCCCATTTAGTGCTCTACCTCTAAACATATATTTATTCAACGCACTACCTAAATAGTTTTCGCGGAAAACCAGCTATCTACGAATTTGGTTGGCCTTTCACCCCTTACCACAAGTCATCCAAAGACTTTTCAACGTCAACTGGTTCGGTCCTCCGGCAAGTGTTACCTTGCTTTCAACCTGCCCATGGTAAGCTCATTCGTTTTCGGGTCTAATTCATTAAACTAATCGCCCTATTAAGACTCGCTTTCGCTGCGCCTACACCTAGATGGCTTAAGCTTGCTTAATAAATTAAGTCACTGACCCATTATACAAAAGGTACGCCGTCACTCTAAAAAGAGCTTCGACTGATTGTAGGCATGCAGTTTCAGGTTCTATTTCACTCCCCTAATAGGGGTTCTTTTCACCTTTCCCTCACGGTACTTGTTCACTATCGGTCACTGAAGAGTATTTAGGCTTAGAGGGTGGTCCCCCTATATTCGAGCAAGATTTCACGTGTCCCGCTTTACTCATGAGTTTTATTAAACATTACTTTTACGGGACTATCACCCTCTGTGGTTAGTTTTTCCAAACTATTCAAATTTTTTTAATAAAACTACTGGCCTATTCCATTTTCGCTCGCCACTACTAACGGAATCTCAATTGATTTCTTTTCCTCTGGTTACTTAGATGTTTCAGTTCTCCAGGTTTTCTCTTTAAACCTATGAATTCAGTTTAAAGTTCCACATAAAGTGGAGGGTTTCCCCATTCGGAAATTTTCGGATCAAAGCCTGCATACAGCTCCCCGAAACTTATCGCAGTATACCACGTCCTTCGTCGTCTTTCAGTGCCAAGGCATCCGCCACACGCCCTTAAACGCTTGATTTATGCACAGAAAAAAATTCTGTGTTGAATCAAATTTTTATTAAAATGTTCGTTTTATCGAACATTATTTGATTGTTCATCTATTCGAACAATCGGATATAGATATTGATAATAATTATTTTATTTACAATTTTAATAACTAAGTATTTCTTTTTTGGTGGAGGATAGCGGGATCGAACCGCTGACCTCCTGAATGCAAATCAGGCGCTCTCCCAGCTGAGCTAATCCCCCCATTTAAAATTGGTGGGCCGAGAAAGACTCGAACTTTCGACCCCACCCTTATCAAGGGTGTGCTCTAACCAACTGAGCTACCGGCCCCCATTCAGAAAAGAAACACTAAATTTTAAGAAGAGAAATGCGGGCGGTCAACATTAACCTGTTAATTATTTAGAACGAAATTTAAATTTCATTCATCCTTAGAAAGGAGGTAATCCAGCCGCAGGTTCCCCTACGGCTACCTTGTTACGACTTCACCCCAGTCGCTGACTATACCGTGGTCAAAGTTTTTAAACTTTGCCTTAAGGTAGAACCAACTCCCATGGTGTGACGGGCGGTGTGTACAAGACCCGGGAACGCATTCACCGTGGCACGCTGATCCACGATTACTAGTAATTCCAGCTTCATGCACTCGAGTTGCAGAGTGCAATCCGAACTGAGGTATCTTTTTAGGATTTGCTAAACGTCGCCGTCTTGCATCCTGTTGTAGATACCATTGTAGCACGTGTGTAGCCCAACACGTAAGGGCCATGAGGACTTGACGTCATCCCCACCTTCCTCCAGCTTATCACTGGCAGTTCTTTCAGAGTGCCCAACTAAATGATGGCAACTAAAAGTAAGGGTTGCGCTCGTTGCGGGACTTAACCCAACATCTCACGACACGAGCTGACGACAGCCATGCAGCACCTGTGTTTCGTCCGGCCGAACCGAAAACTTTAATCTCTTAAAGTCGCGACGAACATGTCAAGTGTTGGTAAGGTTCTGCGCGTATCTTCGAATTAAACCACATGCTCCACTACTTGTGCGGGTCCCCGTCAATTCATTTGAGTTTTAACCTTGCGGTCGTACTCCCCAGGCGGTGTGTTTATTGCTTTCGCTGCGACACTGAAAATAAATTCCCAACGTCTAACACACATCGTTTACGGCATGGACTACGAGGGTATCTAATCCTCTTCGCTACCCATGCTTTCGTTCCTCAGTGTCAGTAATGATCCAGAAAGCTGCCTTCGCAATCGGTATTCTTTCTAATATCTACGAATTTCACCTCTACACTAGAAATTCTGCTTTCCTCTATCATACTCTAGCTAAAAAGTTTTGATGGCAGTTCCAGAGTTAAGCTCTGGGATTTCACCACCAACTTTTTTAACCACCTACGAACTCTTTAAGCCCAGTAATTCCGAACTACGCTAGGTCCCTTCGTATTACCGCGGCTGCTGGCACGAAGTTAGCCGGACCTTCTTATTCGGGTACAGTCATTTTCTTCCCCGACGAAAGAGCTTTACAACCCAAGGGCCTTCTTCACTCACGCGGCATCGCTGCATCAGAGTTTCCTCCATTGTGCAAGATTCCCTACTGCTGCCTCCCGTAGGAGTTTGGGCCGTGTCTCAGTCCCAATGTGGCTGATCATCCTCTCAAATCAGCTATTGATCAAAGTCTTGGTAGGCCATTACCCCACCAACAAACTAATCAAGTGCAGGCTCATCCAATGGCGCATAAAGCTTTCTCCGTAAAGACTTATGAGGTATTAGCACAAGTTTCCTCGTGTTATTCCTCACCAAAGGGAAGATACCCACATGTTACTCACCCGTCTGCCACTAAGTATTGCTACTTCGTTCGACTTGCATGTATTAGGCGTGCCGCCAGCGTACGTTCTGAGCCATGATCAAACTCTCAAGTTTAAAAACGGCGCACACTAGCTTCTATATAAATTCTAAGAATAAAATTTATATAATGTTGAAGTGTGTACGACAAATTTTGGTAACCTTAACCGCCCACACTTCTCTTCTTAATTTTAACTTCTAAAATAGCTAATTAGGCTAAAAAACCTAATAATTCACAATAATTTTATTGAGAAAGTGTGACGCTTATAGTCTAAAATATAAGTAAATCAAGCAGTTAACTAACAAAAAAAACTGCAAAAATGCTTATAAATTGAGGGTTTTTTTTGATTTTTTAAACCTCCTAATTTAATAATTAGTGAATTTATATGAAAATTTACATACATAAAATTCAAAAATTAATAAGTAAAAACATAGAGTTTTTTTTACTTTTTATTCTTATCATTATTGCTGGCACAAGTACTCAAATTTATAATTTTAATAAAGAAAAAACTATACAAAATTTTATAAGTTTAAGTAATAATATTTATTTCCAAAAAAGTTTAGAACATATTTTTAATAACCTAAAACCAAAATATAGAAATATAAGCCACAAAGTATCAAAAGGAGAAAGTTTTAATAGTATTTTAAAAAAATATGAAATTTCAAATAAAGAAATTAGAAAAATTAATACTACTTTATCAAAATTGAAAAATAAAAATAAACTTAAAATAAATCAAGTTATAAAATTTACAATTGAGCGGTCTAAAAATAATAAAATTTCTTACCTTTTGTATCCAGTATCAAAAACAAAAAGAATAGAAATTAATAGAAACCTAAAAAATGATACATTTTATCATAGAGAAATAGTTACAAATCTAAATAAAAAAATAAATTTTAAAGAGGGAAGAATTACACATAGTCTTTATAAAACTGCAGAAAATTTAAAAATACCAATAAATCTTATTGTGGAATTTGCTAGAGTCTATGGTTTCCAAGTAGATTTTCAAAGAGATATAAGAAAAAATGACTCTTTTCAAATAATGTATGAGATTTTTGAGGACGATGATGGAAAAATATTTGATACTGGAAATATAATTTTTGCAGACTTAGTTTTGAGAGAACAAAGTAATCCTCTTTATTATTTTAAATATAAAAAAAGTGAAGGCCATTATGACTTTAGCGGAAAAAGTATTAAAAAAGCTTTAATGAAAACTCCAATAAATGGGGCTAGACTTTCATCAAGTTTTGGTATGAGAAAACATCCTATCGATGGATTCAATAAAATGCATAGAGGAACAGATTTTGCTGCACCAGAAGGAACTCCAATAATGGCGTCAGGCGATGGCGTAATAATTAGAGCGAAATGGTGTGGTGGTGGTGGAAATTGTATAAAAATAAAACATAACTCTACTTACTCAACAGTTTATGCACATATGTCAAAATTTGCTAATGGCATGAGACAAGGACGTAGAGTTAAGCAAGGTCAAGTAATTGGTTATGTTGGATCGACTGGTAAATCCACAGGCCCACATCTTCATTATGAAGTTATTGAAAATGGGAAAAAAATAAATTCTCAAACATTAAAGCTTCCTTCGGGAAAAATTTTAAAAGGTAAAGAAAGAAAATTATTTGAAATTGAAAGAATCAAACTTGATGTTTTAAAATCAGAACTTATAGTAGGTTTGAAATAATCTAATTATTAATTATTTGCTTTTCTATTTTTTGGTTTTCGGTCGTATCTTTTTTTTCAGCTTTATTAACTTCTGAATTTACAGCTGCTCTTTTATTTTCTTTTTCCTCGATTATTCTAGCAAAATGATCAGCGTGCTGAAAATAATTTTCAGATAATATCTTGTCACCATTTGCAAGAGCCTCACGTGCCAAATCGTTATATTTTTCTCTTAATTTAGGGGCATTATGATTATTTCTTCCCGGTGTTTTTCTTTGAAAATTTGAATTTGTTGAAAAATCAGATTTAAATTTAGAAACATCTCCATTATTTCTCTTAAAACCTCGATCGTTGTTTCTAAATCTTCCTCTTCTATTTGTGTTTTTAAAAATTACCATTAAATCTATTATTATTAAATCTTTGTACTAATTATACAACGATCATTTTTTCCATAGTCCTTAACAATTTTATTTATATAAAAATTTTTATTTATCAATCTATTTATTGTTTCATTTTTTTGGTTATAGCCTATCTCTAAAATAAACTTGCCATTTCTTTTTATCAAATCCGAGGCTTTATTAATTACTTTTGTAATTTCTGAAAAACCATCGCTACCACCATCTAAAGCCACCTTTGGCTCATACAACAATATATCTTCATCCAAGTATTTTAAATCAAACTTTTTTATATATGGTGGATTAGATAAAATTAGATCATATTTACCAATCAAAAATTTGTCAATATCTGAAATATAAAATTTAACTCTATTGTTTAATTTTTGCACTTTTGCATTAAATTGGGCAGTATTTATAGCATTTTTAGAAATATCAACTCCAGTTCCTAAAAAATTTTTTCTTTCTTTCAAAATCGATAATAGCAAGCATCCAGAACCAGTTCCAACATCTAGCAGGTTTATTTTTTTTTTCTTTTCGTACAATTTTAAAGTTTCTTCTACTAAGATTTCTGAGTCTGGCCTAGGAATTAAAACATGTTTATTAATAAAATATTTTTGCTTCCAAAACTCCTTTGAATTTATTAAATAAGCAATTGGTTCTCTCCTCTTTCTTCTACAAACTAAATTTTTAAAATTTTCTAAATATTTAGAACTTAATTTTTTTTTTGAATTCAAAATTATATATTTTCTATCTTTATTAATCACTTTTAACATCAACAATTCAGAATCAAGATAAGGATTTTTAATATTGCTATTTTTTAATGATTGTGCACCTCCAATAATAGTTTTTTCTATATTCATTTAATTTAAAGAAACTAGTTTTTCCTCTTGTGCTTGTAAATTGAGATTTTCTATCATTTCGTCAAATATTTCTCCTTCTAAAAATTCATCTAATTTATGTAATGTTAGATTAATTCTATGATCAGTAACTCTGCCTTGAGGGAAGTTATATGTTCTAATTCTTTCTGATCTGTCTCCTGTTCCAATTTTGCTTTTTCTATCTTTGGATCTTTCCTCTTCTTTTTTTTGTCTCTCAAGTTCGTAGATTCTTGATCTCAAGATTTTTAAACCTTTTTCCTTGTTTCTGATTTGTGATTTTTCATCTTGTTGACTTACAACAATTCCACTTGGAATATGAGTTATTCTTACTGCAGAGTCTGTTGTATTGACGCTTTGCCCTCCAGGCCCACTACTTCTAAATACATCTATTCTTAAATCTTTTTCCTCTATTTTAACATCGACTTCTTCAGCCTCTGGTAAAACTGCAACTGTTGCTGCTGAAGTGTGAACTCTTCCTTGAGTTTCAGTATCAGGAACTCTTTGAACTCTATGAACTCCACTTTCATATTTAAGAGTTGAATAAATATTTTTTCCTTTTATTGATGCAATTACTTCTTTTAGTCCTCCAGCATCACTTTTGGAAATACTTATTAATTCAAGAGACCATCTTTTTTTATGACAAACTTTTTCGTACATTTTAAATAAATCTGAGGCGAAAAGACTTGCTTCTAATCCACCAGTTCCAGCCCTTATTTCAATAATTGCATTTTTTTTATCTGCATCATCTTTTGGGAGTAAAAATAGCTTTATTTTTTTTTCATTTATTTCTTTTTTTTTTATTAATTCATCTAACTCTTTATTAGCCAATTCTTTGATATCTTTTTCGTTATTCTCATCCTGTATAATTTTTTCTAAATCTTTTTTACTCTCCTCAAAAGAATAATATTCTTTTACTTCTTTTATAATGTCATTTAAATCTGAATAATCTTTTGATTTTTCAGCGAATTTTTTTTTATCAATTTCGCCTGAAGATAATTCTTTTTCAAGTAGAGAATGTTTCGAGATCAAATCTCTAATTTTATTAAGTGGGATCATTACTTGTTATTTTTTATTTCTTCTGATTTTTTTTCCACCTGTCTCACCACTTCGGATATTATATCTTTATTTAGAACTTTTTCAGATTGAAGACCCGAAAGATAAAGCATATTGTTACCTTTTCCTCCTCCGGTAATACCAATATCAGTCATCGCAGCTTCTCCTGGGCCATTTACTACACATCCAATAATAGATAAGGTAATAGGTGTTTTAATGTGAGAAAGTTTTTCTTCTAATATTTTAACTGTATTTATTACCGGAAAAGCTTGTCTAGCACAAGAAGGGCAAGAAATGATTTTTACTCCTCTATTTCTTAAATTCAATGATTTAAGTATTTCGTTTCCAATTTTTACTTCTTTCGGTGGGTCATCTGACAAGGATACTCTTATAGTATCTCCAATGCCTTCCATTAAAAGCGATCCAAGTCCTATAGATGATTTTATACTGCCTGAAATGAAACTGCCTGCCTCTGTAATACCTAGATGTAATGGATAGTCACAAACCTTAGAAAGCTGCCTATAAGCAAATGTAGTTAAAAAAACATCAGATGATTTAACGCTTATTTTAAAATTAAAGAAATCTTGATCTTCTAAAATTTTAATATTTCTCAAAGCACTTTCCACTAAGGCTTCTGGGCAGGGTTCCTTATATTTTTCGAGTATATCTTTTTCAAGGGAGCCTGCATTTACACCTATTCTAATTGAACAATCGTTATTTTTTGCAGCAGTTATTACTTCCCTTACTTTATTTTTGTCACCAATATTACCTGGATTAATTCTTAAACATTTAGCACCATTTTCTGCGGCTTCAATAGCTCTCTTATAATGAAAATGTATATCGGCTACAATAGGTATCATCGAATGTTTGCTTATTTCTTTTAATGCCGCTGTTGACTCTTTGTCTGGACAAGAAACTCTTACTATATCAGCACCTTCAGCTGATATATTGTTAATTTGATTAATAGTAGACTTTATATCAGTTGTTAAAGTATTAGTCATAGACTGAACCGATATTGGATTGGTTCCGCCTATTTTAACTTTACCAACATTAATTACTTTTGTTTTTTTTCTTTTTATATCTCTATACGGTCTTAGACTCATTTTTATTTATCTAGTTTAAATTCTTTATGCAATACAGAAATTGCTTTTGTTATATTTTTTTTATTGATCAATACAGATATTTTTATTTCTGAAGTTGATATTACTAAAATGTTTATATTTTTTTTCGCTAACGCCTGGAACATTCTGTATGTTACACCGGGAGTAGTTATCATTCCAACTCCAATAATTGAGACTTTAGACACATTTTTATCAAAAATTAAATTTCTAAACTTAATTTTTCTATTTTTTTTTATAAGTTTTTGAGTTTTATATAAGTCTTCAGATTTAATAGTAAATGTTAAATCAGTTTCTTTGCCATTAGCAGATATATTTTGTACAACCATATCAACATTTATTGAATTTAGGGATAATGGTTTAAATATAGCTGCGGCTATTCCAGGTTTATCTTTAATACCTATAAGTGTTACCTTGGCATCATTTTTAGTAAAAGATATACCTCTAATAATTTTATTACTAATTATATTTTTTTTTTTTGTGATTTTAGTTCCATTTTTTTTACTAAAAGAAGATTTTACATCAATATCAATTCTGTTTAGTCTGGCATCTTGTATTGAGGCTGGTTGCATAACCTTTGCTCCAAGAGATGCCATTTCAAGCATTTCTTCATAAGAAATAATTTTTATTTTTTTAGCATTTTTTAATGCATTAGGGTCAGTCGTATAAACTCCATCTACATCAGTATATATTATGCATTTTTGTGCCTTAAAAAATTTAGACAACATAATCGCACTTGCGTCAGAACCACCTCTCCCCAAAGTTGTTACTCTAAGATTCAAATTTACTCCCTGAAAGCCCGTTATTACAGGGATTCCTCCTAATTTTAAAAATTTATTTATTTTTTTTACATTAATATTAGTAATTCTAGATGAGCCATATGTCCCAGAAGTTATTATTGGAATCTGCCATCCCATATAGGACTTAGACTTATAGCCAAGATGGTTTAATCTACCTGAAATTAATGAGCATGCAATTTGCTCTCCAGTCGAAACTAAAACATCATATTCAGATGTATCAAAATTATTACTAATTTTTTTTGATTTTTTAATTAAATCATTTGTTATTCCGCTCATAGCTGAGGATACTACAATCACTTTATATCTTTTTCTTATGTAACTAATAATTATATTAGCTACTTTCTTTATTCTCTCTATCGTGCCTACCGAAGTACCGCCAAATTTTAAAACAACAATTTTCATTGATAATAATTTTTTTAAAAATTAAAATATGTTGATAAAATACATCTTGATTGTAATGTCAATATCCAATGAAAAGTAACACAATAAATAAACAAGAAATAGAAAAATTTTCTAAAATTGCGTCTCAATGGTGGGATCCTAACGGAAAATTCAAACCATTACACAAGTTTAATCCCATTAGAATAGAGTATATAAAGGACAGTATAATAAAGCACTTTAAAATAAAAGCTACTAAGACTCCATTAAAAAAAATTGACATTCTAGATATTGGGTGTGGCGGTGGCTTACTTTCAGAACCTATGTGCAGACTGGGAGCCAAAGTTGTTGGAATAGATGCGTCAAAAAAAAATATACAAGTTGCAAAATTTCATGCCAAAAAAAATAATCTTAATATAAATTATATATGTTCTTCTCCTGAAATTTTAAAAATAAAAAAAAAATTTGATGTAATTTTAAATATGGAAATAATTGAACACGTAGATGATGTAAATTTTTTTATAAAAAAAAGTTCAGAATTACTAAAAAAAAATGGATTAATGTTTGTTGCAACTTTAAATAAAACTCTTAAATCGTATATGTTTGCAATAATCGGTGCTGAATATATTATGGGGTGGCTTCCAATTGGAACTCATGATTGGGAAAAATTTGTTAAACCAGAAGATTTGATAAAAATTTCAAAAAAAAATAGTTTAGAAATAGAAAATTTGGATGGCTTAAAATACAATTTGCTAAAAAATAAATGGATTGTTAGTGAAGACAATTCAGTAAATTATATTGCTAAGTTTAAGAAAAATTAATTATCTTGATCATTTATCCAAGGAACAACATCGGTTTGTATTCCTTCTTCATTTAGCTCTTTTATCTCCTTCAATGAAGTTTTACCGTAAATTCCTTTAGATTTTTTTTTATTTTTATAATGAATCGATCTAGCTTCATATGCAAAATTTTCTCCAACATATTCAAAATTTTTTTTAATAAATTTTTGATATTCCTTAATAATTTTTTTTATTTTTTGATGCTTTTTAGTATGTAATTTTTCAAGTTTAACTTTTTTTGAATTTACAATATTTGGAGACATGACGCTTTTGTCAACTTCTAATGAATTACAATTATAACAATTAATATGATTCAATTTTTTTAGCTTTTCATATTCTTTTGAGGATGCAAACCAACTATCAAAAGATTTATTACATTCTTTGCAAACTAGTTTATATTTAATCATATAAATTATTTAATAATTAATTTTTTTAATTTAATATTATTGTTTGTTATGTTCGATAGTCTGCATTAATTTCTATATATTTTTTTGTTAAATCCATTGTATATGCTTCAAAGCTTTTTTTCCCTGCTCCTATATCAATAATAATTTCGATTTTTTCATTTCTCATATATTCTTTAGCTTCAATTTCATTATAAAAACTAGATAATTGCCCCTTTTCAATAATTTTTATATCACCAAATTTTATTATTAATTTATTTAAATTAAATACTATACCTGATTTTCCAATAGCCATTATCACTCTTCCATAATTACAGTCTTCTCCGGCAATGGCTGTTTTTACCAAAGGAGAGTTTGCTATTGAGAAAGCAATTTTTTTTGCATCTTTCTGTGTTTTTGCATTATTAACAGAAATAGTTATAAATTTTGAAGCTCCTTCGCCATCAGCTGCGACTCTTTTTGCAAGACTCAAAAGTAAAGAATGTAAAGCAATATCAAAGTCTTTTATTTTTGGATCATTAATATTATTTATTTTAGAATTTTTTGCGTAGCCTGTAGAAAAAATTGAAACCATATCATTTGTACTTGTGTCTCCATCGCAGCTAATGGCATTAAAGGTTGTTTCAATATTTTTTCTTAACAACTTATGTAAAATTTTAGAAGAAAGATTTGCATCAGTAAAAACATAGCATAAAGTTGTAGCCATATTTGGAAAAATCATTCCTGATCCTTTTGCAATCCCATAAATTTTGACATTTGTAGATCCAATTTTACATTCTTCCAAAGCAAGTTTAGGAACTAGGTCAGTTGTCAAAATACCCAGGGCTGCTTTGGTCCAAATATATTTATTTTGTGTATATTTAATTTTTTCCACAAGTTCTGGAATGTTTTTTTTTATCTTTTCTGTTGGAAATTTTTCACCAATAGTGCCAGTGCAACCAAAAAGTATTTTATTTGATTTAATTTTTTCTGGTTTTTCTTCATCTATTTTTTGTTTATCTGAAAGCCTTGCAGACAATTCTTCAGCAATATCTTTTAACCCCGAGTATCCTTTTTTGCCGGTAAAGGCATTTGCATTTCTTGTATTTACTAATAATGCGCTAATTTTTTTATTTTTTAGGTTTAAGTTCCATTTTATATTTTCTGAAACTATATTGGATTGAGTATATACTGATGCATATTCTGCTTGTTTTCTAAAATAAAACATAACAAGATCATTTCTATCATTATTATAAAGATTTGCTGAGATAGTAGAAATTGAAAGACCATCAATATGATCAAGGTCCTGAAAGTCGCCTAATTTTGACTTCTTATTATCTGAATTAAAGAAATTACCAAAGTTTATTGCCATACTATTTAAATAAGTTATTTAATACCTATATACTTAATATATTAAAACTATATATCAAAAAAAAAATTAAGATGCTAAATCCAGTCAAGTTTTTATCAAAATTTTTTACATCAAATAACCAAAAAGAACTTAATAGAATTAACAAAATTGTTGAAAAAGTTAATAATTATGAGGAAAAAATTATTAAGCTAAAAGATCAAGATTTTCCGATAAAAACTGATGAGCTAAAAAATAAAATAAAAAATGGAACAAAATTAGAATCAATTTTACCCGAAGCTTTTGCGCTAACAAGGGAAGCCTCAAAAAGAGTAAGGGGAGAACGTCATTTTGATTCCCAAATTATAGGTGGTGTTGTTTTGCACGAGGGAAAAATTGCTGAGATGAAAACAGGTGAAGGGAAAACGTTAACTATCGTTCTTGCAGCATATTTAAATGCTTTAATAGAAAAAGGAGTTCACATTGTTACGGTCAATGACTATTTAGCAAAAAGAGACTGTGAAGAAATGGGTAAAATTTATAATTTTCTAGGTCTATCATCTGGTTTTATAAATAATGATCAGGATGATTATACAAGAAAAAAAAATTATAATTGTGATGTCACCTATGCAACAAATAGTGAACTAGGATTTGACTACCTTAGAGACAACATGTCAGTTAATAAAGAACAGATTGTACAAAGAGAACATCATTTTTCTATAGTAGATGAAATAGACTCATGTCTAATAGATGAGGCTAGAACGCCTCTTGTAATATCAGGAGCTGCTGAAAATAAAACCAGTAAATATTTATCAGTAGATAAAATGATTAAGGAATTAAATTCTGAAGATTATGAAATTGATGAAAAAGATAAAAATATTTTACTTACAAACCAAGGAATTGATAAGGTGGAAAAAATTTTTTCCAGTGTGGGTATTTTAAAAAATAATAATTTTTATGACCCAGAAAATTTAAATTTGGTACACCATGTAAATCAAGCACTAAAGGCTAATCATTTATTTGAAAAAGGAAGAGATTATATTGTAAAAGATGGAACTTTAAAAATTATAGATGAATTAACCGGAAGAATTCTTGAAGGAAGAAGATACGGCGATGGTCTGCATCAAGCTCTAGAAGCTAAAGAAAAAATAGATATTCAAGTAGAAAATCAAACACTTGCTTCCATTACTTATCAAAATTATTTTAAACTTTACTCAAAAATATCAGGATGTACTGGAACAGCGGCGACTGAATCTGAAGAATTTTTTGAAATATATAATTTAAATGTTGTAAGTATTCCCACTAACAAAAAAATGATAAGAAAAGATTGGAATGATCTAATTTTTAGAACATTAGACGAAAAGGATAGTGCTATTATAAAAAAAATAGGTGAATGCAATAAGAAAGGCCAACCACTTCTAATTTTTACAGCTAGTATTAATAAGTCTGAACATTATTCGAGATTGTTAAAAAATCGTAAAATTAAGCACACCGTTTTAAACGCAAAAAATCATGAAAGAGAAGCAGAAATCATTGCAAATGCAGGTACAAAAAACTCAATAATAATTACAACCAGTATCTCTGGAAGAGGAGTAGACATCAAGCTTGGTGGTAAAGAAAATAAGAATAACGAAAAAGATGAAATTAAATCTTTAGGAGGACTTTTTGTCATTGGAACAGAAAGAATGGAATCTAGAAGAGTGGATAACCAAGCAAGAGGTAGATCTGGTCGCCAAGGAGATGAGGGAGAGTCTATTTTTTATGTAAGTTTAGAAGATGATTTAATGCGAATATTCGGATCTGAGTCTATGAACAATATTTTAGAAAAACTAGGCTTGAAAGATGGTGAAAGTATTGACCATCCGTGGATTAATAAAGCATTAGAAAGAGCGCAACAAAAAGTGGAAGCAAGAAATTTTGATATACGAAAAACCCTATTAAAATTTGATAATGTTTTGAATGACCAAAGACATGTAATTTTTACTCAAAGAAACGAGGTCATAAATAGTGTAGAAATATTTAATTATTCTAATAATTTTTTATCAGAAATAATTGAACAATTAATAGAATTAAAAAATAAAAATATAACTGGTCATAAAAATGATGAATTTAAGAATCAAGTAAAATCTATACTTGGTAAAAGTTTTGAACTAAATGAAGTGGAAAATTTAACCCAATTAAAAAACCAGGAATTCAAAGAAAAAATAGAAGAAAAATTTAAAGAAAAAAGAAATGAGAGAATCAAAAATCTTTCTGAAGAACAAGCAAAAGAATTAGAAAAGAGAATTTTTTTACAAACAATAGATTTAAGCTGGAAATCACATATTCAATACCTAGAACAGTTAAGACAAGTTATAGGTCTTAGATCTTATGGTCAAAGAGATCCCTTAATAGAATATAAAAAAGAAGCTTTTAATTTATTTGAAAAATTATTATACAAACTTAAAGCTGACCTTATTACAATTTTAATAAACCTATCAATTGTAAGCAATATAAATGAAAATCCTCAACAAAATTTAAAACCGGACAAAATAGATCCTAAATATGTTGGAAAAAAAATGAGAAGAAATGAACCATGTTTTTGTGGTTCAGGCAAAAAATACAAACACTGTTGTGGTTCTTTTTAAAAAAAATAAAAAATAAATAATAAAAAAATTATTAATCCAAAAATCATTAATTCTTTTTTAAATTGAAAAATTATTTTTTGTATATTATTTAAAAAACTTGTTTGCATACTTAATGAAGTTTCATCTTTTGTTTGTTTTATAAATCCTTTACTTCTTCCAATTAATAAAAATTTATTTTTCCTATGATTTATAATTTCATCTTTACCTAGATTCTTTAGTTCATTTAAATTTTTTTCTATTGAATTTTTTACATTTTCTAAAATAAATTCTCTGTCTCTATGAGCGCCACCAACTGGTTCTGAAATAATTTCATCAATTATATTTAAGTTTAGCAAATCTTTTGCTGAAAGTTTCATTGCTTTAGCGGCTTCTAAAGTTTTGGTTGGATCTCTCCATAGTATTGTCGCACATCCTTCTGGCGAAATGACCGAATATATTGCATTGGAAAGCATGAGAACTTTATTAGATGAAGCTAAAGCTACAGCCCCGCCAGATCCCCCTTCACCAATAACTATAGATATAGTTGGAACTTCTAGTCCCATACTACATTCTATAGATTTTGCTATTGCTTCAGCTTGGCCTCTTTCTTCTGCACCAACTCCGGGATAAGCTCCGGGAGTATCTATAAAAGAAATAATTGGAATTTCAAACTTATTAGCCAACTTCATTAATCTTATTGTTTTTCTATAACCCTCCGGTCTCATCATTCCAAAATTTCGTTCAATTCTTGTATTTAAGTCGTCACCTTTTTCCTGGCCAATAACTAAAACTGAGTCTCCATTAAAATTTGCAAAACCTGCTAGCACTGACTTGTCCTCTCCGTAAAACCTATCTCCAGACAAAGGTATAAAATTTTCGAACAAATTATCTATAAAAAATTTTGACTTAGGTCGATCTTCATGTCTTGCGACCAAAGTTGTTTGCCAAGGATCTAGGTTCGAATATACCTCTTTTAACTTTTCATCAATTTCGGATTGAATTTTAGAAATTTTTTCTGTATTTACTTCAGAAAGACCCTCATTGTTATAGGGATCTTTTAATTTATCTATCTCATTCTCTAGACTTTTTATTTCATTTTCAAAGTTTAAATAATTTCTCATATATTCTATAATTCTCTTTATAAATCAAAAAAGGGCAAAAAAATGTTAAAATTTTCTTATATTAATAATAAATTGCTGCTTAAATATCAAAAAGTTATATTAGTTAGAAAAAAGAGACCTACTACAGTGAATTAAATGAAAGAAAAATACATAAAAATTAAAAATCTATCTGTTTCAAAAAAGTTAGTAAGTTTTATAAATAATGAATTGTTACCAGGAACCAATGTTAGTAAAGAAAGGTTTTGGAGTGGATTTAATAAATGTATTCATGAACTTTCACCTAAAAATAAAAAATTACTAGAAACAAGAGAAAAAATACAAAAAATAATTGATACATGGCATAAAGATAATCAAGGTAAAAAATTAAATTTAAAGAAATACACAGAATTTTTAAAAAAAATTAGTTATTTAAAAAAATCAGGCCCAAATTTTAAAATTAAAACTAAAAATTTAGATAAAGAAATATCAAGCATTTGTGGTCCACAATTAGTTTGTCCTGTTTCAAATGCAAGATTTTTATTAAATGCAGCTAACGCTAGGTGGGTAAGTTTGTATGATAGTTTATATGGAACAGATATAATTCCAGAAACTCATGGAGCTTTAAAAGGAAAAACTTATAATCCAATAAGAGGAAAAAAGGTAATTGAGCACGCTAGAAACTTATTGGATAAATATGTGCCTCTAAAAGAGGGCAGCTGGAAATACTTATCAAAAATTCCTGAAGTTAAGAATAATAAAATAAACTTAAGATTGAAAAATCCCAATCAGTTTGTTGGATATAAAAAAAAAACAAATAAACTATCTTCACTTTTATTTGTTAATAATAATCTTCATATTGATATTTTGTTTGACCAAAGTGGAAATATGGAAATCAACAATCCAGAAGGTAACCAAGATAAATTAAAAATTCATGATATAATTTTAGAGTCTGCCATTTCAACTATCTGTGATCACGAAGATAGCGTCGCCGCAGTTGACGCAGAAGATAAAATTTTAGGTTACAAAAATTGGTTGGGTCTAATGAGAGGCAATTTAAAGTCTGAATTTGTAAAGAAAGGTAAAAAAAATATAAGAAGATTAAATTCTGATCGAAATTATATTTCTAAAAAAGGAAAAAAAATTAAATTACATGGTAGATCTTTATTATTAAATAGAAATGTTGGTCATCTTATGACCAATCCTGCTATTCTATTAAAAGATGGTTCTGAGTGCCCTGAGGGTATACTTGATGCTTTTATAACATCACTTGCCTCTATTCATGATTTTAAAAGAAAAGGAAACTCTAGAGTCAATTCCATTTATATAGTTAAACCAAAAATGCATGGTCCAGAAGAATGTGCTTTTACAAATTTAATTTTTGAAAAAGTTGAAAAAGTTTTAAATCTAAAAAAATATCAAATTCTTTGTGGCATTATGGATGAAGAGAGAAGAACTTCAGTGAACCTCAAAGAGTGTATTAGAGCTTTAAAAAACAGAGTTTTTTTTATCAATACTGGCTTTTTAGATAGAACAGGGGATGAAATTCATACATCAATGGAGGTTGGACCAATGATTTTCAAAGGTGATATGAAATCTTCAAAATGGATTTCCGCATACGAAAATAATAATGTCGACATTGGTATAGCATGTGGTTTTTCTGGTAAAGCCCAGATAGGAAAAGGAATGTGGGCAATGCCAGATTTAATGGCCGATATGATAAAACAAAAAATAAATCATCCTTTAGCAGGTGCTAATTGTGCATGGGTACCTTCTCCTACAGCTGCAGCGTTACATGCTTTGCACTATCATGAGGTTAATGTCTTTGATAAACAAAAAAAATTATCAAAAAGAAAACCAGCAAAACTAAATAATCTTTTAACTATTCCAGTTGCCAATAAACCTAATTGGTCTATAGAAGAAATAACCAAAGAATTAAAAAACAATGCACAAGGAATTTTAGGCTATGTAGTTAGATGGGTAGACCAATCTGTAGGTTGTTCTAAAGTGCCTGACATCAATGGTGTTGGTTTGATGGAGGACAGAGCAACATGCAGAATAAGCAGCCAACATATTGCTAATTGGTTATTTCACGGAATCTGTAGCAAAAAACATGTGTTGGAAATTATGAAAAAAATGGCAAAAGTTGTAGATAGTCAAAACTTAAAAGATCAGAGCATGAAAGGACAAGCTCCTTATCAAACTATGTCTGGAAATTTTGACAAATCTATAGCTTTCAAGGCAGCATGTGAGCTTGTGTTTCATGGGAGATCACAACCTTCGGGTTATACAGAGCCAATACTTCACATTAATAGACTTCTTAAAAAAAATTAATTTAATTATTCCCGACACCATTTCTATTTTTGAAAGCCGAAAATAATGTTCCATCATCCAAATTTTCAATTTCACCACCAACAGGTAATCCTTGGGCAAGTTTTGATACTTTCACGTTTGTATCTTTTAAACTATCAGTTATGTAATAAGCAGTGGTCATCCCTTCAACAGTTGCACTAGTTGCAATTATCACTTCCTCAATTTTATCTTTTTTTACTCTTTCAACTAATGAATTAACCAATAAATCCTCTTTTCTTTTTCCTACTGAGGAAACTGTACCTCCCAATATATGAAAATAACCATTGTATATATTTGAGTTTTCAATTGACCATTGATCTCCTATCGATTCGACTACACAAATTTTATTAAATTTTTGCTTATTATTTTCACAATTATTACAACCTTCAACATTAGATTTTAAAGTTCCACAAATTTTACATCTTGAAATATTTTTGTATACCTCTGCTAATGTTTTTGCCATTGGTTTAATAAGTTCTTCTCTATTATTTATTAATTTAAGAACAATACGCTTTGCAGACTTTGGCCCTAAACCAGGCAACTTTGATATAAGTTTTACTAATTCTTCGATTTCGCTAACATTTTGCATATATTTAAAATGGAAATTTTAACCCATCAATCGCTAGTCCACCAGTAGCTTTACTAATTTCTTCAGAGGTTTTAGCTTTTAGTCTTTCTCTTGCTTGGTTGGTAGCTGCCATTATTAAATCTTCTAAAATTTCTTTTCCTTCACTTATAGCTTCATTTGATATTTCTATATTGATCATTTCTCCATCACCATTTAGTATAACTTTTACTGAGTTAGCACCTGAAATACCTTCCACTTTAATATTTTTAATTTTTTCCTGGCTCTCTTTCATCTTAGCCTCCATCTCTTTGGCTTTTGAAAGAATCTTCGAAAAATCAGTCATTATTTTTTTCGCCTATTTTAAAATCTAACAATTCTGCGTCAGGAAAGTTTTCTAATATCTCTTTATAAATTACGCTTTCTTTAAATTTATTTAAAAAAATTTTTTTTACATTCATTTCTTTTTCTTTAATAGATGGGCTGCCTTTTTCTTTTGAAAGTGTAATAATCCATCTTTTACCTGTCCAATCATATAATTTTGATGATAATATTTTAATAAATTCTTTATCCAAATCCTCATTAAAAGAAATTTTTATTCTCTGATTATCGAAGCTAACTAAATTTATATTTTTTTCTAATTCATATTTTAATTTAATCTCTTTTTTTAAAATACAAACTTTTAACAAGTCATCAAAAGAATTAATTAATATTTCTTGTGATTTATTATTTTCTTTTATTTTGATATCAGGTTGTTTTTCTTGAGTTGTGTTTTTAATTTGACCTATTGTTTTATTTTTTAAATCAAAAAAATCTTTGTTTTCTATTGAATAACTTTTTGTAGAAACTTGGTTATCACTTTCTGGAATATTGACTTGCTTGGATAAATCTAAATCATTATTTGTTCCTTTTAAATGCATTAGTCTAATCAAAAACATTTCGATTGATAAGTTTTGATTAAAAACAATATCTAATTCTTCTAGTGTTTTTATTGTAAATTGCCAAAATAATATTAATGTACTTTCATCTAATTTATTGGATATTTTTTTTATTAATTCAAACTCTTCATCATTTAAAGAAAAACTGGTGCCCACAGCTTTTAAAGAATCAATATTTTTAAAAAAATATAAAAGTTCTAAAAAATCATTTAAAAATACCTTTGGCTCAACTCCTTGATCAAAAATAGACCTATAAATTTTTAAAACTTCTTTATCTTTTCCTTCAAATATCAATTCAAATAATTTTATAAGTTGTGATTTATCAAAATAACCAAATATTTTCTGAGCTTTATTTAAATCAAGTTCCTCATTTTTATTCAGACTTAGTATCGCTCTATCTAAAAGAGAAAGTGCATCCCTAACAGATCCTTCGGAAATTTTTACAATAAGTTTTAAAGCTTCATCATTTACTTTTCCCTTTTCTAAGTCTTTTATTTTTTTTATATATTGAAATAATTCTTCAGACTTCACTCGTGATAAATCAAATCTTTGACATCTTGATATTACTGTAACTGGAATTTTTTTTATTTCTGTAGTAGCAAAGATAAATTTTAGATATTTTGGAGGTTCTTCTAAAGTTTTAAGCAATGCATTAAAAGCTTGTTTGCTAAGCATGTGAACTTCGTCAATTATAAATATTTTATACTTAGCAATTGAAGGACCATATCTTGAAAATTCAATTAAATCCCTTACATCATCAACTCCTGTTTTGCTTGCAGCATCCATTTCAAGAACATCAATATGATTTGAGTTTGAAATTGCTTTACAATTTTCACAAAAATTGTCTCTGCAAATACTGTCAAATCCTTTTATACAATTTAATGATTTTGCAACTATTCTAGCTATTGTGGTTTTTCCCACTCCTCTAATACCAGTAAATAAATATGCGTTTGGTATTTTATCAAATTTTATAGAGTTGGTGATTGTTTCAGCAACAATATTTTGGCCTATCAAATCAGAAAAAACTTGTGGCCTGTATTTTAAAGATAAAACTTTTAAATTTTCGCTCATTGTTAGTAATAGGAGACTAGAACCTGAATAACTGTCTTTACGATTGCTTCTGTTAAGATCTAGTCGGTTTCAAGCAGCATTCACCTCTAGCCTCCATATTTATTATATCAGTAATGATTTCTATTCTACAATATAAAGTATTTAAAAAAAATTAATCATAACGAAATTTATCAGCTAGAAAAACACCTAGAACGTGAAAATCTTCACAATGCAAACCTAGGTCTTCCAATGACTTTTTAATTTTTGGGTCATCAATATGGCCATCTAAATCACATAGGAAAAAATAAGAAGAAAATGAATTTTTTTCAGGATAACTTTGTAATTTAGTTAAATTAACTCCATTAATCGCAAAACCTCCTAGAGATTGATATAGGGCTGCTGGTTTACTTTTGAGTTTAAATAAGAATGAAGTTATATACTTATCTTTACCAAACTCTGGTTGTAAAATGTTTTTTCCCATTATTAAGAAGCGAGTAACGTTTCCCTTTTCATTTTCTATATTTGATTTAACAATGTCCAATTTATAAATCTCAGCACTTAATTTTGATGCAATAGCTGCATCGTTTTTATTTTTGTTTTGTGCTACTAAGGCGGCTGAACCTGCAGTATCAGCCCTAACATTTTCGTTAATTTTATTTTTTTTTATAAATTCAGAACATTGAGATAATGCTTGGGCGTGAGAAAAAACACTCTTGATATCTTTTAGTTGAGTGCCTGGAGGGGCTAACAAACTATGTTCTATTTTATGAAAATGTTCGGCATATATATTTAAACGGTGCTTAAAAATTAAATATTCAATACCTATATTGCCTGTAATTCTATTTGATTCAGGAATAATTATTCTAAGATTTTTGTCTTCTTCTGCCCTTCCAAAACATTCGTCAAAAGTTTTGCAAGGTAAAATTTCTGCATCAGGGTAAAGTTCTTTTGCTGCCAAATGTGAGTAAGCACCGGGAGATCCTTGGTAAAGTATTTTCATTTTATAACTTATATTCCATAATTTTTTTTAAGGCTAGATAATCTTCCATAGTATCTACACCAATTGGAGAAGATGTTGCTAATCTTACATTAATATTAATATTATTGTCTAATGCTCTTAATTGCTCAAGCTTATTTTCTACTTCGTTTTTTGTTTGATTATAATTTATAAATTTTTCCAAAATATTAATTTTAAAAATATAAATCCCTATATGATGATAAATATTTTCATAATCATTAGATAAATCCTTTCTTGTAAAAGCTAAGGCGATAGGAAAATTTTTATTAGAAAGCTTTTCTTTTAAAGCTACCTTAACTACATTTTGATTTTGAAGCATTGAACTGTCTTTAATATTTGTTGCAAGAGTTCCAATATCCGAATTGTTGTCTATCATAGATTTATTTAAATTTATTATATCTTTTTCATCTATATTAGGTTCATCTCCTTGTAGATTTAAAACATAATCAACATTTGCAATTTCTAATTTCTTAAAAGCTTCGTATATTCGATCGCTCCCTGACTTATGTTTATTGCTGGTTATTACTGCTTCTCCTCCATTTTTTTTGACTTCATTGAAAATTTCATAATCCTCTGTACATACTACTACTCTGCCAATTTTTGTTTTTTTTGCCTTGTTCACTACATGTGAAATAATAGGTAAATCATTTATCATTAAGAGTGGCTTTCCTGGTAACCTTGTGGCTGACATTCTTGAAGGAATTAAAATTATTGTTTTTGTCATTTTTTAATAATCTTTAAATTAGTTATGCGTCTAACAGACGCAAATTAACACTTTAAAAACTAAGTTTTTCTTAAATTATTATGTTATACGTCCAAATAATTATAATTAAAATGGATTCGTTTGAGATAAATAAAATAATTGCAGCCGTTTTATTGGTAGTTTTTGTTGTATTTGGTGTTGGTAAAATATCTGATGTAATTTTTGAAGTTAAAAAACCAGATGTTGAAGGCTATAAAGTTGAGGTTAAAGTTGGAAGCACAACAGCAACTCAGGCAAGCTCTGAAAATCAAGTTGATATTGTAGCTTTATTAGCAATGGGAGATCTTGAACATGGTAAAAAAGTATTCAAAAAATGTGCAGCATGTCATAGTGTTAACAAAGGGGGTGGAAATAAAATTGGCCCCAAACTCTGGAATGTGATGTTTAGGCCGGTTGGTGCAGTATCAGACTATAAATATTCAAAAGCTTTATCAGAATATAAAAAAGAATGGAACTGGGAAGAAATGAATGGTTTTTTAATTAAGCCATCAAAATGGATTAAGGGAAATAAAATGGGATTTGCTGGGTTAAAAAAAGAAAAAGATAGAGCTTCAGTTATTTTATATTTAAATCAAAACAGTGATAAACCAAAATCGCTACCGTAATTTTTCAAAGCAGTATAATAAAATACTTTTCTGAACATAAATTCTATTTAGAGCCTGATGAAAAACTTTACTCTTTTTTCCTAAAAAAACATCATTAGATACCTCGGATCCTCTTGGTAAACAGTGAAGAAAAATCGCATCTTTTTTTGCACATTTCATAATCGTTAAATTTACTTTAAAATTTTTAAAATCTTTTATTTTTTTTGTTTTATTCACCTTATCATTCATTGATACAACTTTATCTGTAAAAATTACATCACTCCCAATTGCTGGCTTTTTGCTATCATTAAATATATTAATATTCCCTTTATTTTTTTTAGCCCATTTTAATAAGTTTCTATTTGGTTGATATTTTTTTGGACAACCGATATTTAATTTAAATGAAAATTTAACTGAAGCTTCTATCAAACTATTAAGTACATTATTTGAGTCTCCAATCCAACAAATTTGAAGTTTAGAAATAGGTTTTTTTTTAATTTCTTCGATGGTAAAAATATCACTTAAGATCTGTGTAGGATGATTTTCAGGCGATAATCCATTAATTATTGGAATAGTCATATGTTTTTTTAATAGATCTAATTTTTTTTCACTATTTGTTCGAAGCATAAAAGCATTTCCAAAAGTAGATATAATTTTTGCTGTATCTGCTAAACTTTCTCCTCCTTTATTTAAATGAAGCTCATCAGGCCGCAAAGTAAGAGCTCCTCCACTAAGTTGTTTGATTGCTATATAAAAACTTAATCTTGTTCTTAAACTAGATTTTTCAAACATTTGGATCAAAAGTTTACCTTTCAATGGTAAATCTTTATCAGCATCAAGAGTATTTAAATTTTTTCTTCTAATTTTTCTTTTTTTCGCATTTAAAATTATCTTTTTTAAATCTTTTTTAGGAATATCTCTTAAGTTAATAAAATGTTTCATTGCAATTAAAAATTTTTACAAACTTTTTTAATAATTTTTATTGCAGTTGCTATTTCTGACTTTTTAACATTAAGGGGTGGTAAAATTCTTATAGTATTTTCTGCAGCTCTTGTTGTAAGAAAATTGTTATCTTGGAGTTTTTTAATGAATTTTGTTGGATCGTTAAAAAGTTGCAAGCCAATTAATAAACCAACTCCTCTTACTTCTTTGATAAGCTCGGGATAGTCATTTTTAACTTTATTTAATTCATTATGAAAATATTTAGAAGTTTTTTTTACATTTTTAAGAAATCCTTTTTTAAAAATCTGATCCAATACTGCATTACCTACACTCATAGCAAGTGGATTTCCCCCGAATGTACTCCCATGAGACCCTGCTACCATTCCAGAGGCAACTTTTTTAGTCATTAAAACTGCGCCTACTGGAAACCCTCCCCCAATACCCTTTGCTACGGGTACTATGTCAGGCTTTACACCCGAATACTCATATGCAAAAAATTTTCCAGTTCTACCTATTCCACACTGGACTTCGTCTAATATTAAAAGAATTTTTTTTTTATTACAAATTTTTCTTAATTCTCTTAGACACCAGTCGGGTATAACTTTAATACCACCTTCTCCCATTATAGGTTCTACCATAATAGCTGCCGTTTTTTTATTAATAGCTTTCTTCAAAGATTTATGATCACCAAATTTAAAGTGATCAAAACCTCCGGCTTTTGGTCCAAAACCGTCTGTCATTTTTTTTGATCCACTTGCAAAAATAGCTGCAATAGTTCTTCCGTGAAATGAATTTTTAACACATAAAATTCTATTTTTATTTGGTTTACCTTTTGAATAAAAATATTTTCTTGCAACTTTTATTGCTGCTTCAGTAGCTTCAGTTCCAGAATTTTGAAAAATAACATAATCAGCAAAAGTCTTTTGGGTAAGTCTTTTTGCAAGTTTTTCACCTTCAGGAATTAAAAATGCATTTGATACATGCCAAACTTTTTTAGCTTGAGAATTAATTGCTTTAATTAGATGTGGGTTTGCATGACCCAAAGAATTGACTGCTATACCTTGAACAAAGTCTAGATATTTTTTTCCGCTAGTCGAATAGAGAAAGCTTCCTTTGCCTCTTTTAAAGGCAATCTTTCTTCTGTTGTAATTTTTAGCTAAAGAAGACATATTTTTATGATTTAATTTTATAACCTATTTTAAAAAGATAAAAAGCAACAAACCATATTATTATTGAAATAACAGTTAAATAAATTAGCCCAAATTTAATCGACCCATCTGCAACCCCTAAAAAACCATATCTAAAACCATCTATCATATAAAAAAATGGATTAACTAAACTTATATTTTTAAAAATAGTTGGTAATTTGTCTATTGAATAAAAAACACCACTCAGAAATGATAGTGGTGTAATAACAAAATTGGTAATAGTAGCGGTATGATCAAATTTTTCTGCCCACAAACCAGTTATAAAACCCAATGACCCAAGAATAAAAGAGCTTAAAAATCCAAAAATGAATATGTATGAAATGCTATTAAAATGAATATCAATTATCATAGAAAAAACTGCCACAGATATAACTGCAATAATTAAACTTCTTGTAACTGCTGCCAAAATTATAGCAAACGATACTTCTAAAGCTGACAGTGGGGCATATAACATATCAACAATATTGCCTTGCATTTTACTAATCATAAATGAGCTAACTGAGTGACTAAAGGATTGACCTATAAGACTCATAACAATTAAACCTGGTGCCAAAAAAGCAACAAAAGGATAGCCTAAAACTTCACCCCTATCATCACCGAGAGCTAATGTTAAAACTGAAAGAAATAGAAGGCTCGAAATTAAAGGTGATAAAAGTGTTTGGGCCCAAACCACAAAAAATCTATGTACCTCTTTAATGTACAAATTAAAAGCACCAACCCAATTTATGAGGCCAAATCTTCTTGCCCCTGCCTTATATTTTTTTTGTAATTCAACCATAAGTAATAATTCATATAGTTTTTTTTTTAATTTTGTTAATAAATCAAAAATTTTGCTTGTTTTTTTTTCTTTGCTATGAGTTACTCTATATAGTATTAAATTAACGTCAAAATACCAAATGTAGTATTTATGAGCTGGACAGAGGAAAAAGTTGCAAAATTAAAAGATTTATGGGGCAAGGGTAATACCGCAAGTCAAATTGCCGAAATAATAGGTGGGATAAGTAGAAATGCGGTTATCGGAAAAGCTCATAGACTAAATCTTTCTGCTAAAATAAAAACAAGAAGTAGCTCAGCTAATCAAAAAAATTATAAATTAAATGAAAAAGAAGCTAAATTTCAAAGAAGAGGCAGGAGAAATAAATTTAAATCTCTAATAATTGAAAAAGACTTCGAACCCGAAAACCCAAAACAACTAGAAGAGCTTGATGAGAGTGTATGTAAGTGGCCGATTGGACATCCAAATGAAAGTTCATTTTATTTTTGTGGTAGGAAATCTTTGAAGGAATTTTCTTATTGTAAACTTCATTTACTATATGCTTTTCAACCGAAGGGCAAGAAGGAAGATGCAATAGATAAAGATGAAGAAACACCTCAATATATTGAGAAAAAAATTAAATCTGCTTGATCTATAAGTAGAAATTTTTTATTACTTTAAATTATTAATAAATGTATAATAAATTAATTTAACACTGAATTTATATTTAATTATCATTAAAATTTTGTTTATCTGAATTTTTTTTGTTTTTAGCATGAAGACCTATTCTAATCGATTTTACTGCTAAAAAAATTATAAAAAAAAGTATTACAAAAACTAAAAAATAAAAAAAATAAATCATTTAAAAAATCACTCTTTTACTGAAAACTCTCCTTCTTTTCTCCACATGTAACAATATTTTTTAACTTCATCGTCAAATTTTTTTAAATTTTTAAATCCCATATCTAGATTAGTCTTATATTTTCCTGATGAAACATTATCATACTTTAGTAATTTAATTTGATCTAATGTGATCGGAGGTTTTGGCAATAATTGAAAAAAAAATGTTGATAGTTTAGCAATAAATAAAGGCAATGGTACAAGTATTCTTTTTTTACCTATTAATTTTAATAATTTCTGTATTATTTCTTTTAGCGAAAGAATTTCAGGCCCAATACATTCTATAGTTAAAGAATTAACATTTTGAATAATTAAATTATAAATTATTTCTGTTAAATCAGAACAGTGAATTGGGGAAAATTTTGTACTTCCGTTATAATAAAGTGGAAAAAATGGAAGTAAACTTAATAAACTCATAAAATTAGTTGTAAAATTATCATCAACGGAATAAACAATAGAAGGTCTTAAAATTATTGATTTTGAAAAATTTTTTCTAATATTATTTTCACCCTTTAATTTGCTATTTGCATAATCTGAGTCGTGCGCCTCATCTATACCCAATGCAGAAATATGAATAAATTGCTTAATATTATATTCATTAGCTATTTTAGAAATTAAATATGGAAAATTAACATGTATATTTTCGAAATTACTTTTTTTACTCTTCTCATATAAAATTCCTACTAGATTTATACATATATCAGTATCGCTTATTAACTCTCTTAATCTACTTTCATCAAATATACTCGTTTGAATTATATTTAAGTATCCTGCATTTGCTTGGGTTTTTAAAAGATATGCTTTTTGATGGCTATTTCTAGTAACAGCAGTAACTGTGTAATTATTTTTTGTTAGCTTTCTTATTAAATAACGACCTATTTGCCCACTAGCACCAAAGATTAATACTTTTTTCATGGCATTTATCAAATAATAGACATTATTGTTTTGTATTTATATATATAAATTAAAAATGAATAACATCAAAATTTTTCAAGATGATCTGCCTCCAGAGATTGATTTATCAAATGAAAAGATAATAGGTCTTGATAATGAAGCTCTAGGATTAGTTCTTGGTAGGGATCCTCTTACTTTAGTGCAATTAGGTCTAGAATCAAAAAAATTTTACTTAATTAAATTGAATAGAGAAACTTATAAAGCTCCAAATTTAATCAAAGTTTTATCAAATTCTTCAACACAATTTGTTATGCATTACGCTAGACAAGATCTACTGTGGTTAAAGTATCATTTAAAAGTTGAACCAAAAAATATTTTTTGTACCAAAGTAGCCTCCAAAATAGCACGAACTGCCAGCAGTGCACACGGTTACAAAGATTTAGTTAAAGAATTATGTGGTAAAGATATATCAAAAAAAGAACAACAAAGTGATTGGGGGAATCCAAACCTTTCTTCAAAACAAATAAATTACGCCGCTCAAGATACAGAGCACTTATTTGAAATAAAAGATAAACTAACTAAAATGCTAATAAGAGAAAAAAGAATTGATCTTTTTAAAAAATGTATGGAAGTAATTCCTACCTTGGTAGATATGGAGATAAGTGGGTATAAATTAGAAACTTTTGAACATTAAATAATTGAATGAAAAAAAATAATTATAAAAATGTAGCAAGAAATGTTATTGATCTTGAAATACAAGCTTTAAAAAAATTAAAAAAATCTATCAACAATTCATTTAACCAGGCTGTTGATGCGATAGTCAAGTGTCAATCAAAAATAATTTTTTGTGGTGTTGGAAAATCTGGAAAAATTAGTGCCAAATTGGCTTCTACGTTTGCATCTGTTGGAAGTCCATCTTTTGCTTTATCAAGTGGAGATTCTTCTCATGGAGACATGGGGGTTATTTCTAAAAAAGATGTTTTAATATTGATAAGTTATTCTGGAGAAACTCAAGAATTAAAAAATATTATTCAGTATGCCAATAGAAATAAAGTTACACTAATAGGTATAGTTTCTAAAAAAAACTCAACTCTTTATAAAGCTTCAGATATCAAATTATATATTCCAGAAGTTAAAGAGGCAGGACATGGAATTGTACCAACTTCATCAACGGCTTCACAACTTGCAATGGGTGATGCACTTGCAATAGCATCAATGGAATATAAAAAATTTGGGAAATTAGATTTTAAAAAATTTCACCCGTCAGGAAGTTTAAGTACTAAATTAAAAACTGTAGAGGATTTAATGATAAGAAAAAAAGGCATTCCATTCATTAATGAAAATTCTAACATGAAGAATGCACTTGATGTGATGACAAAAAAAAAGCTTGGAGTATTAATTGCAATAAATAAAAAAAAATTAACAACTGGGATTATAACAGATGGCCAGATTAGAAGATCAAATCAAAAAAACAATGATTTAAAAAAGCTATTAGTAAAAAATATTATGACAAAAAATCCAATAAGTATTGAAAAAGACTCTTTGGCATCAAAGAGTTTATCTATAATGTCTGAAAAAAAGATAACAAGTCTTTTGGTTCACAAAAATAAAAAAAAGAGACTAACTATTGGTTTATTGCATCTTCATGCTTTACTTAAAGCAAATATTCAGTAAATGAACAAAAAAACCTTAATACAATTATCATTGCTATTAATAGTTTTAATAATTGTGATAACAATTTTTTTTAAATACCTTTATGAAAATAATGAAGTTGTAAAAATAGAAACTTCAAAAGAAAAGATTGCAGATGTACCTGAGAAAAGTGCAAATATAATAAAAGATATTGAATATTTGTCTAAAGATAATTCCGGAAATACATATTTAATTAATGCAAAAATTGGTGAAATTGATAGTAAAAACTCAAATATAATTTTTTTAAAAAATGTTAAAGCGAAAATAAGTATTATTGACTCAGAAGATATTTATATTACGTCTGATTTTGCAAATTATAATAGTAAGAATTACGATACAAATTTTTTTGAAAATATAAAAATTAAATATGCAGATCATAAAATTGATTGCGAATATTTAGACCTTTTATTTAATAAAAATATAGCAATACTCAATAAAAACATAGTTTATAAAAGTTTAGAAACTAATCTTCTTGCTGATAGAATGGAAATTGACTTAATTACAAAAAACTCTAAAATTTCAATGAAAAACAAAAAAGATAAAATAGAAATAGTTTACAAAAAATAGTATGGCAATTATCAAAAAATTTAGAATAAAAAGTTTTAAAAAAAGTGCACCATTAATTTCATTCAATAAAATTTCAATATCTTTTGGGAAAAGACAAATTTTAGATGATGTAACTTTTAAGGTTAATCCAGGAGAAATTTTGGGACTACTTGGACCAAATGGGGCAGGAAAAAGTACAATTTTTAATATTTTAACTGGTTTAATAAAACCTGATTATGGAAAAATATTATTTGAGTCTAATGATGCAACTAATTACCCAATTTACTTAAGAACTAGAAAATTTAAAATAGGTCTGATTCCTCAGTATGGAGGGTACTTTAACGACTTAACATTAAATGAAAATTTAAATGCTATAGCAGAAATACTAATTGATAACAAAAACGATAGAATTAGCAAAGTCAATGAATTAATTGCTAAATTCGAATTGGATAACGTTAGAGAGGTTAAAGCTAAATTTTTATCTGGTGGTCAAAGACGAAAGCTCGTAATTTGTATGGCTTTATTAGGAGATCCTAAAATTTTGCTCTGCGATGAAATTTTTGCAGCTTTGGATGTCCTTACTATTCAAATGTTAAAAGAAATTTTAGTAAAACTTCAAAATGAAAAGCCACAAATGTGTATAATAGTTTGCGAGCATCAAGCAAGAGAGTTATTATCTGTTGTTGATCGCGCAATGATTTTATCTAATACAAAAATTATAGCTCAGGGAACTCCATCTCAGCTAATAAATAATCAAAAAGCTAGAAATGCATATTTTGGTGAATTTTTTAAAATTAATTAAAAATATTTAATGTCAAAATATGTATTAATAAAAAAAAAAATTAAACCCTTTAATAAAGTAATTAAAGTAGCAGGAGATAAAAGTTTATCTATAAGGTGGGCTTTATTAGCTTCACAAGCTTTGGGCAAATCAAGGGCCTATAATTTACTGAAATCAGAAGATGTGTTAAATGCTTTGAAGGGTCTTCGAAAGCTAGGTGTAAAAGTTAAATTTAATAATAATTTTTGTGAAATAGATGGGGTTGGAATTAACGGTTTTAAATATAAAAAAAATTTAACTATTGACGCAGGCAATTCAGGAACTTTTGGAAGGTTAATATTAGCTCTTTTAATAAGGTCTCCTTATAAAATAAAATTAATTGGTGACAAGAGTTTATCAAGAAGAGACTTTTCAAGAGTTATAAATCCATTAAAAGAATTTGGTGCAACTTTTTATCCAAAAAATAAATCTACTCTTCCTTTGTGGATAAAAGGTACCAACTTCTTAAGACCTATTAATTATTTTGAAAAAAAAGGAAGTGCTCAGATAAAAAGCTGTATTATGTTGGCTACTCTAAACTCTCCTGGAACTACAAAAATTAAAGCTAAAAAATCAAGAAATCATACTGAGATTTTATATAAATTTTTAAAATTACCAATTACAATTGTTAATAAAAAAAAAATAGACCTAATTAAAATTTGGGGTGAAAAAAAAATTAACTCATTTAATTATACTATACCATCTGATATCAGTAGTAGTGCTTTTTTTATAGTTTTAACTCTACTTTCAAAAAAATCGAGCTTAATAATTAAAAATGTAAATATTAACACTTCTAGAACAGGGTGCTTAAGTATTTTAAATAAAATGGGAGCAAATATAATTTTAAAAAATAAAAAAATTTACAAAGGAGAAAGAATTGCTGATATTTGTGTGAAATCTAAAAATTCCTTTAGACCAATAAATTGTCCGATAAAATATAACACAAGCGCAATAGACGAATTTTTAATTTTATTTTTAGTTGCAGCAAAAGCTAAAGGAGTATCTTACTTTAAAAATTTATCAGAATTAAACCAAAAAGAGAGTCCTAGACTAAAATTAGGATCCAAAATTTTGAATATGATAGGTGTGAAAACTAAATTAACAAATGATTCTATTAAAATCTATGGAAATCCAAATTTAAAATTAAAAAAAACACTTAAAATAAAAAATTACTTTAAAGATCACAGAGTTATGGCTTTAGCAACAATAGCAGCGCTGACTATTGGTGGCAGCTGGAAAATTTTTGACCCTAATTGTATAAAAACATCTTTTCCTTCATTCTTTAAAATTTTAAAATATGAACTTGGAGCAAAAATAAATTGAAAAAACGAAAAAATTTAATAACTGTTGCCATAGACTCGCCAGCCGCTGCAGGTGCTGGTACTCAAGCAAAATTAATAGCAAAACATTACAACCTTTTTTATTTGGATACTGGTAAAATATATAGATTTATTGGCCTACTTAAATTAAAGAATAAAAATAAATTTTCATATTCTTTAATAAAAAAAAAAATAAAAAAATTAAAAATTAAAAATCTAAAAAATATAAAGTTGCTATCTGATGATGTTGCTAACTCAGCCTCAATTGTTTCAAAAGACAAAAAAGTCAGAGCCATTGTTCATAAATTCCAACAAAAATCTGCTTACTTTCCCCCAATTAAATACTCAGGATCAGTACTTGATGGAAGAGACATAATTACTGTTCAGGTTAAGGATGCAATGTTTAAGTTTTTTATCACAGCTAACCTTAAAACGCGTGCCAAAAGAAGATTTGAAGAATATAAAAAACTTAAAAGAAAAATCAGTTTTAAAGAAGTGCTAAAAAGCCTTAAAAATAGGGACAAATCAGACCGTCAAAGAAGGTACGGTCCATTAAAAAAAACAAAAGATTCAATATTGATTAATACAACTAAACTTAGTAGAAAACGTAGCTTTGAAAAAATAAAAGCAATTATGGATAGGAAACTAAATATTTAATGGAAATTTATAAAGATCTTAAAACGCCTGCTTCAAAAGAATTTGAAAAACTACTTAATAGCCAACTTTCCAAATCAAAAAATATAATAGAGGGTAAAGTAATAGAAGGTAAAATCACAAAAATTACTGAAAAGTTTGCTTTCCTTTTTATAGAAGGTTTAAAAAGCGAACCGGTGCTCGATATAAATGAGTTAAAAAGCATGGGTATAGGAGATAAAATAAAAGTAGGTGAAAAAATTTCTGTACTATTAGAAAGAATTGAAGATAAAAATGGTGAAGTTTTGGTTTCGGCATCGAAGGCTCAAAAAATAAAAGGTTGGGATAAACTAGTTGATGCGTATGAAAAAAATGAGCCTATAACAGGAAAAATCACTTCAAAATGTAAAGGTGGGGTTATAGTTGAACATATGGATACGGGTTCTTTAATGTTTTGTCCAGGTTCTCAAATTTCAGATAAACCACTTAAAGATATTTCACATTTAATTAATGAGCCTCTTAAATTCGCCTTAATAAAACTTGACAAAATAAGAGGGAATGCTTGCGTATCAAGAAGACAAATAATTACTTCAAATAAAAAAGGTGACAAAGCGAAAATAGTTGAAAAGTACAAAGTTGGAGATGTAATTAAAAATGCGGTTGTTAAAGGATACAGTTCTTTTGGGTGTTTTTTTGACGTAAATTCTGAGCTAGATGTTTTAGTTCACCTTCAAGAAATAAGTTACTCAAGAGTGAACCATCCAGATGAAATATTTAATATAGGTGAAAAGCACGACTTACTTGTTATTTCGGTTGATATGGAAAAGCTTCAAGTAGGATGTTCCATTAAACAACTCTCACCTGATCCATTTGAACATATTTCGAATTATGAGCTTAACAAAAAATATAAAGTAAAAGTTGTCAAAATAATGGATTTTGGTGCATTTTGCGAATTAGAACCTGGACTAAGTACTTTGCTTCATTCTAGTGAATTAAGTTGGACAAAGAAAAATCCATCAGCAAAAAAAATGTTTAAAATAGGTGATGAAATTGAATGTGTTATAACTGAAATAGATAAAGAAAAAAGAAGAGTTGCTATTTCTCATAGATTAACTACTGAAAATCCTTACGAAACTTTAGAAAAAAAATATCCTGTTGGAAGTGAAATTGAAGGTGTTGTTAATAGCCAAAATGAATATGCAATTTACGTAAAGCTTAATGACTTGGACATTGATGCATTTCTTCATTGTAATGATTTAACTTATAATTCTAACGTAGAAGAAGAGCTTAAGAAATATAAGAAAGGTGACAAACTAAAAGTTAAAATTTTAGAGATTAAAGTAGACCAACAAAAAGTAAGGGTTGGCTTAAAACAAACTCAAAAAGATCCATTTGATTGGTTTAAAAATAAAAAAGTAAATGAAGCAATTACGGTTAAGGTCATTTCTTCAGACAATAAAGGTTTGCTAGTAAATCCTGAAGGTTGTGAAATGAACTTCGTCATTAAAAAATCTCAAATCGCTATAAATGCTTCCGATGCTAGACCTTCTCGGTTTGTAGGTGGAGAACGAATAGATGCAGCTATAGCAGAAATAGATATTAATAAAAGAAAAGCTACTTTAAGCATTAAACTTTTAGAGGAATTAAATAACAAAGAGGCTGTTTCTAAATTTGGTTCAGAAGCCTCAGGGAAAAATCTTCCTTTCTCTACGCTTTCAGATAAACTTAAAGATAAGAAGAATAAGGAATAATAAATATAATTAGTGATTGTTAAATCAAAGCTTTTAAAAAAAATCTCAGACAACTATCCTAATTTTTTAAAAAAAGATCTTGAAAAATTTTTTAATATTTTTCTAAACAATATTAAGGAAACATTAAAAAAAGGTGAAAGAGTTGAGTTAAGAGGTTTTGGTATATGGTCAACACGCAATCAAAAATCAAGAATATCAAGGAATCCGAAAACTGGTGAAAAGATACACACTCCTGAAAAAAAAAATATTCACTTTAAAATGGCCAAAGAATTATTTAATAAAATAAACAATGACAAATAAAAAAATTTTTATAGCTTGTGATACTAGTAGTGTAAAAAAAGTAAAAAAAATAATCAAAGAAACAAATACGAAAGAAATAAAAATTGGATATAAGTTTGGATTAGAATTTTTTAATTCAAAAAATGGAAGATCGTTTATTTCAAAAATTAAAAATAAAATAGTATTTGTTGATTTAAAAATACACGACATACCAAACACCTGTATTTCGACAATAAAATCAATTAGAGATTTAAAAATTAACTACTTAACAATTCATATAAGCTCTGGACTTAAAGCTCTAAAATCATCAAAAAAAATTTCTGGTAAAATTAAATTAATCGGTGTTACAACTTTAACATCTCTTGATAACAAAAATTTAAAGCAAATTGGATATAATAAAAATTTGAAAAAACTTGTTATACATCAAGCCAAACTTGCAGCTAAAGCAAACCTCGATGGCTTGGTATGTAGCGCACATGAAGTCAAATATATAAAAAAAATATTTAAAAAAGAAATTATAACTCCTGGAATAAGATTTGATTCAAATATAAATGATCAAAAAAGAGTTATGACACCAATACAAGCTTTTAAAAATGGAAGTGATTGGCTTGTTGTTGGAAGAGCAATAACTAAAGGTGATATCAAAAAAAATCTTAAAAAGTTAATAAATAATATTAATTAATAATGGATGCAAAAATTTGTGGTATTAGTGATTCTAGTACTTTAAATTATATTATAAATCACAGCCACCCACCTAAATTCATCGGCTTTATTGTTAATTATAAAAAATCTAAGAGATACGTTGAATTAAAAAAATTAAGAGAATTAATTGATACTAAAAAAAAAAAAATTAATTTTGTAGCTGTCTTAGTAAATCCATCAAAAAAAATCCTAGAAAAAATAAAAAATTTAAAATTTGATTATTATCAGCTATATAATGTAAGTCCTGAGAAAACTAAATCAATTAAAAATAAATACAAAAAAAAAATTATTACAGCTCTTACAATCGAAAATAAATCAGATGTAAATAGATATAAGAAATTTGATTCAATTTCAGATATTATATTATTCGATAGCAAAGGTTATGAAAGATCGCTAGAATTTGATCATAAATTATTAAAAGATTTGCCAAACAATATAACAAAAATGCTTGCAGGAAATATTCAATATGACGATAGACTTGATAAATATTCTAAAATAACAGATATTATAGATGTTTCGGGAAGTTTGGAAACATCAGGAAAAAAAGATTTTTTTAAAATAAATTTCTTTTTAAAAAACATTAAAAAATTTAAAAATGAAGATTAAAAAAAATATACCTCTAATTGATCAACACGATAAATTTGGATTTTGGGGTGGAAAGTTTGGTGGAAGTTATATTCCAGAAACCTTAAAAAAACCGGTGGAAGATCTGGCCAATTTGTTTGAAAAACTAAGAAAAGACAAAAGATTTATTAAGGAAAGAGATTATTATTTTAAGAATTGGGTAGGCACGCCTACTCCTTTTGTCAAATTGGAAAATTTAACAAGGCACTTAGGTGGCGCTCAAATATGGGCAAAAGTTGTATCTGAAGCAAATGGTGGAGCTCATAAAATTTATAATGCAACAGTTCACTGCCTAATTGCTAAAAGGGCCGGAAAAAAATATGTAGTCGGTGATACTGGAGCTGGATATGCAGGAAAAATGTTAAGTATGGCAGCAAAAAAATTTGGTCTTAAGTGTAAAATATTTATGGGAGCGAAAGATATTAAAAGACAAAAACCTAACTGTGATGCTATGAGAAAAAATGGTGCAGAAATAGTTCCTGTATACACAGGCAGCCAAACACTTATTGATGCTGTAAGTGAATGTATGAGATATTGGGTTTCGAATTGTGACACTACACATATGTGTGTGGGCTCTACTGTAGGTCCAAATATATTTGTTAAAATTTGTGGATGGAGCACATCACAAATTTCAAGAGAACTTGATGTTCAGATCAAAAAAGAATTTGGTACAATTCCAAAAAAATTAAAGTTATTTAACTGTGTAGGTGGAGGCAGTTCAAGTTTTGGGTTTTGGAATGAGTTTATGCACTACAATAAAAAACAGGTTGAATTTATTGGAATAGAAGCTGGTGGACCAAAAAACTCAAAAAGACATGCTGCTCCTTTAACTGAAAACTCTAAAATTGGAGTTTTACACGGAGCAATGCAATATGTTGTCCAGGATGCTGAAGGACAAATAGAAGAAACTGAGTCAATTTCTGCCGGCTTAGATTATAGTGGAGTTAGCCCTTTACATTGTTTTTTAAAAGATACAAAAAGAGCTAGGTATACTTCTGCAACTGATGAAGAAGCGCTAAGTGCTTATAAACTAGTATCTTCTTTAGAATCTATTAGTCCTTCTTTAGAACCAAGTCATGCTTTCGCTGAAGCTATAAAGATCGCTCCACACTTTAATGAAAACACTATCTTCTGCGTAAATTCCTGTGGAGACAGTTACAAAGATAAAGACATTATAAAAAGTAGGTTAGGAAAATATATTAGATGAATAAAAATATAAGCTTAGCTTTTAATAAATGCAAAAAAGAAAATAGACCAGCATTACTTACATATACCGTTGCTGGCGATAATAGTAAAAATAAATCTATCGAAATACTAAAATCTATTTCAAAATATACAGATATTTGTGAAATTGGCTTTGCTCACAATACACCAATAGCTGACGGGGGACAAATCCAAACAAGCACACATAGAGCGTTAAAAAATGGAACAAAAATAAAAGATGTTTTTCAAATAGTAAAAAAATTTAAAAAGTTTAAAAACTCAAGACCTGTAATTTTAATGGGCTATTACAATATAATTTGCCAGTACGGTGAAAATAAGTTTATCAATTCTTGTAAAAATGTAGGTGTTGATGGTTTGATAGTAGTAGATTTGCCTTACCCAGAGAATAAATATTTTGCAAAAAAATGTAAAAAAAAAAAAATTAGTTTTATCCAACTATTGGCTCCAACTACTTCAAATAATAGAATGAAAAAAATAATAAAAGATTCTCATAACATGATTTATTATATAAGTATGCTGTCAACTACTGGTGGCAAGCTGAAAGTATCTCCTAAAGAAATATTGAAAAACTATTATAAAATAAAAAAAATAAATAAATCTAAAAATCTAGTAATTGGTTTTGGTATTACTGTCAAAACAATTTCAGCTCTAAAAAAAACTGATGGTTTGGTAGTGGGAAGTGCATTATGTAAAGAAATTTCTAAGTCTCTACAAAAGAGACAAAATCCTGTCACAAATGTCAGTAAAATGGTAAAAAAACTTAAAAGTAAAATTTTATGAATTGGATCTCAAAAGTTTTAAAATTTGGTGAAAAAATAAAAACCGTAATTAAGAGAAGACCAAGCAAAGAAGAAATTGAAAATAGTGATTGGACGGCTTGCTGCAAAGGTCCAATTTTAAAAAAAGAATTAGAACAAAATTTGTGGGTTTGTTCGTCATGCAATAAGCATCATAGAATAAACAGTAGACAAAGATTTGATATAATGTTTGGAAAAAATAATTATGAAATTTTAAAAACTCCAGCACCTCATGATGATCCATTAAATTGGGTAGATTCAAAATCATATAAAGAAAGATTAAAAGCTGCGAGAAAAAAAACCGGACAAGAATCTGCTGTCATGATAGTTAAAAGTAAAATTAATAATATAAATATTACTGCTGGAGCATTTGATTTTGCATTTATAGGAGGTTCAGTAGGAGCAGCGGAAGGTGAAGCAATAATATATGGAGTTCAACATGCAATAGATAATAAACAACCTTTTATTTTGTTCACGGCATCAGGTGGAATGAGGATGTTTGAATCTTTAATAGCATTATCTCAAATGACAAGAGTAACTTTGGCAATAAATGAACTTAAGAAAAATAATTTGCCATACATTGTTATTCTTACAGATCCTACAGCGGGTGGAACAACAGCATCTTTTGGTATGCTAGGCGATATAACTTTTGCTGAACCAGGTGCTATTGTAGCATTTGCTGGAAAAAGAGTAATTCAAGCTACTGTTAAGGAAGAACTGCCACCAGATTTTCAAACTAGTGAATATGTTGAAGAAAAATGTGGGTTTATTGATTCAGTAATAGAGAGAAAAGATTTATCAGAAAAAATAGGATCTATTTTGTCAATATTGTTAAAGAAAAATTCTGATATAGTTTCAGAATTAAATGAAACTTCAGAAAACTCTGAAACGCTTACAAAAGCTGCATCCTAAAGAAATAGATTTAAGCTTAGATAGAATTAAGAATCTATGTGATAAGCTTGGGAATCCTCAAAGAAATTTAAAGTCAATTTCAGTAGTTGGAACAAATGGAAAAAATTCTACCATTCAAGCTATGAGAGCAATTTTAACTACTGCAAAAATTAAATGTAACATTTATACCAGCCCTCATGTAATAAAAATTAATGAAAGATTTGTATATAATAATAAAGAGATTGGTGATGAAGAATTGTTTCAAATTTTATCTGAGGTTGAAGAGGCAAACAATGGGGACCAAATCACATATTTTGAAATTTTAACTGCTAGTTTTTTTCATGGAACAAAAAAATATAAAGATAACATAAACATAATTGAATCTGGATTGTTTCATAGATTTGATGCTACAAATATTTTGGAAAAAAATATAGCATCAGTAGTAACCGCCATAGGAATAGATCATACTGACTGGCTTCCTGAAAATGAAAGAACCATCGACAAAATTATCTTTGAGAAAACCTCTTCATTATTAAATTCTAATATAATTGTTTCAAACCAAACTGATAAACAAACCTTAGAAAAGATTAAAAAATCAATTAAATCTAATAATTCGAAAAAAATAATTTTCAATGATCTTTATTCGTTTTCTTTAGAAGAAAATAATTTTTTTTATTATGAAGATGAATATGGAGGTTTAAAATTACCAATACCTAATTTGCTTGGCCAATTTCAATTATCAAATGTAGCAAATGCTATAGCTACCCTTAGAAATATTGAAGAATTAAATATTTCAGACAATCATATTAAGGAAGGAATTTTAAAAATTCCAAGTATAGCAAGATTGCAAGAAATAAAATCAGGAAAACTAAAAAATATAATTAAAAAAAACAAAATTTTTGTTGATGGCTCTCATAATGCCCTTGGCGCCAAGGTATTAACAAATTACCTGGACACAATTCATTCAAATAAACATGTTATTATTGGAATGATGGCAAATAAAGATCATGAAAAATATATTAGTTTTTTCAAAAATAAAATACAATCAATAACAACAGTAGATATACCAAATCAACCTAATGCAATAAACGGAGAAAAACTAAAAAATAAAATTAGCGGGTTTGATAATGTTAATTATAAAAAAACTATATTGGAAGCATTAAAATCATTAAAGCTTCAAGAAAAGGATATAGTTTTAATCACTGGCTCACTATACCTTGCTGGAGAAGTTTTAAATTTAAATTAGAGATTTTCTTTTAAAAAATCTCTCATCTGTTGTTCTGGAAGACCGCCCACTTTTCTTGCAATTTCTTGGCCTTTTTTATACACGACTACCGTTGGTACTCCCCTGACATTAGCTATACTGGTTGCAGTATTAATCGCATTTTCATCAATATCTGCATAATAAAAATTACCTTTGTCCTTAAATTCGTCTGATAATTTTTCCATAATTGGTTTTAATACCTTACAAGGACCACACCAGCTTGCGCTAAATTGTAAAATAGAAACATCTTCATTTTTAATTTTTGCATCAAAATCTTCATCTTTAAAATCATTTATCATATATACTTATGTATTTAGTTAATTAAAAAAGTCAACTAAACATTTTGATATTTTTTTTCAATTGACATTACAAAATTATTTAACTGATCAAGAAATTTTAATTTATCTTTGTCATTATCGTTAGAATATTTTTCCCTCAAATTGTCGCACTCATAATAAAATTCTTTACATGTCCACCATTTTTCTTTCTTTTCACTCAGTATTCTATTTGCTATTTCTCTTTTAATACTTTTTAACATTCCTTCAGGTAGAATTTCTGGTGATTCTTGAAATATAATTTTTTTTCCAAAACCAACAAGTCTTTCATCTTCAAATTTATCTAATAAACTTAATTTTTCTTTCCAAGGTGCTGCATGCCATTTTGGAAAAAGTGCTGTATCTTTATTTGAAGTAAATCGATTATATATACTTTCTTCAGCTAAAATGTCTTCTTGTGATTTTGATTGTTCTTTTTCTTCAGCAATATCTCTTAGTGCAATCATGATATTTTGAGAAAATTTTTCATTACTTCTAACTATTTCTGCTCTTTTTTTAATAATATTTATGTCCATAGCATTATAAGGTTCTTCTTTCATTCCATAGGTTGAGTCTAAAATAATTGGAGCTTTATTTGACCTTATAGTTCGTAAAAACTTTGGAGATTTTTTCATTTCTAATTTAAGGTCATTAATTGATAAATTTAGTAATGGCTCAACATCTACTCTAAGATCAACTGCTTGCCCCCATTGGTAAATTGGATGAATACAATGTTTAGGATGAAGTGGAGCACATAGATATAGTCTTGATTTTCCATAAAAATATTCATTTAATGTAAAGATCTTTTCTTTTTTAAATATTGTTTCAGTATCTAGCCTATTTGAAGTTTTAAGAAATGAGCCCCATGTTTCAGGTTGTTTTTTCTTAATTAATGACAATATTTTCATTGTTAATTCAGCATCAAATAAAGCCGAATGAGCTCCCGAAGCCTCAAATCCATTCATTCTAGATAGAGACTCTAACTTCATAACTGCGTTGCCTTTTTCATTTATCTCTGTTTTTAGAATATTTTTATCTACTGCATATGCTGCTCTTGCAATATTAAGGCCATCATGTCTTTTATTTGGTGAGGCATTAGTAATATAAGGATATCTAATTCCTTTAAAAAACTCTTTTCTTATCATTTCATCATCAAAACCAATATTTGACCAACCTAAAAAAATTGCAGGACTCCATTTTTTAAATATTTTTTCAACTTCACCCAACATTTGATAGTGGCTTAAATTGGCTTTTGTTAGTAAATCCACTCCTGTCTTATTGACAATCAAGGCCATAGCTTGAGGTATTTCGCCCTCTGGTAATCTACATCTAAAATTAAATCGATCTTTTTCTACAAAATTTTCATCAACTAGAATTCCACCTATTTCGATTATACTTCCAAAGGAAGTTGATGATGACGAGCTTTCCACGTCCCAAATAGCTAAGTTCAAAATTACTCCTTATATTTTATGCTATCTGTTTGGGGAATTTTTTTAAGAAACTCGCATCTAAACAAGTAGCAAAGTTGTTTTGTTAATATATTAATTTTTGTTAAAGTCAAATTCTATCTTCCAATTATTTGATAAAATTGTTCTACTTTTTCAAGAAATTTATTTTGATAATTTTTAAGTTCATTTTCTTCAATTTTAAAATCTTGGAACAGTCTATCAACAGTGCAGATCAATATTACCCCTTGTGTTATTTTAGAATTATACACGGTGTTATGTGCTAAAGAATAAGCCCCGATTTGCAAAAAATAATCTTCAATATATTCTTCCTTTTTAGGCTTGTTACTTTGTTTGAAATCTAAAATAGTCTCTTTTCCTTCATAAACTCCAATACAGTCTGCGGTACCAGCGTATTTTCCTGGATAATATACGGTCGCTTCAGCTCCCCAAATTTCTGTAAGTTTATTTTTTAATCCATTATCAATAATTTCAACTGCCATTTTTTTTGATTTATTTTCTTCGTCTAATAGGTCTAAATTAAATTTACCTAATAAAAATTGCTCTATATAAGAATGCATGGAACTTCCTCTGCTTGATGCTTCATTCTTGATCTTCTCGGCCTCTTTGTGACCTACTCTCTCTTTCCACGCTTCTATTGCAGCTTTATCTTCTTCACTTTGAGTTGCTTTAAGAATACTTGTAACACTGGGTAAATTTGAACCATCCAAGTTATAATGTCTTGATCCATTAACAATAGAACGAGTTGACTTTGGGTACGTAAATTTATTATTCCATTCCATACACTTGTTTATAAAAGTATTTGGATTAAATTTAAAATTAATTTTTAAGCTGTTTTGAACGTTCTGCAAATTTCTCCACATTTTCTGTCTTAGCAGCTATTTCAACTTGCTCGGGATCTTTTATACTTTCTAAAGTTCTAGTAATCGATCTAGCGTCTGTGCCAAATGTATCTACAACTTTCATAGCCTCTTCTAATTTTTTTCGAAGCACAATTACATTGTCAAAATGTTTTGAAAATCTTGTACTGATTGTTTTTAGGTGATTATAAATTTCTGTTGCGCCCTTTTGGACTTTTAATGACTGAAATCCCATATGTAATGATTGCAAATAAGCTGAAAGAGTATTTGGACCCATGATTACAATTTTGTATTTTTTCATCAATTCTTGAGTTAATAATTCTTTGCTACTTGGATCTTGATAGTCAGTTAATTCTTTGTATAAACTCTCAGTTGGAGCATATACAATTCCAAAATCTGTAGTTTTTGGTGGAACGATATATTTTTCATTCACGCTTTTAGCTTTTTCTTTAAAGGCCTTAGCTAATTTTGTTCTAGCATCTGCCATTGCTTTTTTATCATCTGCCTGATGAGCGTCATCTATTGCTTTAAATCTTTCTACTGGAAAATGACTATCTACCGGAACCAATACGTCTCCCTGAAGCTTGATGGCAAACTCTACATTTTCTGAAGTATCCTCTTTCATCTTAGCATTTGAAATGAATTGAGAAGCAGGTAATAAATCTTTTAACAAAGATGCCAAACTAAACTCGGCCAAGGTTCCATATTTTTTAACCCCGGCTAAAATCTTAGTAATCCCCTCTTGGCTTTTATTTAAATTTTCAACTTGTGTATTAAAAGCGGAAACTTTTTCATTAACTGATGTTAAAGTTTGAGTCATGTCTCTTGTCACGTCTTTGGATAAACTATTAAAAGAAGTAGACATACTATTAAATGAATTGTTGATACTTTCTTTTAAAATATTAAGTTCTTGAGTGTTATCTTTTGGTTCTTCTTTGTTTTTACGCTGAACAAGCAATAAGTAAATAACAACACCTATTAGTATTAAAATTATGTACGATAACGAATCTTGCATAAGTGACAAGATAGTAAAATAAATTACTTGCTTAGCAAGTTTATAATTTTTTTTATTCCTGTTTTTTTTAAACTAAGCTTTGATAACATTAAACAGGCTTGTGATTTTAGAATTTCACCGTCTTTTAACGCTCTTAAATTATTTGCTTTTAGTGTTGCTCCTGTGCTGGTTATGTCTGAAATTGCTTCTGCTGTGCCTGTAAATGGAGCAACTTCTGTACTTCCTAAACTTTTAACTAGTTGAAATTGTGTTACTCCTTTTGAATATAAAAATTGCCTAGTTAAATTTGGATATTTTGTTGCAATTCTTAAAAGTTTTTTTTTTTTCTTTTTAAATTCATCAGCCACCTCATCTAAATCTAATAAAGTTTGAACATCTATCCATAAATCTGGAATTGCTAAAACTAAATTTGCATTACCAAAATTATATCGTTTATTTATCAAAATTTTATTTTGCGTATTAATTTCACTTTCTTTAAATAAATCGTATCCTGAAAAACCAATATCAATGTTACCAAATGATAATTGTTCAATACACTCTCTCGCATGTAAATAAATGATTTTAACATTGGGAAGTTTTTTAATATATCCAAACAAATCTCTCTCACCTCTTTCAGAGTGAATTTTTAATTTATTTTTTTTAAATATATTAATTGTGTCATGCTTTAATCTTCCCTTAGATGGAAGTCCGATATTAATAATATTTTTAGTCATATAAATTCATGTTTACTGCAGCGCCTACTGCAGAAACTTTTCTAAATCCTAAATTAGTAGTTAATTGATCATATCTTCCACCTGATATAAAAGTTTTAAACTTTGATTTAATTTTAATATCTATGGAAAAAATCATTGAACTATAAAACTCAACTTCTCTACCATTAGAGGCTGAAAATTCTATTTTTAAATTCTTATTATTATTTTTACTTAAAGGAAAAAAATCTTTTCCAACAACAATATTAATTCTATTTTTTTTAAAAAATGAATTTAAAATTTTTGGAGCTTTTTCTAATGGACATTTTATTTTTAAAAATTGTCTTATAATATTTGTATTCTTTTTTCCTGTTGAAGATTTTCTTGGATCATTAACCTTCATGTTGAACCTTTCCAATACTTCCTTATAGGTTCTTCCAGCAATAACTTTATTTTGATTTTCTTTTCTCATTTTCTTATTTCTTGATTTATCTACTTCAACAAATATTGGATCAATGTCCAAATTTGTTTCTAATCTTTTTAATAATTCGTTAAAATAATTTTCATTCCAATAGTATCTTTTAAGTCTATTTTTCCATCTTCTTGGAATATCTAATTTATCAATTATTAAATTAAATAATTCAACATTTCCAATTTTCAAAATTGACTTTTTTGTATCAACATTTTTTAAAATTTTTAAAGAAGTATCTATAATTTCTTTATCGTCTTTTTGTTTATTTTTTGATCCTAAAATTTCATAACCAATTTGGTTTTTTATTATACTGTCTTTTTTTTTATAGGTTTTTCTGAAAGCTTCGCCGCTATAAAAAACTTTTTCTCTATAATCTTTTTTATTTTGTATAAACCTTATTACTGAAGAAATTGTTAGATCGGGTCGCAAGCAAAGTTCCTTGCCATTTAAATCATAAAATGAAAATAGAAATTTTTTAAAACTCTCACCTGATCTTTGAAGGATATATTTTGTTTCAAGAACCGGATCTAATATAATATTATTAAAACCCTTAGATTTAATTGATCTAAGAATTTTTTCAGATAATTTTTTTGATTTCATCAGCTAAATTTTCAATTTTTATAGACGACTCATTCCCAGTTTTAAGATTTCTTAATTTTACTTCACTTTTTTTTATTTCATCTTCGCCGTAGAAAATTACAAATGGAGATTCTATTTTATTTGCATATTCCATTTGCTTTTTTAAATTACCCTCGCCTGGATAAATCTCTGAACTAATATTGGCCTCTCGAAGCTTATTTAAAATTTCAACATATCCTTTCGTTTTACTTTTATCAAAAACACATATAACCCCGGGTCTAATGGGTTTTATATTGAAATCTTTTTTTTGCATTAAAGCAAAAACAAGCCTATCAAGACCAATTGATATTCCGGTTGCAGGACAGTCAATATTCCCAAAATTACTTACAAGATTGTCATACCTACCTCCTCCACCTATTGATCCAAATTGAATTATTTGCCCTTTCAAATTTTTTACTTCAAAATTTAAATTAACTTCAAAAATAGGTCCTGTGTAATATTCAAGGCCTCTTATAACTGACGGATCAAATTTATAATTTTTAAATTTGTAGGCTTCAAATATTTTTATGATCTCTAAAACATCCTCACTATCTGATGTTTTGCTATCTAAAGCTTTTTCAATTATTTTGATTTGATCACTGTTAAGATTTGCACCCTTTGTATAATCTCCTGATTTATCTTTTCTACCTTGTTCAAGAAGTTTTTTCGCTTCATCCCATCCAAGTCTATCAATTTTATCAAGAGCACGAAGTGTAATTGATATTTGATCTTTCGACTCAATTTTTAATTTTTCAAACAATTTGTCTGTAAATTTTCTAGAAGAAATTTTAACTATATAGTCAGCTTTACTAAGTCCACATCTTTCTAATACTTCAGATATTAATATACAAAGTTCAGCGTCAGCTTGTAAATTTTTTGTTCCCACATAATCTGCATCGAATTGAAGAAATTCTCTATACCTTCCAGGTCCAGGCTTTTCGTTTCTCCAGACGGTTCCTAATTGATAGCGTTTAAAGGGTTTTGGAATTTCATTAAAATTTTTTGCGACATATCTTGCTAAAGGAGCTGTTAGATCATATCGAAGAGACAACCATTTATTTTCATCTTGAAAAGAAAAAACTCCATCACCTGGTCTATCTTTATCTGGCAAAAACTTTCCAATACTATCCGTATACTCAAAACTTGGAGTTTCGAGATACTGAAATCCATACTTAATCATTACCTCTTTAATATTAGAAATTACAAAATCTCTAATTAGCAGTTCTTTTTCTTGTCTATCTTCAAAACCTGAGGGTAATTCCTTCGAAGGTTTTAATTTTTTTTCTTTTTTCATTTTTTGGTACACGGGGACAGATTCGAACTGTCGACCTTCGGTTCCACAAACCGCTGCTCTAACCAACTGAGCTACCCGTGCTCCTTTTATTGTTTTATACTAATTGTGGATAAAATTAAATTTATTATATAGTTAAATAGCTAGCTTGCAGCCAGCATGAAAATGATGTCTGTGTGAATTGAATGATATTTGTATTTTTTTAATCATCGCCTTTTAAATAACACTTATTTTCATAAATGCAAGTAAGAGTTTGCATAGGAATAAAAAAGCTTTTTTAAAGCTTTTAAAATTCCTATACAATAATTTAGTGAAATAATATTAGTCGATTTTTTTTAGATTAACTGCAGATGGACCTTTTTCTCCATCTTCTACTGAAAATTCCAAAGAATCTCCTTCATTCAAAAAACGTAGCCCTGCATCACGTACTGCGCTTGCATGAACAAAAACATCTTTTTCTTTATCTTCTCTTTCAATAAACCCGTAGCCCTTCTTGCCGTTGAACCACTTTACTTTTCCTTTTAGTGTACTCATACTTTTTATTTACTCTTTCTTTTGTTGTTTAACTTAAGCTAAAATTTAGCTTGCCAGTAAGTATTAGATTTTACAATTGATTGCAAGATTAATTAAATCTATATTTTTTGTTAAAACAGTGGTGCCTCGGGAAGGATTCGCACCTCCGACACAAGCCTTTTCAGGGCTCTGCTCTACTCCTGAGCTACCGAGGCATTTATTAAAATCTAAAAATAATTCTACCTTTTGTGAGATCATAGGGTGTTACTTCTACAGTAACATTGTCGCCTTGCAGTACACGAATTCTATTTTTTCTTAACTTTCCTGCTGTGTGTGCTGTTACAATATGATTATTTTCTAATTGTACCCTAAACATAGCATTAGGTAGCAAATCAATAACCTTGCCTTTAAACTCCAATAAGTCTTGTTTTGACAAAACTAATTTCTCCTTATTCTAGATTTTATACTTTGAGTATGACCATGTAAATTTTCAAACTCGGAAAGAGTTATAGCGTGATTTGCAGTTTTTTCTAGTCCTTTTTTACTAAGAGTTACAACAGAAATTCTTTTAACAAATTCATTAAGATTTAATCCTGAGCTATATTTTGCTGAGCCATGAGTGGGTAAAATATGATTTGGTCCAACAACACCAAAATCTGTGAGGACCATAGCTGAGTTCTCACCGTTACAAATACTTCCTGCATTAAATATAAATTTAGAATATTTTTTATAATTTTTAACATTTATTTCTAAGTGTTCAGGTCCAATTAGATTTACTGAGTTAATTACATCTTTGTCGCTAATAGCTTTAATCATGATACAATTATTTTGTATTGATTTAATTGCAATTTTTTTTCTTGGTAGTCTCTTCAAAGCTATCGGTAACTGTATTCTAACTTTATTTAAAACTTCTTGATATTTTGTAATCAAAATTGATTGACTATTAGGATCATGTTCAGCTTGTGAGACTAATGAGGTAACAATTTGATCAATATTAGTATTATTGTCGGCAATTACACAAATTTCAGATTCTCCTGCGTACATTGACTCGGTCCCTATAATTTTACCCGATAGTTGTCTTTTAGCTTCTGCAACCCAAGCATTTCCAGGGCCAACAATTTTGTCAACTTTGTTAATATAAGCAAGGCTAGCTATCGCTTGAGCTCCACCGCAATTCATTATTAATTTTATACCGGTTTTCTTAGCAACATACATAATTGCGGCGTTAAGCTCACCATTATTTTTTGGTGTCGCCAAAATTATTTTTTTAACCTTTGCGAGTCTTGCAGCTATCGCTGTCATTAAAAGTGATGTTGGCAGTCCACTTGGTGTATAAATTCCAATTTTTTCTATTGGCACAACTCTATATTCTAATTTATTTTTCAATTTATCAATGTAAGAAATATTTTTAAAATTTTTTAATTGTTTTTTGTGGAAATTTAAAATTTTATTATATGAAAAATCTATAGCCTTTTTGACTTTTGGATTTAACATTCTAATAGCTTTATTTATTTCTTTTTTTGAGGATTTAATATTATTATTTTTACTAAATTTCCTTTCATATTTTAATAAGGCTTTGAAACCACTTTTTTTTATATCTTTTATTATTTTTGAAACTTTTTTTGATACATTTTTTTTTTGGAATCTTCTTAATTCCAAATAAACTTGTAATTTTTCCAAATAATTTTTATTAGTGCAATTAATTATTTTTATCATCTATTTTTACTTGATCGGTTAGCTCAACATCTACCACTTCTGCGTTGAGAGTTATAAATCTATTATTTGAAAATAAAAGTATTATTTCATAATTATGGTCTTTTTTTAATAGGTCTATTGCTAAAATTTCAAGTATCATCTCTTTATCTGAAAATTTAAAGTTTTTAGACTTAGTAGAAAGTATATGTTCAAATTTAATTATTGAGCTAATTTTTTTTTTACTTTTTTTATCCTCTTTATTAAATCTTTCAATTGATAATAAAAATATTTTGCTTTTTGGTAGGTACTTCATTTCACCCAATTTTATTTTTCCCTCGGAAATAAGGGCAGATATATAGGATAAATCCTCGGGCGATTGACAAGTGATTTTTTTTAAAAACTGTCTATCCATCAAGATTTTCTCTTAATATTTACTCCAATTTTTTTTAAATTATTATATAGATTACTGTAACCTCTTAATCCATGATATACACGGCGAATACAACTTGTGCCTTCAGCTGCCATAGCAGCCAATATAATTGCAAAAGTACTTCTTAAGTCTGATGATATACAATCGGCTCCATTTAGTTTGGTCTTTCCAATAATCGTTGCTTTTGAACCTTTTATATTTATTGTCGCCCCCATTCTAACTAATTCTGGTGCAGCCATGTAGCGGTTAGTAAATATTTTTTCTTCAATTACACTTTTACCATTTGATTTTGTTAAAACGGCCATTAGCATGGGCATACAATCTGTTGCAAATCCTGGAAAAGGAGATGTTTTAATTTTTGCTTGTTTTAATTTTTTTTTTCTACTTAATTCTATTGAATATTTACTAACTTTTATATTGCAGCCAATATTTTTTAAAACTTTTAACTCAGCTTCTAAATATTTTGAATTTATTTTATCGACCTTTATTTTTCCTTTTGTTATTGCTGCAGTACATAAATAAGAAAATGCTTCTATTCTATCTCCAATGACTTCATGTGAATGACCCTCTAGGTTTTTTACACCATATATTTTTATAGTTCTTTTGCCTATAAAATTAATTTTTGCTCCACCACCTTTTAAAAATTTTATTAAGTCTAATACCTCTGGCTCTATTGAAATGTTTTTTAAAATAGTTTTTCCATTTGCTAAAACAGATGCCATGATTAAATTTGATGTTCCAGTTACACTTACTTTTGGAAAACTATATAGACCACCTTTAATTCCATTTTTTGCTAATATATTTATATAACCTTGCTTTAAATAGTATTTACAATTTAATTTTTTAAAGCCTGTCAAATGAAATCCAATTGGTCGTGGACCTAAACTACAACCACCCGATAAAGCTGTTATACACTTATTATATTTTCCAAGTAAAGCTCCCATTACAAGTACTCCTGCTCTCATAGTGGAAATATACTTATATTTAACTAATAATTTATGCTTTTTTTTATTTGTTATTTTTAATATTTTTTTTTTTTTAATTATCTGTACTTTTGATCCTAAGGATTTTAATAAAACGACCATTGTTTTAACGTCATTTGTACCTAAAGGAACATTTTTTAATGTTATTGTATCATTAAACAAAATTGAAGAAGCCATTAAAGGAAGAACAGCATTCTTTGCTCCACTACAGTTTATTTTTCCCCTAACTCCTTTTGAGTCAAAACCTTTGATCAAAAATCTTTCCATAAAATTATTTTGACTTAGCGAGAGTTATGCCACGCTGATCTTGATACTTTCTTGAGCCCTCTGCGTAAGATGTTTTTGGTTCTTCGCCTTCAAAAAAAAGTATTTGGGCTGCACCAGAATTTGCATAGAGTCTTATTGGAAGATTTGTATGATTGGCAAACTCCATAACTAAGTTACCTCTCCATCCACCTTCGAGGACACTTGAGGGTGTTCCAAGTCCAGTTCTAGCATAAGTACTTTTTGCTGTCACCAAACCAGTAATACGTCTGGGCATCTTAAAATACTCTATACTAGCAGCTAAAGCAAAAGAGTTAGGTGGTACTAAAACTGATTCTTCACCTTTTACAGTTACAAAGCTATCTTCGGTAAAATTTTTAGGATCACAAATTGCACCTTTGGCATTGCTAAAAATTTTAAATTCATCTCCACAGCGAATATCATAACCAAAAGTTCCAAGTCCATGGCTTATTCCATTATGCACCAATTTATCAACAAAAGGATCAATCATATTTTCTTCTTCTGCTAATTTTTTTATTTGTTTGTCATTCAAAATCATCTTATTTACTTTTTTTATCTTTTAACTTTTTTTGAAAACTCTTTCTTTTTTTTAAATTTTTTCTTAATGCAAGCTCAAGCTTAGAAAGCTTATCTTTTTTATAATTAACATTCATTTATCTTTGTTTGGATTGGTTATAAAATCTAATGAAAGTGGTTCATCAACTTTGATCTTGTTTAAATTTTCTTCATCTTTTTTATTTCCAAATTTTGCCTGTCTTTTTGCTCTTCTTTCAGCTAATTTTTTCTCTCTTTTGGCTTTTTTTTCCATTGCTTTGGCACCACGTGTAGATTTAAAATCATAATGTATGCCAAGGTAAGACCAGACTCCTTCATACTCGTAAGAGTCTTCATAAATTACTTTATTATTCTTATCTAAAATTATTTTTTTATAAACTTTCATGATTTATACCAATTAGCACTAATATATTATAAAATTCGTAAAAAATAAGGCAATAATTTGAAAAATTAGAAATTATACACTAATCTTGCATTATCTGAGGCTCTCATAGTGAAATGGTATCACAAAAGCATGGTAAGCTTTTATTGCCTGGTCAGTACAGGCTGAGAGCACCAGGTTTACTTTTTGAAAAAAAAATTTCTTAAAAATAAAGTTAGAAGGAACAATATTATAAAACACAAAATAGGAATATAAATTTCTGGTGATGATAATAGATCAATAAAAGATGGAGGTTCTGAATTTTTTTTAATTTGTTTTTCCAAACCAGCTCCCAAAGAAACAACAATCCAAGCTTGGGGAAAAATACCTAAAAAAGTACCAAAAAAATAATACCTTAGTTTGATATTAAACAAAATAGGTATTAAATTTTGTATTTGAATTGGAATACCACCTATAAATCGAAGTATCGCAACAGCAAAAAATTGATGTTTTTGAATTTTTTCATTTAGAGATTGATAATTATTTTTAATTTTTTCTTTAATAAAATCTTTAAAAAAAAAATTAGCAACTATATACGTAAAACTTGCTCCTATTGTAAAAGTTATAGTTAATATTATAGTCCCCAAATAAGAACCAAACAAAAATCCAGCTATGAGACCAAGCGGAGAACCAAAACCTTGTAGTACTGAAATCCAAAATATTCCCAATAAAATAAAGCCAACTGAAATAAAAAATAAATTAGATTGCTTGTAGTTTGACAAATATTCAATATTCGATTTTATAAAATCGTAGCTAGTTATTTCTTGAATGCTAAATTTTGAAAAAAAAAAATATAAAAAAACTGAAAGTAGTAATAAATAGGTTGTTCCAATCAAAATTTTAATACTTTTCATTCTTTGCATAATTCTAGTTTATACACTATAAATACCGAAAATTTTAACAATACAAAAACAAAAGATATATGAAAAGAACTTGGGCTCCAAAAAGAAAAAAAAGACGAAGAAAATTAGGTTTTAGAAAAAAAATGTCAACTTTGAAAGGTCGCAAGACTCTATCAAGAAGAAGAAAAAAAGGTCGTAAAAAACTCATTCCTTAACTAAGTCAATGAAAATTAAAATTGTTGCTTTAAAAAAAGATAAAGATTTTAAGGCATTGTTAAAAGGACAAAAAATATCGAATAAATATTTCGTTATGTTTTATAAAAAAATACTTAATAAAAAATCTAATAGTTTAAATTTAAGTATCGTTGCTAAGAAAAAAATATTTCCTAAAGCTGTTGATAGAAATTTTGGTAAAAGACGGTTTAAAAATGTGTTAAATCAAGCAATAAAAAAAATTGCATTAAACTTTAATTATTCATATTTAATATTGGCTAAAGAAAATGTTTTAAAAAAAAATTGTTTTGAAGATTTAAAAAAAACAATGTTTAAGGAATTAAATAAAATTGTATAATGAAAATTATAACTTATATATTAATTGGCATAATAAAATTATATAAACTGTTTATAAGTCCTTTTTTTATAAACTCTTGTAAGTTTGAACCAACTTGTAGCTCTTATTGTATTGATAGCTTAAAAGCACATGGACCAATTAAAGGAATCTACAAATCAATTTTAAGAATAATAAGATGTAATCCTTGGTTTGGACATGGAGGATATGATCCTGTTAAAAACAAGGAGATAAAATAAAATGGAAATAAAAAATTTAATTGCAGCAGTAACATTATCATTAGCTATAATTATATTGTACTCTTTGTTTTTTCAACCCTCGCCAGAAGAAATGAAAAAGTTGAAAACAGAAAAGGAAAAGAAAGAATTAATTAAAAATTCTGATGCTCCTAGTTTGGATGAAACTAAAATTTCTTCTAAAATATCAAGAAAAGATGCTTTGAATGAAAATAATAGAATAATTTTTGAAAACGAAAACATTATTGGTTCAATTTCTCTCAGAGGAGCTACAATCGATGATTTAACTTTTAAAAACTATAAAATAAGCTTAGATAAAAGAGAAAAGGTAATTCTTTTAAATCCTAGAAATTTAAAAAATGGTTATTCAGTTGAAAGTGGTTTTATTACAAATTCAAAAAACATTAAAATTCCAAATTCTAAAACTGAATGGAAGGTTTTAGGAAATAAAAAATTAACTAATAATAACCCTGTAAAATTAGTCTGGGACAATAATCAAGGAATTACATTTGAAAAAAATATTAGTCTTGATGATCAATTTTTGTTTACAGTAAAAGAAAAAGTTATCAACTCATCAGATAAAACTTATAATTTTTATTCTTACGGTCAAATAATTCGTAACCAAAAACCACAAATTTCTGGTTTTTATATTTTACATGAGGGTCCTATCGCAACACTTGATGATGAATTAATTGAGGAAGATTATGATGATATTAGAGACGAAAAATTTTCAAGAACTTCGTCTAAAGGATGGCTTGGAATTAGTGACAAATATTGGATTACAAGTATCGTTCCCCCAAGAAATAAAGATTTTAAAACAACTTTTGATTATAAAAATAAATTCAGAATAAATTATATATCTTCAGAAGGATTTGAGGCTGGACCTAATGATACTATTGAAGAAGAAATTCAAATTATTGTTGCGGCTAAAAGAGTTGAAACAATTGATGGTTATGCGAAAAATTTGAACATTGATAAATTTGACTTAGTAATAGATTGGGGAGTAATGTATTTTTTAACGAAACCATTATTCTTTGCAATTGACTACTTCTTTAAATTGCTAGGTAATTATGGTTTAGCAATTATAGCAGTTACAATTTGTATTAGGTTAATATTTTTTCCGCTCGCTAATTTTTCCTTCAAGTCGATGGGAAAAATGAAGCTACTGCAGCCAGAAATGACAAGATTAAAAGAACTTCATAAGGATGATAAAATGAAGTTACAACAAGAAATGATGGCACTATACAAAAGAGAAGGTGTTAATCCTATGAGTGGTTGTTTACCAATACTAGTTCAGATCCCTGTGTTTTTCGCTTTATATAAAGTATTGTTTGTAACAATTGAGATGAGGCATATGCCCTTTTATGGTTGGATTAAAGATTTATCTGATAAGGATCCAACTTCTTTATTTAATCTTTTTGGTTTAATTCCTTGGGATCCACCATCATTTTTAATTATAGGTGCTTGGCCTGTAGCAATGGGAATTTCCATGTGGATACAGCAAAAACTAAATCCCGCTCCACCAGATCCTGTGCAAGCAAAAATCTTCATGTTTTTTCCAATTTTTTTAACAATAATACTTGCGCCCTTTCCAGCTGGTCTAGTGATCTATTGGACTTTTAATAATATTTTTACGCTAATTCAGCAGTATTATATTCAAAGAAAAACGACAGTTAAAACAAAGTAGATGTCGTTAAATAAAGAAGAAGATTTAAAAAAGATATTACCTGAAAACGGACCACCAAAAAAAGAGGTATTTAAATACATCGAAAAATATAAAAACGATTTAATAGTTATTAAATATGGAGGAAACGTTTTTATTGATAGAAATATATTTAATAATTTTATCTCAGATATAAGTATATTAAAAAAATTAGGACTTTCGATTGTAGTTGTTCATGGAGGTGGACCAAGAATAAAAAGAGAATTGGAAAAGTCCAATATTCAAACTAAATTCATTAAAGGTTTAAGAGTAACAGATGAAAAGGTTATAAATATAGTTGAGGATGTACTAATTGATTTTAATAATGATATTGTAGAATCTCTTAAAAAAAAAGGCATAGAAGCAATTTCAATAAATACTAAAAAAAACAATGTTATTGAAGTTACTCCTGAATCCGAGGAGCTTGGTTTTGTAGGAAAACCTAATAAAATTAATATTAATATTATAAAAAATATAGTAGAAAAAAATGTGATACCTATTATTTCACCTTTAGGCTTAGGGAAAAATAATCAAACATATAATATAAATGGAGATACAGCTGCAGGTGCCATTGCAAAATCTTTAAAATCAAGAAGATTACTTTTAATGACAAACATAGATGGTGTTTTAAATAAAGAAAAAAAACTAATAGAGGAAATCACTTCATCTGAAATCTTACAAATGATTAGAGATGAGACTATAACTGAAGGTATGATTCCTAAAATTAATACTTGTCTAGATGCTGTAAATAATGGTGTTACTGCTGTAGGGATAATTGATGGAAGAAAAAAGCACTCAATATTATTTGAAATTTTTTCTGATAAAGGTTCAGGAACTTTAATAAGAAAATGAAAAGTTTAAAAGAAATGAAATATCTTCTTTTAGACCTTGATGGAGTTTGTTATGGCAAACATAACAACTACTCATTGGAAAAAGTATTCGGACAAGTATCCAATCGTATGACAAAATTTATATCTGAAAGATTAAAAATAGACTTAAAAGAAGCAAAAAAATTACAGACAGATTATTTTTACAAATATAATACAAGCTTAAATGGTCTTATGATACACCACAATATACCACCACAAGAATTCCTAAAATATGTGCACTCAATAGATCTATCTTTTATGAAAGAAGATAAGATTATGAGAAATGAACTTGAAAAATTAGATATGGAGAAATTTATTTTTACTAATGGTAGCGCCGAGCATGCAGAAAATATTTTAACACACCTAGGCATATATGACCTTTTTGGAAGAGAGAAAATTTTTGATATTCAAGACAGTGGCTATATACCCAAACCAGAATCTAAAACTTTTGATTTAATGCTTAGTAAATTTGGCATTAACCCTAGAGAAACTATTTACATAGAAGATATAGCCAAAAATTTGAGTATTGGGTACGAGAGAGGTTGTACTACAGTATGGTTAATTAACGATGAACATTTTGGCAAAATGGACTCTAATAAAGATTATATTTTACATAAAATTGAAAATCTATCTTTATTTCTTAAAGAAATAAGGCTATTAAAAAGTAAATAAATCATGTCTATAGAAAAAATTATAAATGATGCTTGGGAAAATAAAAGCCAAGTAAGTCAAAATTCTGATCAAAAACTTAAAGATGCAATTAATCAAATCATTGCTGATCTGGACAGTGGAAAAGTAAGAGTAGCAGAAAAAATTAAAGGTGAATGGATAACTCATCAACATATTAAAAAAGCAATCATGTTAAGTTTTAGAATTCATGGAATGGAAGCTTTGAGTGGCCCATATAGTAGCTGGTATGATAAAGCTCATTTACTAAAAGGCAAAACAGCTGGTTGGACAAAAGAAGATCACGAAAAAGCTGGTTTTAGAAATCCACCTAACTCACCAATTCGAAAAGGATCTTTTATTGGTAAAAATGCAGTGCTTATGCCGTGCTATGTAAATATTGGAGCTTATATAGATGAAGGAACTATGATTGATACATTTGCAAGAGCAGGTAGTTGTTGTCAAATAGGAAAAAATTGTCATATCTCTGCAGGTTCAGGAATTGGAGGTGTCCTGGAGCCTGCTCAAGCATTGCCAACAATAATTGAAGATAATGTATTTGTTGGCGCTATGTCAGAAGTTGTTGAAGGAGTAATAGTAGGTGAAGGATCAGTTTTAAGTATGGGTATGTATATTGGACAATCAACTAAGATTGTAAATCGAAAAACTGGTGAAATAACTTACGGCAAAATTCCGCCATACTCAGTTGTTGTCCCAGGTTCACTACCAGACAAAAATAATCCTTCTGCACCATCATTGTATTGTGCAGTAATAATTAAACAAGTTGATGAAAAAACAAGATCTAAAACATCAGTTAACGATCTTTTGAGAGAATAAAACCATGTCAATTTTAAATGAAGTTAAATTAGCTAAGGAGCTAATCAAATTTCCATCTATAACTCCGGTTGATGCCGGAGTAATGAAATTTTTAGAAAAAAAATTAAAAAAATTAGGTTTCAAAACAAAAATAATTGAATTTAAAGAGAAAAATTTTAAACCTGTTAAAAATTTATATGCAAGAATAGGAAATAAAGGTCCTAACTTTTGTTATGCGGGACATTTAGATGTGGTGCCTCCTGGTAATATAAAAGATTGGACAATTAACCCTTTTAAGCCATCTATTAAGAAAGGTCATTTAATAGGTAGAGGTGCCAATGATATGAAAAGTTCAATTGCAGCTTTTGTTTCGGCTGTTAGTGTTTTTATAAATAAAAATAATAAATTCAATGGATCAATTAGTTTATTAATAACTGGAGACGAGGAAGGTGATGCAATTAATGGTACAAAAAAGGTTGTTGATTATTTAAAAAAGAAAAAAGAAAAAATTAATTTCTGCTTAGTTGGTGAACCCACAAATCCAAATAAGTTAGGAGAAATGATAAAAATAGGCCGAAGAGGAAGTTTGACTGGAAAACTCACAATAAATGGTGTTCAAGGTCATGTTGCTTATCCACATAGAGCAAAAAATCCTTCAACAATTATTGTTAATGTTTTGAAAGAACTGAAGGATATTAAATTTGATAAAGGTACAAAGGATTTTCAACCAACAAATTTAGAAGTTACTAGGATAAATATTAATAATAGTGCTGATAATGTAATTCCAGGATCTGCAGAAGCAACTTTTAATATTAGGTTTAATAATATTCATTCATCAAATTCAATAAAAAAGAGACTTAATAAAATTTTTAGAAAAATAAGTAAAAAAAGTAAGTCTAACTACAATGTAGAATATAGAGTTTCTGGAGAGGCTTTTTTAACTAAGCCAAATACTACGACTTTTATGATTCAAAATATCATAAAAAAAATTACAAAAATAAAGCCAAAACTATCTACAACTGGAGGAACCTCAGATTTAAGGTTTATTCGAAAATTATCGCCTGGCTTAGAATTTGGACTGGTAGGAAAAACTATGCATAAAGTTGATGAGGCTGTTTCTATTTCAGATTTAAAAAAATTAACAAAAATATACTCTGAAATTCTTATAAATTATTTTAAATGAAGACTGGATTAATAACTTCTAATACTTATCAAAATCATAATACTGGAGATGGTCATCCAGAAAAAATAGATAGGGTAACAGCTGTAATAGAAAATTTTAAAAAGATAGATAGCAAAAATCTTACTTGGAAAAAACCTATTAAGTTTGATAAATCAATTCTAAAAAATACTCATAATTTGGATTATATAAATTTTGTAGAAAAATCTTTTCCAAAGCAAGGATTATCATTTTTAGACGGGGATACAGTTATATCGCCTGGCAGTAAAGATGCTATAATAGACGCCGTTGGATCAATTATTGTCGCCATTGATGGAGTTCAAAATAATGAATTCAAAAACGCATTTTGTGCAGTTAGACCTCCGGGACACCATGCGGAAAAAAATAAAGCTATGGGATTTTGTATTTATAATAATGTGGCTGTTGGAGCACATTATTTAATAAATAATTATAATTACAAAAAAATAGCAATTATTGACTTTGACGTTCATCATGGAAATGGAACGCAGGATATATTTTATGATAATGAAAAAGTTCTATATATTTCAACTCACCAATACCCTTATTATCCAGGATCTGGATCTGAAAAAGAAAAAGGTAAATTTAATAATATTTATAACATTCCTTTACCAGCAGGCACTAACTCTGAAAAATACTTGAATGCTTACGATTTTGTACTAAAAAAACTAAAAGATTTTAGGCCAGAGTTTATTTTATTTTCTGCAGGATTTGATGCTCACAAAGATGATCCATTAGCCCAATTTGAATTATCATCAAAAGATTTTTATGAACTAACTAAAAGAACTTTAAAATTAGCAAAAGTTTATTGTAATGGAAAAGTAGTATCTATTTTGGAAGGTGGATATGATCTCATAGCTCTCCAAGAGAGCACTGAGATGCATGTTAACGCACTTCTTGAATTTAATTGATAATTCTTAAATAAATATTATAAAAAATTTATGAAACCTTATCGAATTAAAAAATCCAATATTGATAAAAATGGAAAAGGCTTATATGCAACAATGGATATTAAAGAGGGAACTAGAATTATTAACTATATTGGAAATATAATCACAAGAAGAGAAAGTGATACAAACCCAAAATTTGACAATACAAAACCAATCTATCTTTTTAATTTAAATAGCAGATATGACTTAGATGGTGATGTTTCTTGGAACATAGCTCGTTTAATAAATCACTCTTGTTCAAACAATTGCGATTATGAAGGTACTGGATTAAAAATTTGGGTGACTGCTATAAAAGATATTAAAAAAGGTGAAGAATTGACATGTGACTACGGCTTCAGCTATGACTCCGACTACAAACAATTTCCATGCAAATGCAAATCAAAAAATTGTGTGGGTTATATTGTTAGAGAGGGATCTAGGTGGAGAATAAGCAAAAAATTTAAAAAAGATAATAGAGCTAATAGATAATTTTTTCTAAAAATAAACCATGAGAAGGTGCAGGAGGTGCACATAAATTTCTTTTTTTAGATTTAAATACTTTTTCAAATTTTTTTAAATCCCATTTTTTTTCAGCTAAATATTTTAGGCAACCAACCATCGATCTTACTTGTTTTTGTAAAAAAGATTGCGACATAAATTTTATTTCTATTTTATCTTTAACTTTTTTAATTTTTACAAATTTAATTGTTCTTATAGGAGATTTTGCGTTGCAGCTAGAAGCCCTAAATGTTGAAAAGTCATGTTTCCCCAAAAGTTTTGTAGAGCCTTTTTTCATTAATTTTAAATCTAATTTTTTACTGATATGCCAACCTCTATCCTTTTCGATTGATGGAACACTTAGCCTATTAAATATTATATATTTATAAATTCTTTTTTTTGCAGAAAATCTTGCATGAAAAGTTAATTTTCTCTTTTTTATTTTTTTTATTGAAACTAATGCCGAGTTTAAAAAAAAATTAATTGATTTTAAAAATCTATTCAAATTTTCAATTTCATTTTTTGTATCAAAATGTGCTGACTGTTCCACAGCATGAACTCCTGTGTCTGTTCTTCCAGAGCCTACTAATTTTATTTTTTCTTTCAGTAGTTTTGATAATTTTAATTGAATTAATTTTTGGACTGATTTACCTTTGGGTTGGCTCTGCCAACCAATAAATCCTGTACCAACATATTCAATTAAAATTTGATATCTATTCATTTTGTAGAATGGATCCTTTTTTTATCTTTGATCCAAGCATAAATTCACTTATCTTTTGTGGTTGTTTTCCTTCTCTTTGAATTTCTAAAACTTTTATAGATGTATCGGAACAACCGACTTCTAAATTTTCACTTAAAACTTCGCCAATTTGGCCTTTTTTGTCAGAAACTTTCGCACTTAATATTTTATATCTTGCACCTCGGAAATTAAACCAACCTCCTGGACTAGGATGTAAACCATTAATAATGCCAACTATTTTTTTTGCAGTATTATTCCAATTTATTTGTCCCTCTATTTTTTTAATCTTATTTGCGTATGTTGCGTTTGAATGAACCTGCTCTTCAAATTTTATATTATCATCCATAATATCATCAAGGACATTTAAGATTTTTTCTGCTGCCAATAAAGACAATCTATCTGATAAAGTTGTAGCATTATCGTTTTCATTAATTTCTGTCTTAAATGAACTACATACTGGTCCTGAGTCTAACTTATCATTAATTTTCATTATACTTATGCCGGTTTCTTTATCTAAGCTCATGATGGACCTTTGTATAGGCGCTGCACCTCTCCATTTTGGAAGTAGTGAAGCGTGAATATTTATAAAACCTTTTTTCGCCAAACCCAATATTTCTTTAGGAATAATTTGTCCATAAGCAACAACTACGGCTATATCAGGATTTAATTTTTTTAAAAATTCATATTCTTCTTTGTTATCTTTAAGAGATGAAGGCATTCTAAAATCTATATTCAATGTTTCCGAAAAACCTTGTATAGGGGACTTATTTATTTTTTGACCTCTTTTAGATTTTTTTGGTGGCTGAGTATAAACTGAACAAATATTATAACCATTTTGGTATAAAGATTTTAAAATTGGCACAGCAAAATATGGTGTACCCATAAAAACAATTTTTTTTAACATTAATTAAACTACTATTCTATCTGGTCTATTTTTAAGAAGTTTTTTAATGATCATGCTTTTTTTTAATTTTGATAAATAGTCAATAAATAAAATACCTTCTAAATGATCCATCTCATGTTGAATGCACGTTGCTAGTAGACCCTCGGCTTTTAATAATTCTTTTTTTCCATCATAATTTATATATTCTACTTCACAATTTCTTGGTCTTTCTACCTCGGCAAACTGATTTGGTACAGACAAACAACCTTCTTCATAAATTGATTTTTCTTTATCCTTTTCTCGGATTATAGGATTTACAAAATACATTGGTTTTTTTTCTGCTTTATGCCAACTTATATCCATTACAATAATTCTCTTTGGTATTCCAATTTGTATAGCTGCCAGACCTATGCCATCTGCAGCATACATAGTGTCAAGCATATCATCCATCAAATTTTGTTCGTATTTTCCAACCTTTTCCACTGGCTTTGATATCTGTCTCAGTATTTTATTCGGTTCTGTTAAAATTTTCTTTATAGACATGATAGAATCTATTTTATTATAATTTCTATACTTTTAAAGGAAGAATTTTTAGTAAAATTTTGTTTCTTAGCTGGTCTATATCTAATTGGTTTAATGCACTTACAATAAAAAACAATGTTTCTGATCCAAGATCTTTAAAATTATCTTGTCCAAGTATCTGGACTAATCTTAATAATACAAGACCAGACTCATTATTCTCAATCAAATCTTCAATATCTGAGGGTATATTGGCATCATCAACTGTATATAGAGAATCATATTTTTTCATAAATTTAAATCCATCAGATTTCATTGACTCTAATAAAATTATGTCTTTTGTGGAAATAAAATATTTTTTGTTTTTTTTTGTTTTTTTTAGTATGTCATTTAAATCTTTTTGAGCATTTTCTTTATCAACCTCTCCCTTAAAATAATTAATCAATTTCGACTGGTGTATAATTTTGTTATTTATTTTTATTTTTTTTAAAACTGATTTTTCACTTTTAACAAACCTATTATAGAAATCTGTATGATTTGAAGGCACTTCATCTTCATTTATTTTTGTCAAAATGCTAGCTAATTCATTATTAAACGCTTTTCCTTTTTCATCATTTTCAAAAGAATCTTTTAAAATTTTGACTAATTCTAACTTTCTTCCAATATCAGAAGTAATTAGAATGCCTTGATATAAAAGAGCTCTGCTTTCAGAATTTGAAAGAAGTTTATAAGACTGCTCAACACTTAAAAGTTGGTTAATATTAAATTGAAACCTTTTATATAAATTAAATAATTCTTTTTCTTTATAATTTCCTTCATGCGTAGCTTTTTCTATGGAATCAATTTTTTTCTTGTCTTCTAAATCAATACTTTCAATATTTGCTAATAAATTAGACGTTGATAAATATTTCCAAATACTTTTTTTTGTAGAATCGCTTGGTTCAAATTTAAAATTAGGATTAGTTCTATGAGATAAATGAAAGTTTAAAATATTTTCCTCTGATATAGTTTCGTCAATTGATAGATCATAATCCATTAAATAATTAAATTTTTTTTCAAAAAAAATATCTTCAAATCCTTGTTCTTTTTTTAGATCAAATAGTAACTGGGCTTCTTCTTTTTTACTATTATTAATTAAACAATAAATGTTAAATTTAGATAAATAGTCGTCAGTTATTAAATAATTTATTTTTGAAAATATTTCGCAAGATTTTTCAATTTCTGAATTAGAGAGATATTCATTAATTAAAAATTTTACCAATTCACTGCTGCCAGAATTTTTTTTATTTTTAATTAAATACTCTTCTATTAAATTTAAATCAGAATTTTCTAATAACCATCCTTGTTTTAATTTTAAGAAATCTTCATTTGTAATATTTTTTGATGGAAAATAAGAATTGGTTAAAAGTGCTATTTTTAAAATTTCTTTTGAATCTTCCGATAAGTCAATTTTTTTAGTTTTGTTGTACAAATCTAAAACTCTATTGCCATCTGAATTCTTCCACATATCTATTGTAAGACCATTTTCGGAAGGATCATACAAACCAACGATTTCTATTTTTTTTGAAATTAAAGTTTCATCTTCTTCTATATTTAATTTTTTTTCTTTTTCGATTTGCATTTCATAAATTGCATTTGTAGAAGTAATATTTTTTTCAGTATCATTATTTGAAGAACTTACATTGGGATCATCTTGATTTTCTAAATTCCAAATATCTACTGGTTCATTAGAAAAAGATTCAAAACTTTGCAAAAATAAAAAGCAAAAAAAAATTGATAAATATTTCTTATTTAACAATTTTAAGTTTTTCATTTGATATATTTTTTTCAATTTTTTTATTTGGGGCAGGAAAATCGATTTTATCGACTAATATAACCACTATAAATAACAATAGAAAAACTAAAGCTGCCTTAATCAAAATATTTATAAGAACACCATAACTTCCACTACTTGTTTTTTTTCTAAATTGCATATATCGTTTATTAATTTCAAATTAAGACATATTTGTGTTTTTTCAATAAAGAAACTTATGAACTCAAAAAAAAACCTAGTATTACTGGGTATGATGGCATCAGGAAAATCTACTATAGGAGCATTGCTCTCAAAAAAATTAGGATTAAAGTTTTTTGATATTGATAAAATCATAGAAAAGGAAATGCAGATGACTATTGCTCAAATATTTGATAAAAAAAGTGAAGTTTTTTTCAGAAATTTAGAAGAAAATACAATTTTAAAAACTCTTCAAAATAACAATAGTATTATATCTCTAGGCGGTGGGGCTTTCTTTAACGACAAAGTTAGAAAAGAAGTAATTATGAATCATGTTTCTTTTTGGCTAGACTGTAGTGATAAAACATTGTTAAAAAGAATAAGAAATAACACGAAAAGACCGATTGCTAATAAATTGACTGATAAAGAACTTATAGAATTAATTAAGAAAAGAAAAAAAATCTACGTAAAAGCAAAATTTAAAATAAACTGTGATAAATTGTCTAAACAACAAATAGCTGCAAACATAATGAAATCATATGAGACAATTTAAATTAATTATAAATACTAAAAGTAAAAAATATCCAATAATTATTGGTAAAGGGCTGCATAATAATTTGCCAAAGTTATTATCTAAAAATTCTATATCATTTAGAAAGTGTTTAATTGTAATTGATAACAAAATAAAAAAAAAAATAATAAGAAAAATTTTAAATAAATTTAAAAAAAAAAATAGAGTTGTTTATTTTTTTAGCGCAAATGAAAAAAACAAAAATCAAAAAAGTGTAGATAAAATATTAAACATCTTGTTAAAAAATAATTTTCAAAGAAATGATTGTTTAATATCTATTGGTGGTGGTATCACTGGAGACGTATCTAGTTTTTCTTCTAGTATTTATAAAAGAGGCATGAAATTTGTTAATGTTCCTACTACTTTGCTTGCTCAAGTTGACTCTTCAATAGGAGGTAAAACAGGTGTGAACACCATTCATGGGAAAAATTTAATAGGATCTTTTTATCAACCAAATTTAGTTCTATCTGATACTGATTTTTTAAAGACACTTCCAAAAAGAGAAATGATCTGTGGATATGCTGAAATACTCAAACATTCATTGATATTAGAAAAAAAAAATTTTACTTTTTTAAACAGAAATGCATCAAAAATATTAAAAATACAAAGTCCTTTCATAGAAAAGTCAATAATCCAAAGCTGTAAAATTAAAAAAAAAATTGTCGAGCTTGATGAATATGAAAAAAATCTTAGAAAAATTTTGAATTTTGGTCATACATTTGCTCATGCATACGAAGCAACTTTAAATTACTCAAAAAAACTTAACCATGGAGAAGCTGTACTTTTAGGCATAATAAGTGCAATAACTTTTAGCTTAAAAATTAAATTATTGTCAAAAGTAGATTATTTAAAAATAAAAAATCATTTTATCAAATATAATTTACCAGATAATATCAATAATTATTTTGCTCAAAAAGATTTGAAAAAATTAATATTATTTATGAAAAAGGATAAAAAAAATACTAGCAATCTTATAAATTTAATTTTGCTTAAAAAAATTGGAAAAATTAGATTAAATTTAAATTTCAAAGATAGAAAAATATATGATTTTCTTAAAAAACAATTAATGAATTAATATTTGTATTGAATGAATATAAAGGTCAAGTTCTTCTTTTAAAATAGCATAAATTTTTCTAGTTGATTGAATTTTTTGCATTTTCTTTAATTCAGAAGATTTAATAATTAATTTAAGGTGAAATTTTTTTTCATCATGAGTTTTATGGCTTTTATGAAGAAAAGTTTTATCCTCTATATCAATATTTTCTATTGATATGCTTTCATTAATTTTTTTTTTTACGATTAAAATTAGATCATTTATATTCATAAATATTAATATTATAATATATCATGAAAAATATTTGTGACTGGAATAATTGTATGGAAATTGGTGAATTTAAAGCGCCAATAGAAAAGGACAATAGCAAAAATTTTAGATTACTTTGCTTAAATCATATTAAAGAATTTAATAAAAATTGGAATTATTTTGCTGGAATGAACGATAAGCAAATTTACGAATTTTTAAAATCAGACATGACTTGGCACAAACCTACACAAAGCTTTAGCTCATCTGATAATTTTTTTAAAGTTTTATGGAATAATGCTTTAAAAGACGAGCTTGATAAATCTAAACTTAAAAGTCAATTTAACCATATGAGTCAATTTAAGTTTAACTATAATGATATTAAGGCTTTTGGAATACTGGGTATTTCTGTAGGTTTAAAATGGGAAAAAATACAAAATAAATTTAAAAGTCTTGTCAAAAAATTTCACCCTGATATGAATTCAGGAAATAAAAAATACGAAGAAAAACTAAAGCTGATAACATTGGCTTATACACAACTAAAAAATACATATAGGGAAAAAATTGACAAATAATCTAAACATTGAACCTGATATAAAATTATCAGTAAAACAAACTTTTGGCATCGAAAGTGAAATGGAAGTAGATGCGTTTTCAAAAAAAAATGAATTTGTTCCTGAAGTAGATAAAGATTATAAATTTGACAGGGATACAACTTTGGCCATATTGAGTGGATTTAATTATAATAAAAGAGTGATTGTTCACGGTTATCATGGAACTGGAAAAAGTACTCATATAACTCAAGTAGCTGCAAGACTAAATTGGCCTTGCATAAGAGTTAATTTGGACTCTCACATCAGTAGAATTGATTTAATTGGAAAAGATGCAATTGTTATTAAAGATGGAAAACAAGTTACAGAATTTAAAGAAGGTGTACTTCCTTGGTCTATTCAAAATCCTATAGCTCTAGTATTTGACGAATATGATGCTGGTAGACCAGATGTTATGTTTGTTATTCAAAGAGTTTTAGAATCAGAGGGAAGCTTTACTCTTTTAGATAAAAATAAAGTAATAAAGCAAAATGATTATTTTAGACTATTTGCTACAGCTAACACTATTGGTCTAGGTGATACAACAGGGCTGTACACTGGAACACAACAAATAAATCAAGCACAAATGGATAGATGGAATATAGTGACAACTTTAAACTATTTAAGTTTGGAAAAAGAAATGGAAATTGTATTAGCAAAAAATAAAAATTTGAATAACTCAAAAGGTAAAGAAAAAGTTTCAAACATGATAAAAGTAGCATCTTTAACTAGAAAAGGTTTTATCGCAGGCGACATATCTACCGTAATGAGTCCTAGAACAGTATTACACTGGGCTGAAAATGCAGAAATATTTAAAGATATTGGTTATGCGTTTAGAGTTACATTTTTAAATAAATGTGATGAAGTAGAAAAAAGTATAATTGCTGAATATTATCAAAGATGTTTTGGTGAAGATCTTCCAGAGTCTATGGTTAATATTCAAATTTAAATGAATAAAAAAGAAGATAACTTTAAAGAAAAATTTAAGCAGGCTTTAATATCTACAGCAAAAGTAATATCGGATGATTATCTAATAAATGTTAAAAATAATAATAAAAATTTAAGTTCAAAAAAACTTAATTTTTTTGAACTAGATAATTTAACTAATAAGCACGACTTTATAAGACTGAGAGCAGAAACAGACTCGGAAGCACTAAAAAAAAAATTTTCTGATAATGAAATATATAAAAAAAATACTCCCACGAAAAAATCTTGTAAAATGTTATATGATATATCCGAAAAAATAAGATATGAGGTTTTAGGAACCAAGATACTTAAAGGCATTTCGAAAAATTTTAGAGAAAACTATGCTCAGAAATTAAATCTTAAAAGAAAAGACCAGTTGAAAAGTAAGGAAGATGTTACTGTTTCAGAGGCCTTTGAGCTTTACATGCTAAAAAATTTTTTGGGTATAGAGCTTAATCAATTAACAAGCAAAATGCTCAGTTTTTGGGAAAAAGATTTTAATTCATCTATTGGAAAACACTTAAATTTTTTAAATAAAAATTTTGAAAATCAAGAAATATATAACTCGAAGTTTTCTGAAATCCTTTCAGAAATGGATATTTTTGATTCAAATGATAATGACGAAAAAAATGAAGATACGGAGAAAAATAGTGAACAAAATGATATTAAGAATGAAGAAAATACAGATGAATCATCTAAAAATCAGGAAAAAATAAAACAGGATGAAAACCAGAATGGAGTAGATGGCGATTATGATTTTGACCAATTTCAGATGGATGAACAATTATTCGATACAGAATCGAATAAACAAAGCTCTGAAAAAGTTTTTCAAAAACTAAATGCAAATATTAGTGATAAAGATTATAAAGTTTTTACAAAACAATTTGATGAAATAGAAAAAGCAGAACTTTTAGAGACAAACGAAGAAATAACAAAGCTTAGAAAAAATTTAGATCAACAACTAATAACATTTCAAGATTTAATAACAAAGCTTGCTAATAAACTGCAAAGACAACTTCTTGCAAAACAAAATAGATCTTGGGAATTTGATTTAGAAGAAGGACTTTTGGACAGTTCAAAATTACCAAGAATTATCATGGATCCATATAATTCACTCTCCTTTAAAAAAGAAAAGGATTTAGACTTTAAAGATACAATTGTTACATTGTTAATAGATAACTCTGGTTCAATGAGGGGTAGACCTATTACCATTGCTGCGCTTTGCGCTGATATATTGTCGAGAACTCTCGAAAGATGCGATGTTAAAGTTGAAATTTTAGGCTTTACTACAAAAAACTGGAAAGGGGGGAAAAGTAGAGAGGAATGGAATAAAAATAATAAGCCAAAAAACCCTGGTCGCTTAAATGATCTAAGACATATAGTTTACAAAAGTGCAGATAGTCATTGGAGACAATCAAAAAAAAATCTTGGATTAATGCTTAAAGAAGGTTTGCTTAAAGAAAATATAGACGGCGAAGCAATTTCTTGGGCATTTAATAGACTAAAAAAAAGAAAAGAAGAAAGAAAAATTTTAATGGTAATTTCAGATGGAGCGCCAGTAGATGACTCAACTTTATCAGTAAATTCTGGTGACTTTTTAGAAAAACATTTAAAGAAAACAGTAAAATTTATAGAAAATAAGTCAGATATAGAAATACTTGCAATTGGAATTGGACACGATGTATCAAGATATTATAGCAAAGCAATAAAAATTTCAGATGTTCAAGAGCTAGGAGATGTAATGATAAAACAGTTAAGTGGTTTGTTTGAGAATAAAAAAAATAAACTTAATTAAATTCTTTTTAAATCAATATTTTTCCATTTAATTGAAACTTGTGCACCAAAATTTTTAGAGTTTTTAAATATTATACTTGCATAATTCTTTTCTAAAAGAGTTTTACCTATGAACGTACCCAATCCTAGCCCATACTTGGAAAAATGTTTGTGATCATTTGTTCTTATGTATGGTTCACCCAATTTTTCTTTATATATCAAATCTTTTGGAAAACCTGGCCCATCATCTATTATAAGAATCTCACTACTTTTATTATCGCTTGATAAAAATATTTCTATTTTTTTTTTGCAAAATTTATTAGCATTACCTATAAAATTTCTTAATCCATAAACAATTTCTGGTGACTTACGAGATTTAATTTTATTTTTAAATTCGTCAAAATTAATTATAAATTTTTTATTACTAATTTCTTCGTAGGATCTAACAATTTCTTTTATATAGGAATCTAAAGATATTTCATTATCTAAAAATTCATCCTCGATAACTGGATTTAAAGTTAGTTTTTTAATTATTTCACTGCATCTATTGCTTTGGCTTACTAATAATTCAAGATCATTTTTAATTTTATTATTATTGCTAAATTCTTTTTTTAATTCATTAGCAGTAAGCAAAATAGTTGAAAGTGGAGTTCCTAAAGAATGTGCTGCTGCGGCTGCCTGACCGCCTAAAGAAACAAGTTCATTTTCTTTTGCCATGATCTCTTGCATTTTATCATAAGCTTTTTTTCTAATTCTATTCTCTTCACCAAATTTAGCAGCAAAATATGATAAAAAAATTAAGCCTGTGACTATTGCAATTGGAATACTATAAAAATAATAGTCTGGTGCATGAAAATGTAAAACATCTGGATGTGGAAGATCATAATAAAAAAAAGTTAAAAATATCAATAATGATATTGTCAAAAATACTAAAAAAATAGAACTTTTTATTTTTAAATATTGAGATGAAAAAACTACAGGAACTATAATGAGAAATATAAAAGGATTTGTAATTCCTCCAGTAAAATAAAATAAAATTGAAAGTTGTAAAGTATCATAGGTTAAAAAAGCTGTTGAATATATATTTCCAAGTTGTTTTTTTTTTATTTGAAAATTTAAAAATAGATTGGATAAAACACTTAAAAATACTACAAAAAGACATATTAAATAATTAAATTGAAATTTAAATAAAAATTGAACTACTACTATAGTTATAAATTGGCCTGAACATGCAATCCATCTCAAATTAACATATGTAGATTTATTAAGAGAGTAAAGATCTGAAGTCTCACTAAACTTCATTATTTATATATCTAAATTTGAAACATTTATAGCATTTTCAACAATAAATTCTTTTCTAAGACTTACATCGTTGCCCATAAGTGTATGTATTATATTTTGATCTTTTTTTTGATCTTTAGAATATTGAACCTGAAGCAAATTTCTAGTAACAGGATTAAGAGTGGTATTCCATAATTCTTCGGGATTCATTTCTCCCAAACCCTTGAATCTTTGAATGCTTATTTTTGATTTTTCATCATTAAATAACTTAGTAAATTCTTTGCTTCCTTTTTTAAAATTTTTTAAGTTTTTGGAATTATTTAAAATATAATCTTCAAGTTCTTTTTCGTCCTTAATATAAATTCCTTTGGATCCTTTGTTAATTTTAAATAATGGAGGTTGTGCTAAATAAATATTTCCATTTTCAATAAGTTTATTGAATGGTTTATTATTAAAGAATGTAAGAAGCAATGCCCTTATATGAGATCCATCTACATCAGCATCAGTCATAATAATAATTTTTCCATATCTTAAATCTTTTAAATCTATTTCCTCAACTTTTGGGTCTAGACCTAAAGCATTAATTAAAGTTAATATTTCGTTAGAGGATATCATTTTAGACAATGTTTTAGTTCTATATTCATTCTTATTTCCATTTTTTTTTGTTCCATTTTCATCCACATACGTATTCAAAATTTTTCCTCGCAAAGGTAAAACAGCTTGGTTTTCTCTATTCCTGCCTTGTTTGGCTGAGCCGCCTGCTGAGTCCCCTTCAACTATAAATAGTTCTGTTCCTTCTTGTTTTGAGATCTGGCAATCTGCCAGTTTGCCTGGTAAACCTGTGAGCTCCAATGCTCCTTTTCTTCTAACACTTTCTCTAGCTTTTCTAGCTACATCCCTCGCTAGGGCCGCTTGAATAATTTTTGCTAAGATAATCTTTGCAATTGATGGATTTTGATCAAACCAAATAGATAATTTTTCATTTATAATATTTTCAACTATTAATCTAACTTCAGAAGATACTAATTTATCTTTTGTTTGCGATGAAAATTTTGGATCTGGAATTTTTAGAGACAATACAACAGTAAGTCCTTCTTTAATATCATCGCCTGATACACTAACTTTATTTTTTTTTAATAAATTATTTTCAGTTGCATATTTATTAATAACTCTCGTTAGCGCGCTTCTAAAACCTAAAATATGAGTACCACCATCTTTCTGGAAAATGTTGTTTGTATATGGGTAAACATCTTCTGCATATCCCGCATTCCATTTTATAGAGCTTTCAATTTGAATATTTCCTTTTTTTCCTTCTATATAAATTGGCTTTTTAAATAAATCATTTCCATTTTTGTTTTGTAACTTTTCTCTATTTTCATCTAAAAAATCAACAAATTCTACAATTCCACCATTAAATTGAAAAATAACATTTTTAGGTTTTTTTTGAGTTAAGTCATTTACCGCAATCTTTATACCTTTGTTTAAAAAAGCAAGTTCACGCATTCTTTTTTGAATTATACTTGAACTAAATTTTATTGCAGAAAAAATTTCTTTAGATGGTAAAAAAGTTATTTCTGTTCCGTTAACTTTTGATTTGCCGATAATTTTAAGTGGCGAAATAGATTTGCCATCTTTAAATTCAATAAAATATTTTTTTCCTTCTCTGTTTATTTCAAGAATTAATTTTTCCGATAAAGCATTAACTACTGAAACACCAACACCATGTAGACCTCCAGATACTTTGTATGAATCATGATCAAATTTTCCTCCAGCATGCAATTGTGTCATTATAACTTCTGCAGCAGATTTTTTTTCGCCTTTATGAAGGTCAACTGGAATACCTCTTCCATCATCTCTAACTGTAACCGATCCATCAGAATTAATAAAAATTTCTATATTATTGCAATATCCTGCTAGAGCTTCGTCTATAGAATTGTCTACTACTTCGTAGACCATATGATGTAAGCCAGTACCATCATCTGTATCACCTATATACATACCAGGTCTTTTTCTTACGGCCTCTAGACCTTTTAACACTTTTATCGAATCTGCTTGGTAGGTATTATTGTTTTTCATTTTTTTTGGAGAAGCTTTATATACCACATTTTTAACTAATTAAATATATATGTTTAAATTAAATCTTGGTAGAGATGACTATTTAGAGTAATTTAAAAATTTTAATGATAAAAAAAGGCATAATATTAGCGGGTGGATATGGCACTAGATTAAGCCCATTGACTAAAGCTGTAAATAAACAGCTTCTACCAATTTATGATAAGCCATTAATATTTTATCCATTATCAGTTTTGATGCTAGCAAATATAAAAAATATTTTATTAATAGTGAATCCTGGACAAATCGAGAGCTTTAAAAGCCTTTTGGGCAATGGAAAAAAATATGGAATTAAAATTACATACAAAATTCAAAAAAGACCAAAAGGTTTACCGGAAGCGTTTATATTGGGGAAAAATTTTATTAAAAATGACAATGTTGCTTTAATATTAGGAGATAATTTTTTTTATGGTCAGAGTTTAACAAGTAAGCTTGAAAAATCTTTATTTCACAAAAATGGAGCTAGAATTTTTTTAAAAAAAGTAAGTCAGCCGAAAAATTTTGGAGTTGCAAAAATTTCAAAAAATACGATCGAAAAAATAGTGGAAAAACCAAAAAAAAATATTTCTAATCAAGCAATTACAGGTCTTTATTTTTTTGATAATAAAGTTTGCAAATATGCTAAAACATTAAAACCTTCTAGAAGAGGTGAATTAGAAATAACTGATTTGCTAAACATTTACAAAAAAAATAAAAATCTAAAATTTGAGTTTATTGGAAGAGGTGCCATATGGTCCGATGCTGGAAAAATAGATGATATGACCAATGTTTCAAATTTTGTTGAGTCTGTAGAAAAAGTTCAAGGTATAAAAATAGCTTGTTTAGAGGAAATTGCCTTATTTAAAAAATGGATTACAAAAAAAACACTTTTAAAAAATATCAAATTTTATGGGAATTGTGAATATAGTAATTATTTAAAAAGTTTATAAAATTGAAAAGAAAAAATTTACTACTTACCGGAACATCTGGATTTGTCGGATATGCATTTTTAAAATATGCACTTTCGCAAAAATTTAGTGTTGTAGATGTACTTAGATCAAAGAATAAAAAAAATATTAGAATTAAAAAATTAAAAATAAAATATAAAAAAAATTACAAAACAATTTTTTTTTCTAATTATAGACAATTAAGTAAAAAAATAAGCAAAATTAAGATTGATTGTTTTGTAAATTTTGCAACTTTGTACAAAAATAATCATAATCACGAAGATATTTTTAGATTTGTTGAATCAAATATACTTTTCCCATCTTTAATTTATGATTTAGTTAATAAAAGGACAAATCTTACTATTAATTTTGGTACTATGATGCAGCATACTGATGGCAAAAATTATAGTCCAAAAAACTTTTATGCATCAACAAAAAATGCATTTGAAGTAATTGGAAATTTTTATTCATTAAATAATAAAAAAAATAAGATATATAACCTAAAATTATATGAAAGTTATGGTAAAAATGATAAAAGAAAAAAACTCATTCCAACTTTATTAAAAAATTACAAAAAAAATAAAATAACTAAAATTTTATCAAAAAATTTAGAATTAAATGTTATTCATGTAAACGATATTATTAAAGCTATAATGATTTTATTAAATAACAATATAAAACCAGGTTCCTACTGTTTGAGGCAAAATAAAAATTTAAAAGTTTCTAACCTAATAAAAATTCTCAATAAAGATTTAAGTAGAAAAATTAAAGTTAAATATTATAATAATTTTATTCCAAGAATTAAAAAATCTAAAATAAAAAAATTGCCAATGTGGAAACCAAATAATCATTTAATAAAAAAAATTAAATCAGAATTTATTAATGAAACTAATTAAAACAAAATTAAAAGATTTACTTATATTGCAAAGCAATATATTTAAAGACAGTAGAGGTTTTTTTAAAGAAGTTGAGAGAAAAAAAATATTAAAAAAAAGATTTGTATTTGATTGTTTTTCTTTTTCTAAAAAAAATACCTTAAGAGGTTTGCATTTACAAAGGAAAAAATCTCAAGCTAAATTACTTACTGTTGTTCAAGGAAAAATACTAGATGTTGTTGTGGACTTAAGAAAAAAATCAAAAACATATGGAAAACATTTTTCAATAGAAATATCACAGAATTCAAACTTTTCATTATTCATTCCCGAAGGATTTGCACACGGTTTTTTGTGCTTAACAAAATTTTGTGCAGTTTATTATAAATGTACAAATTATAGAGATAAAGAAAGTGAAACTACTATAAAATGGAACGACAAAAATTTGAATATTAAATGGCCTATCAAAAAACCAATACTTTCAAAAAAAGATAAGGAAGGAATTAAATTTTTAGATTTTTAAATTACTTTTGGATAAGGTACATGTGTTATAAATTTTCCACCTTTTTTTATGAATAACTTTTCTTTTTTAAATATTTCTTCTCTAAAATTCCAAGCACCTAAAAAAACCAGTTGAGCTTCACTTTTTTTTAATTTTTTATATTTTTTAATTTTAATTTTGCTACCAGGAAGATACTTATTAATTTTAAAAGATGTTGTATCGTAAAAATAATCGATATATTCCCTTCCAATTCCACAATAATTTAGAACGGTGCATGATTTTGCGGTAGCTCCATATCCTATAATTTTGAAATTTTTGTTTTTTGACTCCTTAAAAATATTAACTAGTTTTTCTTTTGATTTTTTAACTTTTAGAGCAAAATTTTTATACGTTGAAAATTTATTTAAGCCAAAATTTAATTCCTTAATAATTTCTTTTTTAACTTTATTTTTTACTTTATAATATTTATTAGATTGCCTCTTAATAAAATACCTATTTGATCCTCCATGCGTCTTGGTATTTTCAATATCAAAAATTTCTAATTTAAATTTATCTAAAACTTTTTTTAGAGCTATTGTTGAAAAAACATATATATGTTCACAATAAAATTGATCGTATGCAACTTTTTTTAGACATTCTAATAATGATGGATCTTCTAATATTAAAATTCCTTTTTCTGATAAAGCACCTGTAATACCTTTAAATATTCCATTAAAATTTTTAATATGACTTAATGTATTGGCTGAATAGATTAAATCAGCTTTCTTTTTTTTTGTTATTTTTTTGGCAAGATTTAAACTCCAATATTCTGCATAAGTTTTATAATTTATTTTTTTAGTAATTGAAGCTAAATTTTTACATGGCTCAACACCAACTATATGATTTCTATTAAAATTTTTAATAAAAGCCCCATCATTACTTCCAATTTCTAAAATAAATTTTGGGTTAAAAGATTTTTTAATTTTGTGGGATAAATCCCTAAAAGATTTCTGCATAGTCTTGGATTCCGATGATTTATAGGGATAGTTATTATTAAACATTTTTTCTTTAGGAACAGTATTCAAGATTGAAACTAAATAATTTTTAGGATTAAATCCTATAGTGAGTTTAAATTTTTTTTCCTTGAGTTGAAGATTTCTCTTTTTAATATAGGAGTTTGCTAAAGGTTGAAGTCCTAAGTCTAGAAATTTTTTCATATATAAATCCAATAATTTAAATTATCATTATGCAACGATATGGTTTATAGTTTTGATTAAACTATTTCACAAAAATGAAAATTTTTTGTCTATCAATATATAACGAAAATTATAAATTATTTAAAGAACTTAATCTTATTCCTGTGGGATTGGGTAATCAAAATTTCGGAGATGAATGGTTAAATGACAAGGGTACTTTTAATATTTCTAAAAAAAATATAAACTTTGGAGAATACACTTTTCACTACAATTTATGGAAAAATAAGTTTAATAATGAAAAATATGATGATTGGATCGGTTTTTGTTCCTATAGAAGATTCTGGATAAAAAATGATACATTAAAACCAAAAAATATTTTAGAATTAAAAAAATCAATTATACAAAAACCAGATGATAGTTGGAATGATAATGAAGTGATTTTAGTAGAACCACTTATTTTCAACAAAATTAAAAATATTAAATTAGTAAAAAGAAGTTTTTTTGAAGTTTTAAAAAAACCTTCTGTTCTATATAAAAAAACATCAATCAAAGATCAATTTAATATATTTCATGGTTCTTATTTTTTAAAAAACGCAATTAGTTTTTTAAATAAGAGTGATCAATTAGAATTTTCAAAATTTTTAGATGGATATGAATACAATCCATATAACATGTTTATATGTAAAAATTCTGATATTCTTATTAAATTCTATGACGAAATTTTTCCTTGGCTATTTAAATGCGAAGATCTCTTTAAAAATAAAAATTTAATTGGTTATGACAAAATTAGAATTTATGGTTTTTTAGCGGAAAGATATATGCCTTATTGGTTTAGGAAAAATTTCAAAACATTAAATTGGCCAATCTCATTTTTTGATACTCATAAAATAAATTTTTAAATAAATAAAAATGTCTAACATTTATAAAAAAATAAATAATTTTTTTAGAAATATAAGATATTCTATATATATTTTTTTTATAAAAAAAAATAAAACTAAAATTAATTTATCACCTTTAAAAAATAACTCTTTAACAAACTTAATGAATAAATATGGGAGTGATAAAGGAAATATTAACAATAAACATAATTACACTAAATTTTATGAGTCCATATTTTCAGATATAAAAAATAAAAAAATGAATTTTATGGAAGTAGGAATTGGTTCAATTGATAAAAATATTTCTTTTCATATGAAATTCATGGGCAACAATTATAAACCACTTGCTTCATTATATGCTTGGCAAGAGTATTTCAAAAATTCAAATATATATGGTGCAGATATAGACAAAAATTTAGTAAAAAAAGTTGATCGAATTAAAACATTTTACGTGGATATGTTTGATGAAAAGTCAATAATTGAGATGTGGAAAAAGATTAATCTTAAAATGGATGTTATAATCGACGATGGCTTTCACAGCTATGAAGCTAATATTAATTTATTTAAAAATTCTTTTAAACATTTAAATACATCAGGATATTACATTATTGAAGATGTTCACAGAAAACCCTCAAATATAAAAAAATTTAATAATTTTTTTATTGAAAAAAAAGTTAATTTTCAAATAATTGATATACCTCATACAAATAATGTTAATGATAACTGTTTGATTTTTATAAAAAAAAATTAAATGGCGGAGAGAGTGGGATTCGAACCCACGGTACCTGTGAGGGTACACACACTTTCCAAGCGTGCGCCTTAAACCACTCGGCCATCTCTCCAATTAAAATAATATAGTACTAAATAATAAACTTATTAAACTTATTTTGATTTTTTTTTAAGTAATTTGGAAAAGTATTATCAATTTCTACTTTTGCATATCGATGTCCTCTTTCAAATAAGTCAATACATTTATTTATTTTTTTTTTTATTACAGAGGTTGAAGAAAATTTTTCGTCTGCAAATTCTGAATGAGCAAAAGTTTTAAGTTTTAAGGAAATTTCTTCAGGGCTTAAAATATTATTAAAATGCCACCCGGCTTCTTTAAAAATTTCAATACTTTTTTCTTTATCAAATCTCAGGAAATTATATTTCAAGTTTTTTGATTTCACTTTTTGCCTCATAAAATCTATTGATTTAAGATTTTTTTTTTTACAAACTCTAGTTCCTTCCCAAGGGCTTTCGTATTTATTAAATAAATTAAATTTATAATTAAAACATTTTTGCATAAATATTCCGTATTTTTTTTTTAGTTGAAAATTAACTAGTAACTCTGGTTTTGGTATTTCATCGGGATCAGAAAAAAAAATAAAATCCTCACTATCAGCAAAATCTGTGCATTTAAGTAAAAACTCTCTTTGAATAGCTTGATTTTCCCAAATAGAAGTATTCGATGGAAATGCAGAATCTAAAATAAAATATTTTATTTTTTTACTATCAAAATAATCTTTTTTGATGAAGTTTTTTTTTTTCGGTTTTCCTCTGTGATCATAAACTGATTCGCAGATTATAAAATGATCTACGTATTCTTTGAGGATATTATACCTAAAATCAAACATGTAATTTTCATCAAAAAAAGTTATACAGTCTATTATTTTACTCATGTTTCATTTGTCCTTATTAATTTTTAAAACTCCTATGAATGCTTCTTGAGGTATTTCAACTCTGCCAAATTGTTTTGCTCGGGTTTTTCCTTTTTTTTGTTTATCTAATAATTTTCTTTTTCTATCTCTAGCTCCTCCACCATGAATCTTGGTTAATACATCTTTTTTAAAGCCTTTAATTGTTTCTCTTGCAATAATTTTACCTCCAATCGCTGCTTGAACAGGAATCATAAAGTTATGTCTGGGTATTAAATCTTTTAATTTTTCACAAACTTCTCTTCCAATTGATTGAGCAAAATCTTTATGCACCATCATCGCAAGAGCATCGACTGGTTCAGAATTAACCAAAATACCTAACTTAACTAAATTACCTTCTCTATGACCAATAATTTCATAATCAAAACTTGCATAGCCGCTGGTCATTGATTTTAATCTATCATTAAAATCAAAAACAACCTCATTAAGAGGTATTTCATAATTTAATACGGCTCTATTACCCGAGTAGCTTAAATTTGTTTGCACTCCTCTTTTGTCCTGACATAACTTTATTATAGAACCAAGATACTCATCTGGTGTTATTATTGTTGCTTTTATCCAAGGTTCCTCAATAAATTTAATAAAAGTAGGATCTGGTAAGTTTGAGGGATTTTGTAATTCCAATGTATCTCCTTTGTTTAAATGGACTTTATAAACAACTCCTGGAGTTGTTGTTAATAAATTGATGTCAAATTCTCTCTCTAACCTTTCTGTAATAATTTCAAGATGCAATAAACCCAAAAAACCGCATCTAAATCCTAAACCAAGTGCTGACGAAGATTCTGCCTCATAGGAAAAACTAGAGTCATTTAATTGTAACTTAGCTAAACCATCTTTTAATTTTTGATATTCAGAGCTGTCCACTGGAAACAATCCACAAAATACAACAGGTTTACTTGGTTTAAAGCCTGGTAAAGCTTCTTTTAATGGTTTGCTAGCATCGCATATGGTATCGCCTACCTTTGTATCAGATAAATTTTTAATTCCAGTTATTATAAAACCTATTTCCCCTGAGTTAAGTTGATCAATATCTTTTGGTTTAGGAGTAAAAACACCTACTTTTTCAACAATATATTCTTGATTGTTAGACATCATTTTGATTTTCATATTTTTTTTAATTTTACCATCAATTACTCGGACTAAAATCATCACTCCTAAATATGAATCGTACCAACTATCTACCAATAAACATTTTAGCAATTCATCTTTTAAGCCTTTGGGAGGTGGCAGTTCTTTAATGATCTGTTCTAAAATTTCATCAATACCTTCGCCTGTTTTTCCTGAACATGGAACTGCATTACTAGTGTCAATACCAATAACATCCTCTATTTGTTTTTTTGTTCTTTCATTATCAGAAGCAGGAAGGTCAATCTTGTTAAGAACTGGTATAATTTCATGATTAATATCTAGAGCTTGATATACATTTGCAAGTGTTTGTGCCTCAACTCCTTGAGTACTATCAACAATTAAAATAGATCCTTCACAGGCATATAAAGATCTACTTACTTCATAACTAAAATCAACATGACCAGGGGTATCAATGATGTTTAGTATATAATTTTTTCCATCTCGTGATTTATAGTTTAATTTTACTGTTTGCGCCTTGATTGTAATTCCTCTTTCTCTTTCAATATCCATTGAGTCTAAAACTTGCTCTTTCATTTCTCTATCAGTAAGTCCACCACATTTATGAATTATCCTATCAGCTATAGTTGACTTGCCGTGATCTATATGTGCAATAATTGCAAAATTTCTAATATGATCAATTTCGCTCATTAAGATCTTAGTTTTGCACTAGCTTTTTCTTCAACGTTTGAGATAATTTTCTGAGAAATTTCATTTAAATCTTTTTCATTCAAAGTTTTAAAATCAGACTGAATAGTAACTTTTAAAGCTATAGATTTTTTGTCTGATGGTATATTTTCACCTTCATAAACATCAAAAATTTTAACATTTTTTATTAACGAATTATCAATATCAGAAATAATGTCTATTAAATCTTGAGCTTTAAAATCTTTTTTAACTACAAATGCAAAATCTCTATCCGATTTTTGATAATCTGAAAAAATTAGAGTTTGTTTATTTTTTTTATTATGATTTTTATATTTAACTAAATTTTCTAAGAAAATCTCAAATCCATATGTGACATCAATTATTTTTGGATGAATTTCACCAAAATATCCTAATAATTGTTTATCTTTTTTTGTTGTTATTGAGCCTGATTTTCCTGGATGATAATAGCTTGGAGTTTTGGTATCTATACTAATCTCATTTTTATTTATACCCATTTCAACCAAAGTTTGAACAATATCTTTTTTAATTCCAAATACATTTAAATTATTTTCTTTTCTTACACCACAAATAACTGTGATTTGTTGGCCTGGCTTACTTCCTATAAAAGTAGGTCCAATTTCAAATAATGATTGATCGTTAAAGCCTCTATCAATATTTTTTTTTAGAAAATAAATTAAATTTGGATAAAGAGAGCTTCTTAAAACATTTAAATCAGAGCTTATTGGGTTAACAATTTTAATTTCTTTAATATTTTCTCTAAAATTTTTATTAATTTTTTCATCCGTAAACGACCACGTAATTGTCTCTAGATATCCCTTCGAAGCAACTGATCGTTGGGCTAAATGGAAATGTCTTTGAAAAAAATCTAAAGTTGGTTTTAATCTTTTTTTTTCAGGTTCAACAGATTGAATTTTATCAAATCCTTTAATTCTTATTATTTCTTCGATCAAGTCAATTTGACCGTGTATATCCGGTCGCCAACTAGGGATTTTTACTTTTAGAATTTTTCTTTTATTTTCAATATTAAATCCTAAATTTTCTAAAATTTTAATTATTTCATTTATTTTTATTTGTATACCAATTATTTTAGAAGCTAAATCTGGATCAAATGATAATATTTTAGGTAATATTTTTTTTTTATTTTGGAAATCAAATTTTGTAACTGTCCCCCCGCAAATTTTAATTATCATTTCAGCTGCTTTTTCAAGTCCTGCAGAAATAGAGTTTGGATCAATTCCTCTTTCAAACCTAAATTTAGCATCACTATTCAATTGTAATTTTTTTGCAGTTTTTCTTGTAATTATTGGATCAAAATAAGCTGATTCCAATAAAATATTTTTTGTATTTAGCTCAGTTCCTGATCGCGTACCTCCTATGATTCCTCCTAATCCTAATACTCCCTCATCATCTGAAATAACACACATACCATCATCTAACTTATATTCTTTGTTGTCTAATGCTTTAAAACTTTCACCTTTTTTAGAATTTCTTACAGTAATTCCCTTCTTTATTTTGTCTGAATCATAAGCGTGAAGTGGTCTATTCAAATCAAACATCACATAATTTGTTATATCTACAACTGCTGAAATTGGTCTTAAACCTAAAGAAAGTATTCGTTTTTTTAACCATTCTGGACTTTCTTTATTTTGTATATTTCTTATAAGACAACTTCCAAATATTGTACATGCTTGATTTTTATTTTTTTCTAAATTTATCTTAATAGGTTGTTTACCTATTTTTTTAATTTTTATATTTTTGTTCTCTATTAATTTTCCAAATCCACTTGCAGAAAGGTCTCGTGCAATTCCTCTTATTCCTAAACAGTCTGGTCTATTCGGAGTTACAGATAGTTCAATCACATTTCCTGAATTGTTTTTAAAATAATTCATTCCAATTTTTTTTTTAAAACTTTGATTTAATTCAATTATACCTTCACTTTCATCCGATAAATTAAGTTCTGACTCAGAACAAAGCATTCCATAAGATTTCTCTCCTCTTATTTTTGTAACTTCTAATTTCATCTTATTTTTTGGTATTATGGACCCTGGTGGTGCATAGACGGTTAATAAATTATCTTTTGCATTTGGTCCACCACAAACAACTTTAGTCAATTCTTTTTGGCCAATATCAACATAACATAATTTTAATCTATCAGCATTTGGATGTTTTTCAGCTCTAACAATTTTTGCAATAATAAATTCGCTTAATTCATTTTTTACAGGTTCAACTTTTTCAACCTCAAGCCCCGTGCTGTTCAATTTTTCGATAATTTGTGCTTCAGTTTTGTTTGTCTTTAGATGGTCTTTAAGCCAATCTTTTGTAAATCTCATTTACTTAAACCTCGATAATTTGTTGGAACATCTAAAGGATCAAAACCATAATAATTTAACCATCTATAGTCACACTCAAAGAAAGACCTAAGATCATTAATGCCATATTTTAACATAGCTAATCTATCGATGCCTATTCCAAATGCAAAACCTTGATATTTATTTGGATCTACTTTTGAATTTTTTAAAACATTTGGATGGACCATTCCGCAACCAAGGATTTCTAACCACTTGTCTCCCTCTCCGATTATAATTTTATCGTTTTCAATTTTATATCCAATATCAACCTCTGCTGAAGGCTCTGTAAATGGAAAGTGACTTGGGCGAAATCTCATCTTAATCTTATCAACTTCAAAAAATTCTTTTATAAAATAATTTAAACATCCTTTTAAATGTCCCATGGTAATATTTTTATCAATATGAAGTCCTTCCAGTTGGTGAAACATAGGAGTATGAGTTTGATCACTATCACTTCTGTATGTTCTACCAGGCGCTATAATTTTAAATGGTGGCTTTCCTTTTAACATCGTTCTTACTTGGACTGGAGAAGTATGTGTTCTTAATAAAGTTTTCATATTTTCTTCAAGATAAAAAGTATCATGCATGTCTCTTGCGGGATGATTTTCTGGTGTGTTAAGAGCAGTAAAATTATAATATTCAGTTTCAATATCTGGACCTTCTTCAACGCTAAAACCAATTTCTGAAAATATAGATGAAATTTCATCAATTACCTGTGATATGGGATGTATTTTTCCAATCCTAAAATCTTTTTCTGGTAGTGTTACATCTACTTTTTCTTTTTTAACTCTCTCATCTATTTCTGTATTCGAAAACTCTCCAATTTTATCATTAAATATTTTTGTGAGGTCTTGTTTTGCTATATTTATTTCTGATGCTTGCCTTTTTTTTTCATCTGCAGATAATTTTCCAAGTTTTTTAAATTCAGAATTTATTAACCCATTTTTTCCAAATATCTCAGTTCTAATAACATCTACTTCTTTAGAATTTTGAGCTTTCGAAAGTTTATCTTTCAATTCGTTTTTTAATTTTGCAAAATCAGACATTTTTACAGATTATTTCTTAACTTAAGAAAAACAATAGAGAAGATTAGCTAAGTGCAGCTTGTGCTTTTTTAACTATAGTCTTAAAAGCTTCTGGATTATCATATGCAATTTCAGCAAGTATTTTTCTATCTAATTTAATTCCTGATTTGTTAAGCCCATTTATAAATTTTGAATAAGTTAAACCCTCAGCTCTTACACCTGCATTGATTCTTTGTATCCAAAGTGATTTAAAATCTCTTTTTTTATTTCTACGGTCTCTATAAGCATACTGCATAGCTTTTTCCATTGCTTGTCTTGCAATTCTAATAGTGTTTTTTCTTCTACCCCATTGGCCTTTAACAGCTTTTAATACTTTTTTATGCTTTGCATGACTTGTTACTCCTCTTTTTACTCTAGCCATTTTATCCTCTTAAACTATAGGGCATGTACGATTTTACAATTTTGCCATCTTGTTTTGACAAAGTCGTAGTACCTCTTTGTTTTCTTATTTGTGAATTTGATCTTTTTATCATACCGTGTCTCTTCCCAGCTTGAGCTGAAATAACTTTTCCTCTTGCTGAAATCTTAAATCTTTTTTTTGCTGAACTTTTTGTTTTTAACTTGGGCATAATAGATGGCTTTATACAAATATTGTCTGAAATTTACAACCTCTATTATCTCTTATAAAGGTTGAATAACCATTGTCATTTGCTTTCCTTCAAACTTCGGATCCATCTCTACTTTTCCAACGTCCTTCATATCTTCTTTAATTTTGTTCATTAACTCGTTACCTAGATGTGAATGTTGTAATTCTCTGCCTTTGAATTTAATTGTAAATTTAACTTTATCACCCTTTGTTATAAATTTTTTTGCATTTTTAACCTTAAAATCATAATCATGAGTTTCAGTAACTGGTCTTAATTTAATTTCTTTAAGCAAAACAATTTTTTGCTTCTTTTTTGCTTTATTAGCTTTTTTTTGAGCATCATATTTAAATTTTCCCATATCGATAATTTTGCAAACTGGAGGTTTTGCATTAGGAGCGATTTCAATTAAATCCAAACCTTCTTCTTTCGCCATAGCTATTGCCTCATTTGTATTAAGAATTCCCAAGTTTTCACCATTACTTGAAATAACCTGAACTTCTGGTGAATTTATTCTATTGTTATACTTGGGGCCTTTGTCTCTATTTCTTTTCTGAAAATAATTTTGTTTAAATACTGCCACTTAGTTTGTGTATTTTTTATTTAAAGCGGCAAATGTTTTAAGAAATGTTTTTAATTCCATATTTTCTTGTTTTTTAGAATCCAATTTTCTAATAGTTACACTGTTACTGTCAACTTCTTTTTTACCACAAATTAGCAAAAGTGGTATTTTTGATAGGGAATGTTCCCTTATTTTGTAATTTAAGTTGTGATTTTTTAGATCTATTTCACAATTTATGCCCGAACTTTTAATTTTTTCATTTATCTCCTTAGCATAATCATCGAATTCATCTGACACAGGAATAATCATAGCTTGGATTGGAGAAATCCAAAAAGGAAGTTTACCAGCATAATGTTCAATCAAAATTCCAATAAATCTTTCTAAGGAACCAAAAAGAGCTCTGTGCAACATTACTGGTACTTTCTTACTTCCATCTTTTTCAACATACGATGCACCTAATCTCCCTGGCAAATTTAAATCAACTTGTAAAGTTCCACACTGCCAGTCCCTACCTATTGCATCTCTTAAAACAAATTCAATCTTTGGTCCATAAAATGCTCCTTCTCCTTTATTAATTGTGTATTTAAGTTTTGATGCAGTAACTGCTTTGAGCAATGCGGCTTCAGCTTTGTCCCAAACTTTATCATCGCCAACTCTTATATCTGGTCTATCTGAATATTTTAAAATAACATTTTCAAAACCTAGATCTTTATAAATATTTAATATTAAATTAGTTACTGAAAGACATTCTTGAGTTATTTGATCTTCAGTACAAAAAATATGCGCATCATCTTGTGTAAATGCTCTAACTCTTAGCAATCCATGCAAAGCACCTGATGGTTCGTACCTATGAACTTTTCCAAACTCAGACATTTTTAAAGGAAGATCTCTATAACTTTTCAAACCTTGATTAAATACTTGAACACAACCAGGACAATTCATTGGCTTTATTGCAAATATTTTGTCATCTGGAGTTGTTGATGTATACATGTTAGCTCCAAACTTTTCCCAATGTCCTGATTTTTCCCAAAGAGACCTATCTAAAACCTCAGGTGTATTTATTTCTTTATAGCCCGCTTCGTTCTGTTTATTTCTCATATAATCGATTAGTTTTTGAAAAAGTGTCCATCCTCTTTCATGCCAGAAAACTGAACCTGGACTTTCTTCTCTAAAGTGAAACAAGTTCATTTCTTTGCCTAGTTTTCTGTGATCTCTTTTTTCGGCTTCTTCGATTCTTTTTAGATATTCATCAAGTTCTTTTTGTGAAGTCCAAGAAGTGCCATATATTCTTTGAAGCATCTCATTATTTGAATCTCCTCTCCAATAAGCTCCTGATACTTTAGTCAATTTAAAAAATTTTCCGATTTTTCCTGTAGAAGTTAAATGGGGTCCTCTACACAAATCATGCCACTTTCCATGAAAATAAACTGATACTTCTTCTTCCTTTGGAATATCTTTAATTATTTCTGCCTTATAAATTTCTCCTGCTTTCTTAAAATGTTCAATTGCTTTATCACGTTTCCAAACTTCTCTATGAGTTGGCTCGTCTCTTTCAACAATTTCCAACATTTTTTTTTCTATTTTACGTAAATCTTCTTCAGTAAATGGATCTTTCCTGGCAAAGTCATAGTAGAATCCATTATCAATTACTGGTCCAATTGTTACTTGAGTTTTAGGAAAAAGTTCTTGTACAGACATTGCTAATACATGAGCTGTGTCATGTCTTATTGTTTCTAATCCTTCTTTGTCTTTGGCGGTGTAAATCTTGACAGAGCAGTCATTATCTATTTCATAATTTAAATCTTTTAAATTTCCATCAACGCTAATTATTAAAGCCTGCTTAGAGAGAGATTTGCTAATTTTTTCGGCTATTTGAAATCCACTAACTTTTGTGTCAAATCTTAATGAATTCCCATCTGGTAGTTTTATATTTGGCATTAATTAATTAATTTTTTATATTCTGAATAAGTAGAAAAACACATTTTTTCAATATTAAATTTTTTTATTATATTTTTTCTACCTTCATTACCCATGGATTTCAATGTTGATTCGTCTAATTGTAATACTTCAATGATTTTTTTACTTAAAGATTCTGCGCTGCCAGATTCAAATAAAATTCCAGTTTTATTGTCTAAAATTGTCTCATTAGAACCACCGATATTGCTTGCAATAATAGGTTTCTCCATCGATTGGGCTTCAACAGATACTCTTCCAAAAGCTTCTGGTTCAATTGAAGCAGAAACTACAATATTTGCAATTTTATAAGCGGTAGGCATTTTTTTGCACTCATCTACAAATCTTAATTGGTTATTTAATCTATATTGCTCAACAAGTCGCATAAGTTTTTTTTTATAAATTTTTCTACCTTGATCACTTCCTAGTATTACAGCATAGAATGCTTCATGTCCTAATTCTTTATTAACTAAATTTACAGCTTCAATAAATAGTTCTTGCCCTTTCCAGTCGGTTAATCTTCCGGGCATTAATATTAATTTTTTACCTCTATTTATCTCCCATTTTTTTAGCAACTTATCTTCATCAGACTCCAATATTGTTGAAGATTCAAAATAATCAGTATTAATTCCTCTAAATATAACCAAAAATTTTTTTTTAGGATCTAAGAATTTTGAATAATTATCATTTATATGTGAAAAAATAAAATTTGATCCAGCAATAATTAAATCTGATCTTAACATAATTGAATTATAAAATTTTTTTATAGAGCTATTAAAATTATAAGTTCCATGAAAAGTAGTAACAAATTTCCTTCCAGTAATTTTTGTTGCAAATAAACATGACCACGCAGGAGCTCTACTTCTTGCATGAACAATTGAAATATTTAAAAATAAAATGATGAAAGTTAAAATTAACGCGTTAATAAATATTAGTATTGGATTTTTGCTATTTACTGGTAGCCTAATAACTTTAACTTTTTTTTTATTAACATATTTTAGTAGTTCTCCTCCACTCGTAACAATATAAGAATAGCATTTTTGTTCGTGCAAATAATGAGCCAGGTCATAGCACCCTGTTTCAGCTCCACCATATCCCAGTTTAGGAATTACTTGCAAAACTTTTAATTTTGAAGACATTAGTACAATTATATATTAAGAAATTATTCTAATAAACTTTTATGAGAGGGTTTAAATACATAAAATTATCAAAAAGCAAAAAAATTAGATATTTAACTAATTATTATAAGAAAAACCTATACATAATATTTCTTCATGGTTTTATGTCAGATTTGGAAGGGGGAAAACCTGCAAATTTTCAAAAATTCTGTAAAAAAAAAAAATTAGGATTTTTGGCAATTGAATATTCTGGTCACGGCAAATCTTCAGGAAAGTTTACTAGTGGAAATATTAGTCAATGGACTAAAGAAGTTAAATTAACAATTAAAAAAATTGTTAAAAAAAACGACTTTGTTTTAATAGGATCAAGTATGGGTGCTTGGTTAGGAATCAATCAATTTAGTTTCTTTAAAAATCAAATTAAAGGTTTTTTAGGAATTGGATCTGCTCCAGAATTTTTAGAGAGGCTTATGTGGAAAAAATTCACAAAAGAAATGAAAAATGAAACAAAAAAAAATGGAATATATAATCTGAAATATGGAGACTATGAATATCCTATAACATATCAATTAATAAAAGATGGAAGAAAAAATAAAGTTCTTAATAAAAAAATTAAATCTAAAATTTATTTAACCATGTTACACGGAAAAAAAGATGAAGTGGTGCCTATAATTTATTCAAAAAAAATTCTTAAATTGTTTAAAAATGCAAAGAAAAAAATGATTATAATAAAAAATGGAGATCATAGTTTATCTAGTAAAAAAAATTTAAAGAAAATTAATAATGAATTAAGTAAGATTATCGCTAATATTATTTAAACCTTCGATATAAGTTGGAAATTTTAAGTTATAACCAAAAAATTTTTTCATTTTTTTATTACTGACTTTTTTAGAGTCTTTATAAAAATTTTTAAGCATTTCACTTTCAATATCTTGCTCATCAATTATTTTAGGCAAATTAGTTTTTAAAATTTTTGCTGCATATAACATCACTTCCTCTGAAGATGCAGGTTTATCATCAGAAATATTATAAATTTCATTTGATTTAAAATTTGTTAATGACTTTAGTAAAACATTAGCAATATCTTCAACATGTATTCTTGAAAAAAAATGGTTTGGTTTATTAATTATATTTGCATTACCTGATTTTATTCTTAGCAATGGATTATTTTTATTAGAATAGATTCCAGATAGTCTAAATATTTGAAGAGGTAGATTGGTTTTTTTAGCAAATGATAACCATTTTTTTTCTACTTTTAATCTATTTATTCCAAGAGGTGAGGTCGGTTGAGTTTTACTAAGCTCATCAACCCATTCTCCTTTATGATTACCATAAACACTGGTGGCTGATAGATACGTAATCCATTTAATATTGGAGGTTTTTAACTTATCTGAAAAATTATTTATTACAATGTCGTTTCCATTTATTGGTGGAATAGAAATCAATACATGGTCAGAATTTTTTAACTGATCAATAATTTTTTCATCAAAGTTATTATTTTCAAATTTGTAACTTTTATATTCAATACTTCCTATTTTATTAAAGGTTGTCTCAGACCTATTAGTAGTTGAAAGTTGTACTTTAAAACCTTCTAAAGATAATCTATTTACAAAACTTTTTGCAACTTGACCAAAACCATAACAAAAAATATTTATACTTTTCACGTTAAATTACTTTTTTAAATTTTGAGTATAAGCTTAAGGGATTTTTTAATTTTTCTATCATTTCCTTTGGGCAAACTTGTACAAAATTTTTAACTTCTGTATTAAAATTTTTAATAATTTTTTTTGAAAATAGTGAGTTAGTTTCCTTGAAATGTTCATTAATTAAACTTTTTAAGTACTCGATCCAATATTTAGTTTCTACAGACTGCCAGATCACTGTTTCAGGATTTACTCTTTTTTCAAATTTTTTTATTGGATCATAAACAAATGCCATTCCACCAGTCATACCTGCTGCAAAATTATCTCCAACTTCACCTAAAATAACAACCGTACCTCCGGTCATATATTCACATCCATTTGAGTCACATCCTTCAATAACAGAAATTGCTCCAGAATTTCTTACTGCAAATCTTTCCCCTGCTTGACCTGCAGCATAAAGTTTTCCTGAAGTTGCGCCATATAAAACTGTATTTCCTATGATAGTATTTTCATTAGATATTAAATTACTTTCTTCAGGTAATTTTATTGAAATTGTTGCACCAGACAAACCTTTGCCCACATAATCATTTGCATCTCCTTCTACAATTAACTTTAAACCTTTAACACCAAATGCTCCAAAGGATTGACCTGCTGATCCTTTAAATAATAAAGTTAAAAAATTATCGTCCAAGTTGTTGTTACCATATTTTTTATATAAGTAGTGCGATAACCTAGTACCAACTGCTCTGTTAGTATTTTTAATTAAAAATTCATTTTTTTTAATTTTATTTTCGTCTAAAGATTTTTCAATATCAGGCCATATTTTTTCATCTAATGTGTCTGGAACTTTATTTATTTCTTGGTCTTTACAGTATCTATAGTTTTCACCGGGATCAGCTTGTACAAAAAGTGGATTAAGATCAAGATCATCAAGATTTGGTGAAGCTTTACTTACCTGTCTAAGTAAATCTGTTCTTCCAATTATATCATTCAAAGATTTGTATCCTATTGATGCTAGAATTTCTCTTACTTCCTGAGCAATAAAAGAAAAAAGATTAACGACTTTGTCTGGAGTGCCTGTAAATTTTTCTCTTAATTTTTCATCTTGAGTGCAAACGCCAACTGGACATGTATTAGAATGACACTGTCTCACCATAATACATCCCATAGCTACTAAAGCAGTTGTAGCAACTCCAAACTCTTCCGCTCCCATCATCGCTGCGATAACTACATCTCTTCCAGTTTTAATTCCACCATCTGTCCTTAGTGTTACTTGATGTCTCAAGTTATTTAAAGTTAACACTTGGTTTGCTTCAGTTAATCCCATCTCCCATGGAATTCCAACATACTTAACACTTGTTTGGGGTGTTGCTCCAGTCCCACCATTATGTCCTGAGATTAATATTATATCCGCCTTAGCCTTAGCAACTCCAGCGGCAATTGTTCCAATTCCAGATGAGGCTACTAACTTAACTCCTACTCTAGCTTTTGGATTTATTTGTTTTAAATCATAAATTAGCTGAGCTAAATCTTCAATTGAATAAATATCGTGATGAGGTGGAGGAGAAATTAATGTTACTCCAGGAGTTGAATGTCTTAATCTAGCTATTTCCTCTGTTACCTTAAAACCTGGAAGCTGTCCTCCTTCACCGGGTTTTGCCCCTTGTGCTATTTTAATTTCTATTTCGTTACAATTATTTAGATAATTTATTGTTACCCCAAATCTTGCTGAAGCAATTTGTTTTACTCTAGAATTTGCATTATCTCCATTATTTAATTTTTTAAATCTCTTTTCATCTTCACCACCTTCACCGCTACATGAAGCTCCTTTAATTCTATTCATGCCAATAGCTAATGTTTCGTGAGCTTCTTTTGATAAAGCTCCATGTGACATACTTCCACTACCAAATCTTTTCATAATATTTTCAATTGTTTCAACTTCAGAAATATCAATTGGTGGATTTAAATATCTTTTTCTAAAATCAATTAGATCTCTTAAATTTATCGGTGGTAAATTATAAATACCTTCAGCATACTTTTTATAAGCTTCATATGAGTTTGAGGCTACTGCGCTTTGTAAAAGATGTATTAATCGACCTTGATATTGGTGAGTTTCTCCATTTTTTCTGTATCTATAAATTCCACCTATGGGTAAAACAGTATCACTACTATTAAATGCATCTTTATGAATGTCTCTAATTTTTTTTTCTATACCAACAAGTCCTATTCCTGAGATTTTAGAAGTAACACCTGAAAAATAATCTGAAACAATAGTTCTACTCAAGCCTACAGTTTCAAAATTACAACCACCTCTGTAGGAGCTTAGAACTGAAATGCCCATTTTTGACATAATTTTTAAAAGACCAGCATTTACTGATTTTATGTATCTCTTTATACAGTCTTCAAAATCAAACTGACCAAATAATTTTTTTTCAAATCTTTGATGCAAACTATCAAGTGCTAAATATGGATTTACAGTTGTTGCTCCAACTCCCAATAATGTTGCAAACGAATGAGTATCAAGTGCCTCACCTGTTTGAACATGTATTGAAACGTAACCTCGCAATTTATTCTTTATTAAATGCGTGTTGATAGCACCTACACATAATAACATTGGAATAGGAAGTTTTGTTTCAGAAATATTTCTATCACTTAAAATTAACTGGTTAGAACCTTGTCTTACGGCAATTTCAGCATCTTTTTGAATTTGTTTAATGGAGCTATCAATATTTTGTTCTTGTGCAAAAGTACAATCAATAGTCTTTGAGTTTTTTCCAAAAAAATTAGTTAATTTTTCAAATTGTGAATTTGATAAGACTGGACTATTCAATACAAAAATATTTTCTTTCGTGAGTTTATCAAAGTCTAAAATATTACCCAAATTTCCAAATCTAGTTTTTAAACTCATCACTTTATTTTCTCTAAGGGAGTCTATTGGAGGGTTAGTAACTTGACTAAAATTTTGCCTGAAAAAATGATAAAGAGGTCTGTAACGATCTGAAAGTACGGCAAGCGGTGTATCATCCCCCATTGATCCTGTCGCCTCTTTTGCGTCTTCAGCCATAGGATGCAAAATCAGCTCTAAATCCTCTATACTTAATCCAAAAGCATGCTGTCTTCTTTTTAAATCTAAACCAGAGTAAAAATTTTTTTCATTAGTTATTGTTATTTTGTTATCTAAATCAATTATTTGAGAGTTGAAGTGTTTATATTCTTTTGCAAGAAAATTTTTTATTTCACTATTTTTATAAACTTTTCCTTTTTCTATTCTAATTCCAATAATCTCACCCGGACCAAGCCTGCCTTTATGCTTAATTTGTTTTTCATTCAGCTCAATCATTCCCGTCTCTGATCCGGCAAATAAAAAATTATCTTTGGTAATTGTAAATCTTAAAGGTCTTAGTCCATTTCTATCACTTGCAGCTATAACCCATTCATTATCAGTTGCTGCTATTGCTGCAGGACCATCCCATGGCTCCATTGTGCTATTTAGGAAATTAAATAGTTGTTGATGATTTTTTGGTAAAACTTTACTTTTTTTTGACCATGCATCGGGAATTAGCATTAATTTTGCTAAAGGTGCTGGCTGTCCCGAAATATTTAATAACTCAAAAACGTTATCTAATGCGGCTGAGTCTGAATTACCAGATGGAATGACTGGCTTTAGGTTTTCCATATTATCAAAAATTGGACTATACATTTCTTGCTCATGTACTTTCATCCAATTAATATTACCTTTTAATGTATTGATTTCTCCGTTATGAGCCAACGCTCTAAAAGGTTGAGCCAAGTCCCAGCTTGGCGCAGTGTTTGTTGAAAATCTTTGGTGAAAAATAGCGTATCTTGAAATAAATCTCTCATCCTTTAGATCCGTATAAAAATCAGATAAAGATTCTGCTAAGAACATTCCCTTATAAATAATGGATTTTGAACTGAATGAGCAAATATAAAAATCATTTAAATTAATTATGCTTGCCTCTTTTTCAATTTTCCTTCTAGACTCATAAAGTTTAACCTCTAAATTTTTATTAGAAAGTTTTTTGTCATTATGTTTAAATAAAACCTGAGTTATTTCTGGCCTTGTTCTTTCTGCTTTTTCACCTAAAACTTTTGGATTAACAGGGACCTGTCTCCATCCATAAATACTAAAATTACTTTTTGTGAGCTCTTTCTCCACCAAGGTTCTAGAATTTTCTTGAGCTGAATAGTTGTTTCTTGGTAAAAAAATCATTCCTATACAAATCTCAGAGTCGTCATAATTATGCCCGGTTAACTCTATTTTTTCTGAAAAAAAATCCTTTGGAATTTCTAAATGAATGCCTGCACCATCCCCGGTTTTACCATCAGCATCAACTGCACCTCTGTGCCATACTGCTTTTAGAGCTTCAATGCCATACTCAACCACTTTTCTAGATTTTTTTCCCTCAGTAGAGGCTACTAATCCAACACCACACGCATCGTGCTCCATTTCTTTTGAATAAACATTTTCTTTTTCTAAAATTTTAATATTTTTTTTATACCTTGACATCATGCTACTTTCTCACTTTTGAATTCTTGTCTTTCTAAATGTTTTTTTATCGACTCTGCTGCATCTCTTCCATCTTTAATTGCCCATACAACTAATGATGCCCCTCTTATAATATCTCCTGCTGCAAATACTCCAGGAAGATTTGTCTCCATGGTGTCAAAATTTGTTTTTAGTGTTCCCCATTTAGTAATACTAAGATTTTTAGATCCAAATAAATTAGGAAGATCTTCTGGATCAAAACCCAGAGCTTTGATTACCATATCAGCTTTAACTTCAAATTGATTATTTTTTTGAACTTCTGGTTTTCTTCTGCCACTTTCATCTGGCTTTCCTAATTTAATTTTATTTACAATTAAACTTTCAACTTTATTTTTACCTACAAATTCTTTTGGGCTAGATAACCATACAAATTCTACACCTTCTTCTTCTGCATTTGATACCTCTCTTGAAGAACCTGGCATATTTTCTTTATCTCTTCTATAAATACACTTTACTGATTTTGCATTTTGTCTAATAGATGTTCTCACACAATCCATGGCTGTGTCACCACCTCCAATTACAATTACATTCTTACCTTCGGCATTTAATGTTCCATTGTCAAACAATTCTACTTTATCACCTAAACCTTTTTTATTAGAAGCTGTTAAAAATTCCATAGCTGGGAATATATTATCTAAATCGTTTCCAGGTAATTCTATTTCTCTTGCTTTATAAACTCCTGTAGCTATTAAAATTGCATCGTGTTTTTTTCTTAATTCTTCAAGAGTTGCATCTTTACCAACTTCAAAATTATTTTTAAAATTAATACCACTTTTTTTAAGTAAATCTATTCTTCTGGTCACAACAAATTTTTCTAATTTAAAATTTGGAATACCATAAATTAACAAGCCTCCGGCTCTATCATATCTATCATAAATCGTAATTTGATAGCCTGATTTTCTAAGCTGTTCAGCAGCAGCTAAACCGGCAGGACCGGACCCAATTATTCCAACGCTTAAACTTTTTTCATTTAATACCTTTATGGGATTTACCCATCCATTTTCCCAAGCATTGTCAGTTATATATTTTTCTACAGAACCAATTGTAACGGTGCCATGTCCTGATTGTTCAATAACACAATTTCCCTCACATAATCTATCTTGAGGACAAATTCTGCCACAAACCTCTGGCATATTATTAGTGCTTTGAGCTAATTCGTAAGCATCTTTTAATCTTCCTTCAGCAGTTAATTTGAGCCAATCAGGTATATTATTACTTAAAGGACAATGAATTTGGCAAAAAGGTACACCGCATTGAGAGCATCTGCTCGATTGTTCTTTAGCTTTCTCATTAATGAAATCTTTATATATTTCATTAAAGTCCTCTTTTCTCCTTCCAACTTCCCTTTTTGGTGGATTTTGTTGACCTATTTTTACAAATTTAAGCATTTTTTCAGACATATTTACCCTTTAAAAAAACTACATATAACAGCAATTTTTCATATTTGAAGAGAAACAAGGTCAATAATATTGACCTTTATTTGCAAATTTTTACTGTTAAATAAGGCTTTTTCTAAAAGTGCATAGCTCTTATTCCGCCATGGAATTGTTTAATTTGATCTTTACATGGGTTACTAGGTAACTAATGTTTGCAAATTTCATTGAAGTTTTCTTGCTGTCTGTCGTTCAAGGGGTTTCCGAATTTATACCAGTTAGTTCTTCAGCTCATTTATTTTTAATATCTGAAATTTATCAATTTAAATCTCAGGCTTTGATGCTGGATATTAGCTTGCACTTAGGATCGTTATTAGCAATAATTTTTTACTTTCATAAAGATTTATCAAATATTCTAAATGATAAAAAATTATTTCTTTTAATAGTACTTGGTTCCTTACCTTTAATAGTTTGTGGGTTTGTAGTTCTTAAAACTGGAATAATAAATAATTTTAGAAATATTGAAGTAATAGCTTGGATGACTTTTATTTTTGCTATACTCATATATGTAGCAGATAAAGTTGAAGTAAAAAAAAAATTAGAAAATAATATAAATATTAAATCAATTATTATAATTGGATTATTTCAAGTCTTAGCTTTAATTCCTGGTGTAAGCAGATCAGGAATAGTAATAACAGCTGGAAGGTTTATTAAGTTTGATCGATATGACGCGACAAAAATTTCTTTTTATTTATCTATACCCGCTATAGCTGGTGCAAGTTTTTTAGGTTTAAAAAGTATTACATACGAAAATTTTGATTTTAACATTATGATTTTATTTTCTATACTATTATCCTTTTTATTTTCTTTTTTAACAATAAAGTATTTTTTAATATTTGTAAAAAAATTTTCTTTAAATCTATTTATCATCTACAGAATAATTCTGTCATTTGTACTGTTTTATATAGTATACGCTTAATTTTTTTTTATTTCTGGAACTAATTGTGAAATCAGAACACCAATTAAAATAAAAGTACACCCTAATATATTATTGAAATTTAAAATCTGACTTAAAATAATCCAAGCTGCAGCTGTTGCAAATACTCCTTCCAAAGAAAAAATTATTGCTGATGGAGCTGGTTGAATATTTTTTTGGGCATAAATTTGTAAGACAAAAGCTATGCCTCCAGACAAAACTCCAGCATATAATATTTGAATTTTTTGACTTAGAATATCAACCAATACAAATTCTTCAAAAATTAACCCAGGTATTAGAGAGCAAACCGAAACGACAAATGTTTGAATAAGACCTATTAATATTGGAGCATTAAACTCTTCTATGATAATACCAATAAAGATTATGTGCAAACTCCAAAATAATGCACAAATAATTACAAGGGTATCTCCAAGTCTAACTGTAGTATCTTGAAAATTGGTTAAAAAGTAACCACCAATTACACATAAAACAACTGATGGCCAAACGCTCCAATGGATTTTTTTTTTAAAAAGAAAGAAAACTATAATAGGGACCATTGGAACGTAAAAAATGGTAAAGAAAGCTGCATTTGCAACGTCAGTGTAAAGAAGTGCTACTTGTTGAAATACAGATGCAAAAAATAAAAAGACTCCAATAGAAAATGATAGAATTAAAAATCTTTTCTTATCCTTTGTAATAATTTTAATTGTATTTTTTTTTTCTAAAAATAAATAAAAAGGTATTAATGCAATAAATCCAACAAAGAACCTAACTGAATTAAAAACATAAGGTCCAATATTCTGCATTCCAGTGTCTTGAGCAATGAAAGTAGTTCCCCATATAAATGTACATAATAAAGCACTGATTATAGATGCTGATTTTGACATTTAGATTGCAAGCCTGTATGCAAAATTCTTGCCCAGATTTTCTTTAAGCTCATTATTAAATCTTGCAGCCTCAGCACCATCTATTATTCTATGATCATAGGATAAAGATAAAGGTAAAATGGTTCTAGTTTTAAATTCACCCTTAATAAATTTTTGTTTTTTCTCTAATTTTCCAATACCTAAAATCGCAACCTCAGGATAATTAATTATTGGTGTAAAATAATTACCTCCTATCCCACCTAAGCTTGTAATGGTCATAGAGCCTCCAAAAAATTCTTTTTTATCAATCTTTAATTTTCTACACTTATTACTAATTTCTTTAAGTTCATCGCTAATCTGATTTATGTTTTTTTTATTAACGTCTCTAATTTTGGGTACCATCAAACCATGTTCAGTATCTACAGCTATACCTATATGAAAATATTTTTTAAATGTCATTTTTCCTTGTTCTATTTCATCAATTGAGGAATTAAATGATGGAAATTTTTTAATTGTTGCAACAAGTGCTTTTGTTATAAAAGCAAGTGGAGTAATTTTTTTTCTTTCACCTGTATATACATCTTTTAAGGATGTTCTGAAGTTTTCCATTTCTGTTACGTCAGCTTCGTCATGATTTGTAACATGTGGAATTGTTGTCCATGAATAAGAAAGATGTTTAGCAGAAATTTTCTTTATTCTTGGAATTTCTTTTATTTCTATTTCACCAAAATCAGAATGAGGAAATTCATTTTTATAATTTATATTTTGTTCAATTGTTTTTTTTGAAGATTGGTCTTTTATAAATTTTTTAACATCACTTTCTATAACCCTTCCTTGTCTTTCACTGCCCGTGACTAAATTTATATCTAACCCTAGTTCTCTTGCAAATTTTCTCACATTAGGACTAGCAGGTATTCTTGTTTTTTTTTCACTCATTTATATTTTGGTTGGAAATGGTTTTTCCACATCAATTTTATATTTTATCATTGCTTCTTTTGCATGTTTTGTTGGAATTAACTGCTCTTTTGAAAGAACGCTAAGAGAATATGCAACAATATGCTCTTTATCAACCTCAAAAAATTTTCTTAATTTTTTTCTAGTATCGCTTCTACCAAAACCATCGGTCCCTAAAGAATAAAAATTTTTTTTTGTATATGGTCTAATTTGGTCAGAATGACTTCTCATGTAGTCTGAGGCAGCTAAAATTGGTCCTTCTTTTTTTTTAAAACATTGCTCAACATAAGAAACTCTTTGGGGTTTATCTGGATTTAATAAATTGTATCTTTCAACCTCCATTCCGTCCCTACTCAATTCATTAAAGCTTGTAACGCTCCATATTTCACTGTCAATTTGATAATCTTTTTGTAATATTTCTGCTGCAGCCATAACTTCTCTTAAGATTGTTCCTGATCCCATTAACTGAATTTTTGTTTTTTTATATTTATCAAATTCTTTTATTTTATACATTCCTTTTAATATTCCTTCCTTGCAATTTTTATCTTCTGGCATTGCAGGATGCGGATAATTTTCGTTCATTGTTGTAATATAATAAAAAACATTTTCATTTTTTTCGTGCATTCTTTTTAATCCTTCTCTAAAAATGACTGCAAGTTCATAAGCAAAAGTAGGATCATATGATTTACAATTTGGTATTGTAGATGCAAGCATATGGCTGTGGCCGTCTTGATGTTGTAATCCTTCCCCAGCAAGTGTCGTTCTTCCAGCTGTTGCACCTATTAAAAAGCCTCTAGCCTGGCTGTCACCAGCTGCCCAATTAAAATCTCCTGTTCTTTGAAATCCAAACATAGAATAAAAAAGATAAATTGGTATCATTTCAATATCATGATTAGAATATGCGGTTCCTGCCGCAATCCAAGATGACATTGAACCAGCTTCATTGATGCCTTCCTCTAAAACTTGCCCTTTTTTATCCTCTCTATATGAAAATAAATTTTCAGCATCTTCCGGTTCATATTTTTGACCTTCGTGAGCATAAATACCTATTTTTTTGAAAAAACCTTCCATTCCAAAAGTTCTTGCTTCATCAGGTATTATTGGAACAAGTCTTGGAGAAACATTCTTATCTCTTAATAAATTTGTTAATAATCTTACTAATGCCATTGTAGTAGACATTTCTTTTTTTCCAGTAGACTCTTTTAAAAAATCAAAGATATCTTTAGGAGGTGCTTTTATTGGTTTAGAATAACTTGTCCTTTCTGGAATAAAACCACCAAGTTTAATTCTTCTATCTTTAATATATTTAATTTCATCAGAATTTTCGTTTGGTCTAAAATATTGAATTTCTTGTACCTGCTTATCTGTTAAGGGAACATCAAATCTATCCCTATAATACATTAAATCATCTATATCTAATTTTTTTTGTTGATGACTTGTATTTACACTTTCTCCAGTTTTGCCCATTCCATAACCTTTTATTGTTTTTGCAATTATAACAGTTGGACTACCAGTATTTTTTATTGCTTCGTTGTATGCTGAATAAACTTTATGTGGATCGTGACCTCCTCTATTTAGTCTCCAAATATCTTTGTCAGATAAAGAAGAAACTAATTTTTCAGTTTCAGGATATTTACCAAAAAAATTCTTTCTTACATATAAGCCATTTCTTGCTTTATAGGCTTGATATTCTCCGTCGACAGTTTCATTCATTATCTTAACCAAATGCCCAGTTTTATCCTTAGCTAATAATGAATCCCAATAAGATCCCCAAATAACTTTTATGACATTCCACCCTGCTCCTCTAAAAATTCCTTCGAGCTCCTGTATAATTTTTCCATTTCCTCTTACAGGTCCATCTAGTCTTTGAAGATTACAATTTATAACAAAAATTAAATTATCAAGTTGCTCTCTTGCTGCCAAACCGATGGCACCCAGAGATTCTGGCTCATCCATTTCACCATCGCCAAGAAATGCCCAAACTTTTCTATTTTGATCTTTTATTAAACCGCGATTAATTAAATATTTCATAAATCTTGCTTGATATATTGCAAGCATTGGACCAAGACCCATTGATACAGTGGGGAACTGCCAAAACTTTGGCATTAACCAGGGGTGTGGGTATGAGGATAAACCTCCAATCTCTACTTCTTGTCTGAAGCTGTCTAATTGTTTTTCACTTAATCTACCTTCAAGAAAAGCTCTAGCGTACATACCGGGTGCACTATGACCTTGAAAATAAATTAAATCCCCACCAAATTTATTATTTTTACCTCTCCAAAAATGATTCATTCCAACATCATAAAGAGTTGCTGCAGACGCAAATGTTCCAATGTGGCCACCAAGTTCTGGAAATTTTTTATTAGCTCTCACAACCATTGCTGCCGCATTCCATCTGATTAAAGATCTAATTTTTCTCTCAATATTTTGATCACCAGTAGACTTGACTTCTTTTTCTGGAGGTATTGTATTTATATAAGGAGTGTTTCTTGATAAAACTAAATCTGATCCTTGTTTGTAAGAATGCTCTATCAGTTGTTTTATTAAAAATTGGGCTCTTTTACTTCCATCATTTTCCAGAACTGAAGAAAGAGACTCTATCCATTCCTTCGTTTCAACTGGATCGATATCTCCTGCTGAATTTGCTAAATTATTTTTTTCTTCAGCAATTTTAATAGGCACATCAGGCACATATATATTTTCTTTTTCTGCAATTAATGTTTTTTCAGCTTGATTAATTATACTTTCTGTATCTTTGGGTATATTTTCTTTTGCCTGAGCTTCCTTTTTTTGATCACTATTTTCATTTTCGACATTCACGGTCAAAACTAAATCATCTTTTGAAATTTTATCTCCAATTCTAACATTAATAGATTCTATTTTTCCCTCTAAGGTTGACGGTATCTCAACACTTGATTTATCACTCTCTATTGTAATAACTGGATCATTAACAGAAACCTTGTCACCTTTTTTAACTAAAATCTCTATGACCTCTACTTTTTCGAAGTCCCCAATATCTGGAACAAGTAATTTTTTATTCATTTTAATAGTTATAATTTTACCACATTTGAAGCCTTTTTTGGACAAGCTTTAGTGTCATATTTAAATAATGTTAATAAATTTGCTAAAAAAAATAATTAAAGCTGAATACAACCAAGATCTAGATGCTAAAATTTGGATACAAAAAATATTATTAAAGAAAAATTTAAGTTCTTTAAAATATTAATCCCTTTCAACGCACATTGATATTCCCATACCACCCCCAATACACAAAGTCGTTAAACCTTTTTTTAAATCTCGTCTTATCATTTCGTGAACTAATGTAACTAGTATTCTTGCGCCCGATGCGCCAATAGGATGTCCTAAAGCAATAGCTCCTCCATTGACATTAACCTTTTCAATTGGAATTTTGAGTTCTTTGATTACTGCTATGCTTTGAGCTGCAAATGCTTCGTTCGACTCAATTAAATCTAAATCATTTATAGACCATCCTGCTTTTTTTAGAGCTTTATTAGTTGCAGGAATTGGTCCTGTTCCCATAAGAGCAGGTTCAACTCCACAAGTTGCCCAAGAAATAATTTTAGCTAAAGGTTTTATATTATTTTTTTCTGCCTCTGCTCTGTTCATTAAAAGAACTGCTGCCGCTCCATCATTTACTCCTGATGAATTACCGGCTGTAACAGTTCCATTTTCTTTAAAAGCAGTATTAAGCTTAGAAAGACTTTCCTCTGTAACATTAGCTCTAGGATGCTCATCTAATAAATTATCTCCTTCAATTATTTCCTCTTTAAATTTTTTTTGCTTTATTGCTTCTTGCGCTTTTAATTGAGAAGCAACAGCAAACTTGTCTTGTTCTTTTCTTGAAATTCCAAATTTCTCAGCTACATTTTCTGCTGTAATTCCCATATGATAATTTTTGTAAGCGTCTATTAAACCATCTTTAAGCATAAATTTCTCATTTGAATTTGTCATACTTTCTTGTCCCCCAGCAATAACTATCTTTGCATCGTTAGAAATAATTGATTGATAGCCTGCTACAACAGCTCTTAAACCTGAACCGCAAACTTGGTTAATAATGTAAGCAGTCTTATCAGTTGGTAAGCCAGCTTTTATCGCAGCCTGCCTTGCAGGGTTTTGACCTGTATCACCAGTTAAAACTTGACCCATTATTACTTCATCAATGGCGTCAGTTTGAATTTTTGATTTCTTTAGAATACTTAATATGACATTAGCACCTAACTCATGAGCTTGGTAATTTGACCATATGCCTCTTAGTTTACCGATAGGTGTCCTTGCGGCAGATACAATTACTACATCTTTTAAATTTTTTACCATATAAATACAATAATTCTTAAATAGTAAAATTTCATTAAAAATTATATATATAAGTAAAATTATTAATTGCGCCTGTAGCTCAACTGGATAGAGCGCTTGGCTACGGACCAGGAGGTTCTGGGTTCGACTCCTAGCAGGCGCACCAAACGAGGTGATAAAATGCTAAATTTATTTTCTAAAATTTCACTAGAAAAATCAGTAATATACTTTTTTATAATAGTTTTTATAATTTTATTAATTTTAACATTTATACTTTAAAAATATGCCAAAAGAATTTGAACAGATCAGTATCAAACCAGGTTTTATGAAGCACAATGGTGGACTTTTCTTTAGAGAAATTTCTGAGACTGAGTATGAATTTAAATGTTTAATTTCAGAAAATCATCTTAATGCTGCCGGTATTACTCATGGAGGGTATGTGGCTGCTTTAATTGATGCTGGCTCTGGCACCGCTGCACATAGAGCTGCAGGAAATTCGCCATGTGTAACGATATCTTTGGACTTGAAATTTATTGGGGCAACAAAAGTTGGAGATGAAATTGTTGGCTTTACTAAAATTCAAAAAAAAACAAAGTCATTAGTTTTTTTAATTTGTCATCTAAAGTGCAAAGATAAAATTATTGCATCAGCCTCGGGAGTGTGGAAAATATTAAATATTAAACCTTCTAACTTGGGCCCTGGGGGTTAATAATATTTTTTCTTCGATAATTTAAATACCCAAAGATAACTAAAAATAAAATAGATACTGGATATACAAGAACTTTATTCGGTCTATCTAAATTTTCAATTTTAAATTCAGTAATATAGTCTCCAGTTTCCAAACCTGCTTTCTTAGCTTGCCCATTCCATTTTAGTGTATCTATAATTATTTTATCATTTTCTTTAATTAAATTAATTCCATATTCTTCTAGATTGAAGCCATTCTCAAAACTATTTTTTTTAACTACAAATAATTTATATCTTTCTCCATATTCACTTGGCCTTGTAATCTTAATATGGATTTCTTTATTTGGATCGAAATTTAAATTCTGTACTTTATTTAAATCTTTATAATTAAATTTTGGATAAAATTTATTTAGAATAAATTCAGGAGATAAAAGTGATATAGAAATTATTAAGAATATTATAATTTCAAACCATTTTAGTCTACTGAACATCCAAGCTTGAGTTGCAGATGTGAATACTAAAATTCCAATTAATGATGTTGAAATAACTGTTAATGCATGCCAAATATTTTCAATTCCAATTAATAGCAACTCGTGATTAAATAAAAAAACAATTGGTAAAACGCCCGTCCTTAAACTATACCAAAATGCTTGGACACCTGTTTTTAGCGGATCTCCACCTGATATTCCTGCTGCCGCATAAGATGCTAGACCTACGGGGGGTGTAACATCTGCCATTAAGCCAAAATAAAATACAAAAAGATGAACTGCTATCAAAGGAAATATAAATCCAGATGCATTACCAACATCTACTAGAACCATAGACATTAAAGAAGCTACAACAACATAATTTGCAGTAGTTGGAAGCCCCATTCCTAATAACAAACACAAAACAATAGTCAAAAGAATTAAAATTATTACATTATCTCTAGCTACAGACTCTATTACTATAATTAAGTTTGTACTTAATCCAGTAGAACCAACTGCTCCAACAATTACACCAGCTGTTGCAATTGCTATTCCAACTGCAACCATGTTTATTGCTCCCTTTTGAAAACCAACTATCGTTTGATTGTACCAGATTTTAAAAGCATTATTATAATTTTGCTGCTTAACTAATATGTTTATTAAATTTACAATAATCAAGGCAATTGTTGCATAAAATATTGAGTATGCAGCAGTGAATCTTAGATATACCAATAAATATATTAAAACAAAAATTGGAATTAAAAAATGTAAGCCTGATAAAAATGTGTTTTTTAAATTTGGTACATCTTTTTCATCCATTCCTTTGAGATTTAATTTTAATGCTTCAAGATGAGATATATAAAATAAAGCAATATAAGATATTATAGCTGGTAAAAATGCATGCTTTACTACTTCAAAATAAGTGACACCAATAAAGCTTGCCATAACAAAAGCTGCTGCTCCCATCACTGGAGGCATGATTTGACCATTTACAGATGATGATACTTCTATCGCTCCAGCTTTTTCTTTTGAAAATCCAGTTTTCTTCATAATTGGAATTGTAAAGGTTCCAGTGGTAACTGTATTAGCGACAGAGGATCCAGATATCATTCCCGTCATACCAGAACCTAAGATAGCTGCCTTAGCAGGTCCTCCTCTCATTTTTCCAACCATTGCAAAAGCTAAATTTAAAAAGTATTGACCGCCTCCTGCTGTTTCTAAAAGTGCACCAAATAAAACGAACAAAAATATAAAATCAACCGAAACTCCAATTGGAATTCCAAAAATTGCTTCTTGATCAAACCATTGAAAGCCAACAAGTCTCTTTAAAGAAAGTCCTCCATGAGAGATTATATCAGGTGCATATTTACCAAAATATGAAAATAATAAAAAACATATTGCTATTATGACTAGTGGTATTCCAATTACTCTTCGTGTTGCTTCAAGTAAAATTAAAATTCCAACCGTTCCAATAATTAACTCTAGAGGTATAGTATATTCGCCTAAAGTAATTTTTAAAAGAATACCACCTCTATCTACTAACTGGTCATAAAAAAAATAAATATAAAGACAACAAAAAGCTCCGATTAAACTTATAAAAATATCAATGATTGAAATTTTTTTTGATCTAGAAAAAGGAAATATTAAGAATGCCAACAGTAAAGCAAAGCCTAAATGTATTGCTCTTGCTGGCAAACCTTTAAACATCCCTATATTAAACCAGAATGGAAAAGGAGATGCGTACCAAAGTTGAAATAATGACCAAACAATAGCAATAGAAGCAACAATTTTTAAATGTATACCTGAAAGATTTCTTGTGGGAGATAAATCTTCATGAATTTTACTTTCAACTGATGGTTCAAGTTTTTGATTCATTTATGAAAGATACTTTACTATAAAAAAAAGGCCCAATAAATATATTGGGCCTTTTTAAATTAAATTTAACCTATTTTAATTACATTAATCCGGCTTCTTTATAGTATCTCTTGGCACCCTCGTGTAAAGGAGCTGATAAACCATCAGCAATCATATCTTTCTTTTTTAATGGTGCAAAAGCAGGATGTTGTTTTTTAAAATCATCAAAGTTCTCAAAAACAGCTTTAACTACTTGGTAAACTAGATCAGCTTCAACGGCGTTACTAGTTACAACAGTAGCTTTAACGCCAAAAGTTGTTACATCTTTCTTTTGTCCAGTATAAGTGCCCGCAGGTATTGTTGCTGCAGCATAATAATCTGCACCATCAATTAAACCTTGAACAGGTCCGCCTACTAAGTTGATTGGTAAAGCTTTGGCTCCACAAGTAGCTGCTTGTTCCATAGCACCATTCGGAAATCCAACTGAATAACCAAATGCATCTATTTTACCATCACAAAGAGCCTTAACTTGTTCTGAAGAAGTTAGTTCCGTTGTAGATTTAAAGTAACCGTTATCAACACCCATTGCTTTCATAAGTTCTTCCATAGTTCCTCTTTGACCAGAACCAGGATTACCTATATTAACAACTTTTCCCTTAAGTCCTTTAAAATCTTTAACTTTTGCTTTTTTTCTAGCCCAAATTTGAAAAGGTTCATTGTGAACTGAAAAAACAGCTCTTAAACCTTTAAATTGTTTTCCTTCCCATTTGCTTGAACCATTTACAGCATGAAACTGCCAGTCAGACTGAGCTACACCAAATTGAAACTCACCTTCTTTAATTTGACCAATATTGTAGTTAGATCCCCCTGTAGATGGAGCAGTACATCTATATGCTTTAGCTGTACCTTTTTTTCTACCATGCTCCGCACTAATAGCTGATTTGTGCAACATTTTACAAATTGCATTTCCAGTTTGGAAATAAACACCTGTTGGTCCACCTGTTCCTATCGTAAAAAACTCTGCTGATTTTGCAACTGTTGTAAATGACAAAGATGCCACAAAAATCAAAAGAGCACTCGATAAAGAAGTAAGTATTTTTCTCATTTTACCCTCCTATTATATTTTAGAATTATTCTAATCAAAACTTTGTGGGTGAGTCTATAAAAAAATTAATTAGATTCAACCCAGCCTTTTAACCTTTTTGTGCCATTAACTATTCTTGGAGCAAATTCATTTAATAAAGTTTCATCGATTTTTGAATTGACTTTAATATTTTGCATAAATTTTTCTCCACCAAAATCTGTAAAACTTAATCTCGCAATCATTTTTTCTGGTAATAGTCCAAAATCTGATCCTGGTAATAAGGCAACACCTGTTTTATTTAAAATATCATCACACATTTCACTAGAATTAAAAAAATCTTTATTGATAAACTCTGGCATAAGATAAAAACCACCTTGAGATTTATTAATAATTGTATTGTTGGATTTCAAATTTTCATAAACGTAATCACCTACTCCTTTGAGAATTTTTCTGGCTTTTGTTAAATAAGTTTTGTGATCAGAATTATATGCTTTAATAGCAGCATATTGAATTGGAGAGCTTACCGAAGAAAAAGTTTCGCTTGCAAGCACTTTTATTTTATCTCTTAATAAATTTAGACTTTTGGGTATTACAAAATATCCTAGTCTCCAACCTCCAGCTGCACACCATTTGCTTAAACCATCACTTATAATTGTTTTTTCTGGGCAAAAATTTGAAATTGATTTGAAGTTATTTTCAAAAGTTAATTCTGAATATATTTCGTCAGATAAAATTAAGATATTATATTTATTAGCTACTGCGCTAATTTCTTCCAAATTACTACAAATTTGGCCAGATGGATTATTTGGAGAATTTAAAAATAAAAGATAATTTTTTTCTTTATTTTTTAATATTATTTTTTCAATATCATTAGCTGTTGGAAACCAATTATTCTCTCTTTTCGTTTGAATCCAATGAACTTGGTTTCTGCCTAAGATTGCTTGAGGATTATAAGATACCCAACTTGGAGCAGGTAATAATATTTCTCCATCAAAAAGAATTTGTAATAAAAACATTAATTCTTTTGTTCCAGGCCCAATAATTATATTCTCGCCTTTATATTCATATTTTTTTTTTGTAGAAACAAATCTTGCAATAACTTCTCTTAAATTTTTCAGTCCTTGCATGGGTAGATATATATTATGACTAGCATTATCTTTAAGTGCATCGACTACATTAGTTGGTATAGCAAAAGGGGATTGGCCAAAGCCAAATTTAAAAATTTCTTTTCCACTCTTTTCTAATTCTTTTGAAAGTTCATTTATTTTTAATGTGGATGATGGCTCCAAATTATTTACTATTTTTTTAAACATTTAATTCTCTAATATTTTTATATTCATCTAAAACATCGGGATTTGCTAGTGCTTCTTTATTCTTAATTTCATTGCCCTCTATTATGCTTTTAACAGCTAACTCAACTATTTTGCCGTTTTTAGTTCTAGGTATATCGGTAACCTCAATAATCTTATTAGGGACATGTCTAGGTGAAGCTTCTATTCTTATTTTTTTTTTCATTTTAGTTTTTAACTCTTCATTCAGATCAAAGTTTTTATTAAGCACAACAAAAAGTATAATTCTAATATCATTGTCCCATTTTTGTCCAACAACTATAGACTCCTTTATTTCTTTAAATTTTTCTATAACAGAGTATATCTCGGATGTTCCCAATCTTACTCCACCTGGATTTAACGTTGCATCAGATCTCCCATAAATTATAAAACCTCCGTTATTCTTAGTTTCTGCGTAATCTCCATGATGCCAAACATTTTTAAATTTATTAAAATAAGCATTTTTAAATTTTTCATCTTTTTTATCATTCCAAAATTTTAAAGGCATAGAGGGAAATGGGTTAACACAAACTAATTCTCCTTTTTTATTTTTAATAAAATTTCCATTTTCATCAAAAATCTTTACATTCATACCAAGACCTCTATTTTGAATTTCTCCAGAAATTACTGATTCATACAAGTTTCCTAATACAAAACACGAAACAATATCGGTTCCACCAGATATTGATGAGAGATGTACATTTTTTTTAATATTTTTATAAATATATTCAAAACCTTCTTTGGATAATGGTGAGCCAGTTGAGCAAATAGTCCTTAAGTTTTTAAATTTATATTTATTTTTAATTCCCAATTTATTTAAAGTATCTATAAATTTCGCACTTACTCCCATTAATGTAATCTTTTCTTTATCTACAATTTTTAGTAATAAATCTTCCTTTTTGAACATCGGGAATCCATCAAATAGAACAATTGAAGCTTTTGATGCAAGAGAGCTGACAAGCCAATTCCACATCATCCAACCTGAAGTCGTAAAATAAAAAATATTATCACCTTCTTTAATGTCACAATGTAATTGATGTTCTTTAAGGTGTTGTAATAAAACACCACCATTCTTATGACAAATACATTTTGGTTTACCTGTTGTTCCACTAGAATATAAGATTGCTAATTCATGTTCAAAATTAAATTTTTTAAAATATATTTTTTTTGTTTTATTTTTTTTAAGATTACTCCAATAAAAAACTTTAATTTTATTAAATTGAAAATTTTTTTTTAAAAAATTTTTACCAGGATAATTTATAATTACTAAATATTTTATAGAATTTATTTTTTTTAATATTTCTGGAACTCTCTCTAAAATATTAATTTCTTTTCCATTATAATAATATCTATCTGTAACAAATAAAATTTTAGGATTGATCTGCCTAAATCTTTCTATTACACCATTAACACCAAAATCTGGAGAACATGAGGACCATATTGCACCTATTGAGGTTGTGGCTAAAAAGGCCTCAACAGTCTCAATAGAATTTATCGTATAGGCGGCAATTCTATCTCTACTTATAACTTTAAGTTTCCTAAAAAAATCTTGTAATTTTCCTACGCTTTTATGTAAATTTTTCCAAGTTCTTTCCTCTCTAAAACCATTCTCACTTAAAAAAGTAATAGCTTTAGTGTCTGTTTCTTTAGGAAGTAAATTTTGTGCAAAATTTAAAGATGAATTAGGTAAGAATATATTTTTATAAAATATTTTTGATTTTTTTATTTTATGATTACTCTTAGCACCTCTAACTTGACAAAAATCCCAAACACTCGACCAAAATTCACCAGGGTTTTTAATACTCCAATTTAAAATTTTTTCATATTTTTTATTAAATTTTTTATTAAATTTTTTTGATATAAATTTTTCAAACTTGTAAAGATTTGAATTTAATTTATTTTTTGATTTTGCCTTCCAAAGTATTCTTGACATATCTTATAAATAACTCTTGTAGTATTAATTTCATTTGTGCTACTGTTACATCTTAATAAAAACTTTAAAATGAGAACTTTTTCCCATACGATTCGGTCCTGTTTTAGACTATTTTTGTTCTTTAAGACTAACAATATATGGTAGAAAAATAATTAAACATACTAAAGATAGAAATGGCAAAAAATAAAATTACAGCTGTACTAGGGCCTACAAATACTGGAAAAACATTTTTAGCAATTGAAACAATGCTTTCATTTGACTCTGGAATGATAGGTTTTCCCTTAAGGTTGTTAGCAAGAGAAGTTTACGACAAAATTATTAAAAAAATTGATTCAAAAAAAGTAGCCTTAATCACGGGTGAAGAAAAAATAATTCCTGTAAATGCAAAATATTATCTGTGTACAGTAGAATCTATGCCAATTGACAAACAATTAGAATTTGTTGGCGTTGATGAAATCCAAATGTGCGCAGATCGCGAAAGAGGTCATATTTTTACAGATAGGCTTATTAACTTACGTGGTGAAAAATTAACAATGTTAATGGGTTCTAGCACGATAAAAAATATAATTTTAAAATTAAACGAAGATACAGAATTTATTAATAAAGAAAGATTTTCTAAACTTTCCTATGTTGGACATAAAAAAATTTCTCGAATAGATAGAAAAACTGCAATTATAGCTTTTTCTGCGGAAGAAGTTTACGCAATTGCCGAGCTTATCAGAAGACAAAAGGGAGGAGCAGCTATAGTTATGGGTTCACTTAGCCCAAAAACTAGAAATGCTCAAGTAGATTTATATCAATCAGGAGATGTTGATTTTTTAGTTGCCACTGATGCTATTGGTATGGGAATAAACATGGATTTAAATAACGTATATTTTTCTAATTTAAAAAAATTTGATGGAAAAAAACTTAGACGACTAAATTTATCAGAGATGGGACAAATTGCTGGTAGGGCTGGTAGGTATTTAAACGATGGAAGTTTTGGAATCACTGGAGAATGTGATAAAATTAGCTCTGATGAAGTAGAATTAATAGAAAGACATAAATTTGAAGAAATTAGAACGTTATTTTGGAGAAATTCTGATCTTGATTTTAGTAATGCATCCAATTTAATTAAATCTTTAGATCAAAAACCAAAACAGGATTGGTTAAGAAGAATTAACGAATGTGAAGACGAAAAAGTACTAAAATATTTTTTAAAAGATCTTACTAAAAACAACATATCTAATGAAAAAAATGTACTAAATTTATTATGGGAATGTTGTCAAATCCCTGACTTTGTAAAAAAAACTTATGGTAATCATTTAGAGGTTGTTAGTAAAGTTTTTGGATTTTTGAGTGGTAAGGATAAAAAGATTACAAATAACTTCATGAAAAAACAACTTTCAGTTCTAGATAAACTAGAAGGAAACGTAGACTCTCTATCAAATAGAATTGCCAATGTGAGAACTTGGTCTTATGTATCTAACAAATTAAACTGGGTTGAAAATCAAGATTTCTGGGTTGAGAGGACAAAACTATTAGAAGATAAATTGTCAGATAGACTGCATGAAGAATTAACTAAAAGTTTTATTGATAAAAGAGCCAGCGTTTTGTCTAGAGGATTAAAACAAGACATAAATTTTAATACTGAAATTATTGAAAATGAAAAAGTTATAATTGATAATCAATTTATAGGTAAGCTAAAAGGCTTAAAATTAGAACTTGATTTAAAAGTTGGAACACTAGATACAGATATAAAATCACTAAAAAAAGCTGCTAGACAAAGCATAGGTCCAGAATTCAATAAAAGAATTGAGCAAATAATTAATACTGGTTTGTTAGAAATCAAAAATGATTTTAAAATTTACTGGGGTAATTTTCCAATTGCTAGGCTGCTAGCGGGAAGAGATTATTTGGAACCAGAAATTACTTTAATTGTGGATGATATAATTGAAGTTAACGAAAAAAGAAAACTAAGAAGTTATCTTGAAAAATGGGTTAAAGATAAAATTAATTTTATTTTAAAAAACTTAATTGATCTTAAAAGTTTAGAAGAAACTAATCCATCAATAAGAGCTCTAGCTTATCAACTGTATGAAAATAATGGTGTAGTTAAAAGAGAGACGGTAATTGATTACTTAAATAAGCTAGGTCAAGAAGAAAGAAAAATTTTAAGAAACTTGGGTGTAAAATTTGGAAGATATCATATATTTCTTTTTAAACTCTTAAAACCCGAAGCTGTTATGCTAAGAGTCCTTCTTTGGAAAAATTTTCATCAAAAACATTTTGACTTAAATCCACCAAAATTTGGTTTAAATTTTATAGAGGATAAAAAGTTTAAAAATAAAAATTTTATGCTTTTATGCGGATTTGAAAATTTTGATAAATATTTTGTAAGAATTGATATATTAGAAAGATTATTTGTACAAATAATCAATACAAACAAAGAAATTAAAGATAATAATAGAGAGATAAAATTAATACCAGAAATGTTAAATTTACTGGGATGTAATAAAGAAAGTTTTATAAGTCTAATTCAAAAGATGAACTATAAAACTTTTGAAAAGAATAATGAATTATATTTTAAATACCTTCCCAATAAAAATAGAATCAAGAAATTTAGTAAAAAGAATCAATTAAATGATAATCCTTTTAAAATATTAAAGAATATTAACTTTACCTAATGTTTAAATTTCTTAAAAATAAAACAAATAAAAAAGATCAAAATAGTAATTTAATTTTAAAAACCGCATCATTATTGATACATGCGGCAAAAATTGATGAAAATTATACTAATGCAGAAAAATCTATAATTAGAGAAACACTTTTAAGTCTAGACCCAGAAAACAATGATATTGAAAAACTGATGAGTGACGCTGAAAATGAAGAAAAAAATTCAAACCAAATACTAGATTTTACAAAAGAAATTAAAAATACCGATGAGACATTTAAAGTGAAAATTATTGAAACTTTGTGGAAAATTATATATTCAAACAATCAGGTTGATATGTACGAATCTAACCTTATGAGCAGATTATCGGGCTTGTTGTACTTGGATAATAAGGTATCAGGAAAAATTAAAGAAAAAGCAAAAAAAGAGTTTTTGAAATGACATACTTGGTAAATGAAAAATGTATAAAGTGTAAACTTATGGATTGTGTAGAAGTTTGCCCGGTTGATTGTTTTTATGAAGGAAAAAATATGCTTGTAATTAAACCTGATGAGTGTATAGATTGTGGCGTTTGCGAGCCGGAGTGTCCAGTGGATGCGATAGTTCCAGACACTGTAGGGAATGTCGACAAATGGTTAGAATTAAACACAAAATACTCAGAAATTTGGCCCAACATAAATGCCAAAAAAGATCCACCTGAAGACCACGAAAAATATAAAAATGAAAAAAATAAATTTGAAAAATATTTTAAAGAAAACCTTTAAAAAAAGTAAACCAAAAAAAAGCAAAAAAGCAAAAGGCAAAAAAAAGGTTGTTACCAAATCTTTAAAAGTAAAAAAAATTAAAAAAACAAATTTAAATATCCAAAAAAAAACTAAACCAACGCTTAAAAGCGAAAACTTACGAATAACCAAAACGAATGAAGTTAAACCAGAAATTAAAAAAATTAAAAAACAAGAAACAGCGAAAAAAGAATACAAACTTAAAGACTATGTTGTTTACCCAAAACATGGTGTTGGCCAAATATTATCAATAAGCTCAAAAACCATCGGTGGAATTGATGTCCAGTGTTATGATATAAAATTTGAAAAAGATAAAGCAATTGGCAATCTACCTATAAACAAGCAAAATCATTTAAGGCCTCTTTCAACCATTAACCAAGTAAATAAATCTATATCCATTTTAAAAAGCAAACCAAAGATAAAAAGATCTATGTGGAGTAGGAGAGCACAAGAATACGAGCAAAAAATCACTTCTGGAAAAATTTATGAACTTGCTGAAGTTGTTAGAGATCTAAATAAAGGAGACGATTTGATGGTTGACCAATCCTATAGTGAAAGACAATTATTTGAGAAAGCATATGAAAGAATTTTGTCTGAATTTCAAATAGTAATAGGGGCATCTCACGAAGAAACACAAAAAAAATTAGACAAGGCTTTAAAAAGAAATTTAGAAAAACAACAAATTGTTAAAACCGAGATAAAAAAAGAAGAACCCAAAGAAATTGGAACAACTGAATAAAAAAAAACGCTTCCCTAAACTATGTTTATGAGAAGCGTTTTTTAAAAAAGAAATTATATTATCTTCTTCTTCTTCTTTTTTTTGCTTTTTTCTTAGCTTTTTTCTTAGCTTTTTTTCTTCTTTTAGCCATCTTTAGCTCCCTGTTAGTTTTACGAATCAAATGATTCGCTATTAACTATTTTTATTTTTTTTAATAACTTATGTCAATTCTTTAATTAATAACAAAATTTTTAAAAAAATTATTTTTTTTTATTTTTTTTAAAATACTTAAAAAAGTTAGATAAATAGCGACTAATAACAATTATTAATTTATTTAACTTAGTAAAGTTTTTCAAAAAAATTTTTGTATTTTTGTATAATTTTAAATCTTTTTAACTTTAAAGTTGGTGTTAACATACCATTTTCAATTGAAAATTTTTCATTAATTATAAAATATTTTTTAATATTTTCTATTTTAGATAGTTTATTATTTATTTTTTTAATTACTTGTTTAATTTCTACATCTGTAGAAGATTTTTTTTCTTCATTTAGAACTAACAGTGCAACAAGATACGGTTTATTATCTCCATAAACAATTGCTTGATCAATTATATCAGAATTTACTAATTCGTTTTCAATTTTTAAAGGTGAAATATTATCTCCACCTGGTGTAATTAAAATATCTTTCTTTCTATCAGTTATTTTTAAATAATTATTTTCAAAAACTCCTATATCTCCTGTATAAAGCCAACCATCTTTTAAAACTTTGTCTGTTTCTTCTTTATTATTCCAATAACCAAGCATAACATTTTCACCCTTTACTAAGATTTCTCCATCCTCAGCAATTTTTACATCATTTCCTTTAAATGGAGGCCCAACTGTATCTACTCTAATGTCATTAATAGGATTGCAGCTTACCACGGGAGATGTTTCTGTTAGACCATAACCCTGTAGAGTAGGCAGACCTATAGCATTTAGAAAAAAACCTACTTCTTTATCAAGGGCACCTCCTCCTGAAACGAAGGTTTTCAAAGAGCCACCAAATTGAGCCTTGATTTTCTTCCTTACAATTTTCTCTAAAATTCCATCTTGAATTTTTTCAATAAAATTAAGTGGCTTTTTTTTAATTTTTTTAAGTCCAAGATTTAACATTTTTTGAAGCAATATTTTTTTAACCCCTTTTGCTTTATTAAAACTTGCATTAATTTTTTGATAAAGATTCTGATAAAATCTTGGGACGGCAGTCATAATTTCTGGACTACAGTCATTCATATTTTTTATTAGCTTTTCAATACTCTCTGCATAAAATACTCTCGCGGCAACGGTAATTTGAACGAACTGAACTGTATGTTCATAAGAATGGGATAATGGTAACCAAGTTAAAAATCTTGTTTGATCTTTTTTTATTAATGGTTCTAAAATTTCTATTGCACCTTCACAATTATTTAAAATTCCTCCATGACTTAAAATAACTCCCTTTGGATTGCCCTGCGTTCCAGAGGTATAAATAATACAAGCAGGATTTTTTCTATTTATTTCAGTTTTAGAAATATTATTTACATTTTTTAAATTAGAAAATAAATTAGTTATATTTTGATATTCATTTTCATTTATATTTTCTAACTTATCAAAAGAAAATATTTTCTTTATAAAATCTTTACTCTTAATTATATTTTTTACTTTGTTAAATTGTTCTGTATTTGAAACAAAAATTACTGATGGCGCACAATCATTTATAATATATTCATAATCTCTTTCAGCATAAGTTGTATATGCAGGAACAGTAATTGATCCTGATAACATAACTGATAAATCAGAAATAAACCACTCAGGTCTATTTTCAGAAATTAATAAGCATCTATCGCCTTTGTTTACAAATTTCTTTAACTCTTCTGATAATTTATCAATTGAATTAAATGTTTCTTGCCAACTATAATTTTTTCTTGGTTCTTTAAGAGAAGATAATAATATTTTATTCTTATCTGATTGATTTTCATATTGTTTATAAAATAATTCTACTAAATTATTTATTTTATTGATTTCTAAAGTTTTTTTCATTTTAAATCATATTTTGGTGGGCGAAGAGAGAATCGAACTCTCACTTCTTGCGAAACACGATTTTGAGTCGTGCGCGTCTACCAGTTCCGCCATTCGCCCTTAATCATCATAGGTTATTATTATAAAATTAAATAGTATAAGAACTCAAATTGTATTAAAACCAAAAAATGTTTAAAGAATTATATTATAAATCTTTAAAATTAGCAGGTCATAAAAGCTCAAAAATTTTTTTAGGAATAATTTCATTCATTGAAAGTTTTATTTTTCCAATTCCACCAGATGTATTTATAATTCCTATGACAATTGCTAAACGTAATGAGTGGTTAAAAATTGCATTAATTGCAACCGTAGGGTCTGTATTGGGTGCATGCTTAGGTTACTTTATAGGCTACGTTTTTTTTAACGAAATTGGAATTAAAATATTTGAACTTTATGGAGTGGATAATACATCTTTTTTAAAAGAAAAAGTATCTTCCGATGGTGGAGTGATTGCGTGGATAACTTTGCTGGCAATTGCCGGATTTACCCCAGTGCCTTTTAAGCTATTAACAATAACAAGTGGATTTGTTCACTTTAATTTTTTATATTTTATTATTATTTCTTTTTTAACTAGAGGTTCAAGATTTTTCATAATTGCTTTTTTAATAGGAAATTTTGGTCCTACAATGAAAAAAATTATAGAAAAAAAACTACTTACAATATCAATTTTTTTTGCAATAATTTTAATAATTGTTGCATTTTTTGTTTATAATTTTCTAATAAATTTTATGCAATAAAGTATGAAAAAAAAATTTGATATAAAAAAATATTTTTTATTAATTTTTTTAATAAGTATAATTTCTTTGTTAAGTGCCGTGTATATTGAATTTGTATTAAACGAAAAACCTTGTAAACTATGCATGTATCAGAGGGTTCCTTATATAATTTCAATTTTTATTTGTTTCTTAGGTTTTGCTTCTCAAAAAAAAATTATTTGGTTATCTTTTTTAACTTTAACATTTATTTTTAGTTCAATTTTAGCTGGATATCATGTTGGTATCGAAAATAATATTTTTAGTGAATTTTCTGGATGCACTAATTCAAATATGAATTTGATTAATAAAAGTGATATAATTCAATCCTTAAATAAAAAATTACCTAGCTGCAAAGAGGTAAATTTTGAGATATTAGGTTTATCACTTGCGACTATAAACTTATTTATTTCAATATTTATAAGTCTATATACTATAAAATTAGTAATAAATGAAAAAAACAGATCCAGTTAAAGTTGAAGAATTTATCAGAGTTGATCATGCAGGGGAGCGTGGAGCAATTAAAATATATGAAGGTCAATTGCTAGCTCTAAATACTTTAATTAAAGACGAAAATTTAAAAAAAATTATTGAAGAGATGAAAAGTCATGAAAAAGTACATTTTGAATATTTTGAAAATGAAATAAGAAAAAGAAATATAAAACCTACAAAGCTATTGCCTTTATGGGACCTTATTGGAATAGGTCTTGGTTTTGGATCTACTGTTCTTGGAAAAAAAGCAGCAATGTTGTGTACAGCATCTGTAGAAGAAGTAATAGATAAACACTATTTAAATCAAATAAATCAATTGGATTCTGATGAAAAAGATTTAAAGGAAAAAATTAAAAAATTTAGAGAAGAGGAAATGCATCACAAAGATATAGCTTACGAAGAAGGGGCAAATAAAAAGGGAATTTATTTTTTTTTAGATAAAGCAATCAAAACTGGATCAAAAATAGCAATTAGTATTTCAGAAAAAATATAATTAAGGTTCTAGTTCAACATCCCAATATAAATAATCCATCCAGCTTTCATGTAAAAAATTCGGAGGAAAATTTTTCCCATTTTTATGCAAATCTTCAGTTGTGGGCTGAAAAGGTTTATGACTTAGCTTCATTCCAGAATGATTTAATAAGCGTCCACCTTTTTTTACATTACAATCTGAACAAGCCGTAACAACATTGTCCCAATCAGTTTTTCCTCCTTTTGATCTTGGTAATAGATGGTCAAATGTTAACTCACTTTTACTACCACAATATAAACAAGAAAATTTATCTCTCAAAAAAACATTAAATCTAGTAAAATTTGGATTTGATTGTGGTCTTATATAACTTTTTAAAGCAATAACACTTGGTAGCTTCATGTACAAAGAAGGACTTCTAATTACACGGTCATAATTACTTACTATCGTAACTCTATCTAAAAAAACTGACTTTATAGAGTCTTGCCAGCTCCATAAAGATAATGGATAGTAACTTAGAGGTCTATAGTCAGCATTTAAAACTAATGCTGGGCACTTTTCTAATGAAGTATTTTGATCAGTAAAAGTCATTTATAATCCAAGAGTAGCTTAATTTATTTTATTTTTCAATAGAACTTAGATTTTTATTTTTTTGTTATATTTTTTTTAATAAAGTTTAGTGCTAAACTGGAAGCTTCAACTGGAATATTATGGCCACATCCTTTAATCATATTTGTTTGTACGTCAATATTATTACGCAATAAAAAATCTTTTGCTTCTAATAAACTAGTAGGTGAAACAACTTCGTCTAGATCTCCATGTATTAAAAGAAATTTTGAATTTGATTTTTTTCTTTTTAACAAATCCTCTTTATTTATTATTTTTCCAGAAAATCCTACAATGCATGCATAATTTTCATCGCTCGTCAAACCCAAATTTATACTTAGCATGCTTCCCTGACTAAATCCTGAAAGACAAATTTTTGAAGAATCTAAATTAAATTTTTTTTTAACTTCTGCTATAAATTTTATTATTTTTTCTTCGGCTTTAGTTGATTGGTTTAATATATATGTAGGGTCTTCTTTTGTTAAATCAAACCATTGAAATCCTGAGGGATTTATTGAACATTTTTCATGTCCATCTGGACATAAAAAAACTGTATTAGGTAAAAATCTCTTCCAGTTTAAAGTTAGCATACTTATATCTTTTCCATCTCCTCCATAGCCGTGAAGTAAGATTATAGCATTATTTATAGGTAGATTTTTTTCAGGTTTTATTACAACTGTATTAAGAGAAAACTGCATAGGTGTATCTGTTCATTTTTTAAAAATTTTAATACTAAAAATTTCATACTAAATGAGTATAGTTAAATATCATGGCAAAAAATAAAAACAACCAAACAATATGGAACACCAGAATTCAAAAAAAGGGCTCAGCTTTATTTCAAAAGGTTGGTAGTTCAATAGAAATAGATAAAAATCTTTACAAGCAGGACATTGAAGGATCTAGAGTACATGTCGAGATGCTTTTCAGACAAAAAATAATATCTTTTAAAATCAAAAATAAAATAATTTATGGCTTAAATAGAATTGAAAATGAAATTAAGAAAAAAAAATTCATTTATGATCAAAAGTATGAAGATATTCACATGAATATTGAAAAAAGATTGTTTGAAATTATTGGAGATGAGGCCGGTTACGTTCATACAGCAAGATCAAGAAACGACCAAGTAATAACGGACTTTAAAATCTGGATAAGGCTAGCAACTAAAGATATTAATAAAAATTTAGACAAACTTATTAAAACTATACTAAAAATTGCTCAAAAAAATATTCAAACGATTATGCCAGGTTTTACTCATTTAAAAAATGCTCAAGCAGTTTCTTTTGCTCATTATATGTTAGCTTATGTTGAAATGTTTAAAAGAGATAAATCTAGATTTAAATATAATTTAGAAAATTTATCTGAAAACCCATTGGGTGTTGCCGCATTAACAGGAACATCATTTAATATAGACAGATATTTTACTTCAAAAAAGTTGGGATTCAAAAAACCTACAAATAATTCAATAGACACTGTAGCAGATAGAGATTTTGTTTTAGATTTTTTGTTTAGTGCCTCGGTATGTTCTTTACATATTTCAAGAATAGCTGAGGAACTCATAATATGGAACTCCGATGGTTTTGGTTTGATTAATCTTTCTGATAAAATTGTTACTGGATCATCTATAATGCCACAAAAAAAAAACCCAGATTTGTTAGAATATTTAAGAGGTAAATCTGGAAATTCTTTTGGAAATTTATTTTCAATGTTAACAATTTTAAAAGGACTACCGCTTTCTTATTTTAAAGATCTGCAAGACGATAAAGATTTAGTTTTTAAAACTAATCAATCACTAAAAAACTGCATTTCTATTCTAAATGAAGTTTTAAATAACTTTAGTCCAAATAAAAAAAAAATGTTGGAACTTGCAGAAACAGGCTACATTACAGCAACTGATTTGGCTGATTATCTTGTCAAAAATCATGATATGTCTTTTAGAAGAGCGTATCAGGTGACGTCTTCGATAGTTAATTTTGCAGAAAAAAATAAAAAAAAACTACATGAATTAAATTTAAAAGAATTAAAAAAAATAGAACCTATGCTTACATCTGATGTAATAAAAGTTTTTGACCTAAAATACTCAGTAAATTCAAAAAAATCATTTGGTGGAACTTCTTTTGAAAATATTAAAAAAATGATAACTAAATATAAAAAAATAAAATGAATAAAAAAATAATATTAGCCCTATTATGTTTCCTTTTTTTGTTTTCTTGTGGAAAAAAAAGTGATCCTGAGTATAAAGCTGAAGTAATTAGTTTTATTGTACTAAATACATAATGAAATATATTAAAAAAAAATTTTTCATCGAAGGTATTAAAGTTAGAAATTTAGCAAAAAAATTTCGAACACCGATTTATTGTTATTCATATAAAAGATTAAAAGAAAATATAAATAACTTTAAAAAAAACTTTAAAAATTTAAAACCAATAATTTGTTTCGCTGTAAAAGCAAATGCTAATTTAAAAATATTAAAAGAAATAAATAAATTTGGTCTAGGGGCTGATGTAGTATCTTTAGGTGAGTTAGAAAAAGTCTTAAAGGCTGGAATTCAACCAAAAAAAATTGTTTTTTCTGGAGTTGGCAAAACGTCAGAAGAATTAAGTTTTGCGATTGATAAAAAAATACTTCTAATTAATACAGAATCTAGAAGCGAAATTTTAGAAATTGAAAGAATTGCAAAAAGAAAAAAAAGGATTGTAAATATTGGAATTAGATTAAATCCAAATACTGATGCAAAAACAATTAGTCAGATATCGACTGGAAAAAAGCAGGATAAATTTGGTGTTACCGAAAAATATTTTTTAGAATTAGTTAAATATGTAAAAAATTCTCAATATATAAAGCTTAAATGCATAAGTGTTCATATTGGTAGCCAAATTTTGAATCACCAACCCTATCTAAAAATGCTAAAAGTTGTTGATAGAGTTATAAAAAAAACAAATTATAAATTTGAATTTATTGATTTGGGTGGAGGCATGGGAATCCCATACGGTAAAAAAATTAAAAGTTTAAACTATAAAAGATATTCATCTACAATTAAAAAAACGTTAAAAAAGCATAAAGCAAAAATTATTTTTGAACCAGGTAGATCTATAATTGGCAATACAGCAATACTTGTTTCAAAAGTAATTTATATCAAAAAAGGTATTAATAAAAATTTTGTAATTATAGACTCGGCAATGAATGATTTAATGAGACCAGCTTTGTATGGTGTTGAACATCAAATTATTCCCGAAAGTAAAAATAATAACTTTACAAAGAAAACTTATGACTTTGTTGGTCCTATTTGTGAAAGTACAGACACATTTTTAACATCTAAAAAATTTCAAAAATTATATGAAAAAGATTTGATTATAATTTCTGATGTTGGTGCGTATGGAATGTCTTTAAGTTCAAATTACAATGTGAGACCTAAACCAGCAGAAATCTTAATTAAAGGAAGAAAAATTAATATAATTAAAAAAAGACAAAAGTTAAAAGATTTAATTTAACTTTTGATTTAAATGATAAGAAATTTTTTATTTTCAATTTTTTTTTATTTAGGAATTATTCTAATTTCTATAATATTTTTACCTACCTTTTTTTTACCTAAGAAAATTGTTTTATTTGGTGGTAAATTAATGGGGCACTGGACAGCGATATGTTTAAAAAAAATTTTATCAACAAAGATAATAGTAAAAGGTATGGAAAATATAATCAGTAATGAAAAATTTTTTATAGCATCCTCGCACCAGTCAATGTTTGAAACTTTTTTTTTACAAACAATTTTTAACTCACCAATTTTTATTTTAAAAAAGGAATTGCTAAAAATTCCTATATTTGGATGGTATTTAATGAAAATAGGTTCAATTTCTATCGACCGAGGAATAACAACAAAAGAAAATCTTAATTTTTTTGAAAAAATTACAAAATCAATAAGCAAATCAAATAGACCTTTAATTATTTTCCCACAAGGTACAAGATTAGAGCCCGATGATAGATCGCAATTTAAAAAAGGAGCGAGTAGAATATATGACGAACTTAAAATAAAATGTCAGCCATTAGCAATTGATTCGGGACGCACGTGGCCCAAAAAAGGAAGTTTAAAACCAAATTTAACCTTAACAATTTCAATTTTAAAACCAATAAAGGCTGGTATGAATAAAGAAGAATTTTTAGAAAAATTACAAAATGAAATTTATACTGAGTTGGATAACTTAAATTAACCTTTCATAGGCATAACTACATATATACTATCAAAATCAGACGGATCTTTAATTAGTGCAGGTGAACCAGTATCATTAAAAAAAATTTCTATTTTTTCTCCAGCTAACTGTGATGCAACATCAATTAAATATCTTGAATTAAAACTGATATCCAAATCATGATCAAATTTTACACTTAAACTTTCTTTACCATCGCCACTATTAGTATTGTTAACAGCTAAATTTAAAACATCTTTGCTCAAATTGAACTTAACGCCATCTTTTTTATCTAACGAAACAGAAGCAACCCTGTCAACTGCGTCCAAAAACAACTTTAAATCTACTTCTAATTTTTTTTGATTATTTTTAGGTATAACTTGAACATAGTTAGGAAATTTACCATCAATCAACTTAGAAATTAAAATGCTTTTATTTAATTCAAATTTTATTTTAGATTTAATATTTGAAATTTTAACGTCTCCATCATAATCCTCTAGCAAAGAACATAATTGAAATATTGTTTTTTTGGGTAAAATGACTGGATCAAAATTTACTTTTTCTGAAAGTTTAAACTTTGATATTGACATTCTATGACTATCAGTTGCCGCTGCAGTCAAAAAAATTTGATCATCTAATAGACTTTGATGTAAATAAATACCGCTTAAATAATGTCTAGTTTCATCATTTGAAATGGAAAATTTACACTTATTTAATAATTTTAATAATTGTTTTGACTTAACAATAAATTCATTCTGGCTAAAATTTTCATCAGTAACTGGAAATTCTGATGGACTTATGCAATTAAGATTAAAAATAGATTTTTCAGACTCAACTAGAAGTTTATTTTCTCCACCCAAAGTCAAATTTATTTTTTTTCCAGAAGAAAACTTTCTTACGATATCATACATAATTGAGGAACTTGTTGTTGTTTTACCTTCTTCAATAATCTCAATATCGTTAATTTGGTGTATAAAAATTAAATCTAAATCTGTGGCTGTAATAGTAAGTTTTGAATTTCCTGCTTCTAATAAAATATTAGATAAAATTGGTAAAGTACTTCGTTTTTCTATTACTCCTTGGCAATAATTAAGAGATTTTTGTAAGTCTTGCTGATTAACATTAAATTTCATTATTTTTATTGTATAAAATTTTATTTTTTAAAATGTCAATATTATTACATAGTTCCGAATCATTTTTTTTGAGCCTTTCTATAGTCTTAACTGAGTGTATAATGGTTGTGTGATCTCTATTTGAAAACTCTCTACCAATTTCTGGTAATGATTTTGAAGTAAGAATTTTAGTTAAATAAATTGCTGTTTGTCTAGGTCTTACCAAGTATCTAGATCTTCTTGAGGATAACATTTCATTTTTACTTATTTTAAAAAATTTGCATACTAATGACTGTATTAAGTCAATCGTAACATTATTTTCTGATAAATTAAGCAAGTCTTTTAATATAGTTTTAACTTCAGGTAAATTTGGATTTTTATTATATATTCTAGAGAAAGATACAACTCTATTAATTGCGCCTACAAGTTCCCTAATGCTTGCTTTAATCTCACTGCTTATAAAATTCTGAACCTCTTCTGATATATTAATTTTATTAGAATTTAAAATATTGAGCTCCTCTATCTTATTTTTAACTATTTTTAACCTTAAATCTAAATCTGGTTTCTGGATATCAATAACTAAACCTCCAGAAAATCTTGATTTTATTCTCTCTTGTATCCTTGATAATTTATTTGGTGCTCTATCTGCAGAAATAACTACCTGAGATCCTTTTTCGATTAATGCATTAAATGTGTGAAAAAATTCCTCTTGCATAGCTTCTTTACCATTCATAAACTGAATATCATCAATAATAAGTACATCGGTATTTCTAAAATAATCTTTAAATTTTACCATCTCATTAGATTTTATAGATTTAACAAATTGATACATAAATCTTTCTGCCGAAATAAACATAATTTTATTTTTATTTTTATTTTTTAAACAAAAGCCTATTGCATTTAACAAGTGAGTTTTTCCCATACCTACACCACCATAAATATATAGAGGATTATAATGTGACAAATTTTCAGTTACTTTCTTTGATGCTTCAAATGCCAATCTATTACTTGATCCAAGTATAAAATTATCAAATTTTTTATTTTGGTCTATTCGATTGTATTGAAGAAAGCTATCTTTGATGAATGAAACATTTTCTTTATTTTTTAAAGAAAATTTTTTTTCTTCTATAAAATCATCTTTAATCTCAATAATTTTTAATTCAATTCTATTAATATTTTTATTGTATTCTTTTATAATTTTTAAAATTTCATCTAGATATCTTGAAGTAATCCAGTCTCTAATAAATCTCGTTGATACTGACAATAATATATAATTTTTAAATTCTTCAACAAAATTCAATTTACGTAACCAACTTTCAAAAATGTCATTTCCAAAATTACTTTTCATGCGGGATTGTATTTCTTTCCAATTTATTTTTTCTTGTAAAATATTTTCAGAATTTTTGGATAAATTATTATTATTCATTGTTTTTAGGATTGGTCTTGAGTTAATGGGAAAAATTAAATTATGCAATAAAATATTTTTAAAAATGAAAATAAAATAAAATCTGGAAGTGCATCAGATTTTATATCAACCTGGCGATGTAAAAAAAAATAAAATCAGAAGTAGTAAATTAAAAAAATTAAAAAAAATTAAAAAAATTTGACATCAAGATATGGTAAAAAATTTTAAAAAAAATTTATATTTAGTATAATTACTTAAAGTTGAATAATTAAAATTTTTATATCAACTGTGAGTAGTCAAGTTTTATAAAGTGGATATTTTTTTTGTTATCCTAGATACATTTCTTGAAGCATTTTTTTTTTTGATAATTCCTGTTTTGGCAATCTTCATAAGCTCAGAATTCAACTTGGGTAAGAATTTTAATGCCTCTTGTTTTTTTTTGGATTCAATTAAAAGGTTCATTTTTTTTATGGCTTTCTTGAATTTACTTTTACGCGACCTATTTACCACTGTCTGTCTCGCAATTCTTCTTATCCTTTTAATAGCTGATTTAGTATTTGCCATACGCGCTGTGGTATATCCTGAGAATTAAATATGGTCAATAAAATAATAAGTTATTTTTGACATACACTACAAAAAAAAGTTGATCTATTAGTTATAAATTTTTTTTTAATTATTCCTTCACATTGCTTACTAGGACATGTTAAGTTTTCTCTTTGATAAACTCTAAATTCGTTCTGAAATTTTCCAGTATATCCTAAAACATTTTTAAAATCTCTAATGGTTGATCCACCTTTTTGGATAGATTTTTTAAGAATATACCGAGAAAAATAAATTATTTTTTTACACTCTTTTTTAGATAAATTTTTTCCTCTTTTTGTAGGTTTTATTTTACAAAGATATAATATTTCACTTGCATATATATTGCCAATTCCTGATACAAATTTTTGATCTATTAAAAAATTTTTAATATTTTTATTTTTTCCTCTTAAATATTTGCATACATACATTAAATTAAATAATTTACTGAAAGGTTCTGGTCCTAAGTTTTTAAATAACTCTAATAGTTCATTTTTATTTTTTACTAATTTAAAAAAACCGAATCTTCTTGGGTCATTATAAATCATTTTTAATTTATGAAAGTAAATTTTTATATGATTATGTTTTATTGGTAATTTTTGTGAACTATAAAAACTGGTATTTGTATGTATTTTTTTTTTACTCTCTTCTACTAAATGAATTGTTCCTGACATACCCAAATGTATTATGCAAAAAGTATTATCAGTAAAATTAATTATTAAATACTTTGAAAATCTAGTTATTTTTTTTATTATTTTATTAATTAGATTTTTCTCAAATTTTAAAGGTATTTTGAATCTCAAATTTCTATTTTTTATTATAACTTTATTAATTTTTTTTAGCTTAATCTTTTGATCTAGCGATTGTTTTACTATTTCTACTTCTGGTAATTCTGGCATTTCATACTATATTAATATTCATAAAAATTTATTTATATGCAACAATATCTTCAAAATAAAAAAGGGCTAGTTGATAAAGTCTTCAATAAAGTATTTGATAAATACGACTTAATGAATGATTTTATGTCTCTAGGAATTCATAGAATTTGGAAAAAGGATTTAATTTTATGGATGAATCCTTCAAAAAATAAAAAAATGATTGATGTGGCTTGTGGAACTGGTGATATTGCTAAACTATATCTTGAATCAACTAGTAAAAATGAAAAAATTTTTTGTATAGATCCCAACAAAAAAATGATTGAAAAAGCAAAAAAAAAATTAAATAATTATAAAAATATTAATTGGCTAATAGGCTCGGCTGAAAATCTTCCAGTTAAAAGTAATTCATTTGATTATTATTCTATAAGTTTTGGATTACGTAATACTAAAAATTTGAATAGAGCACTATCAGAAGCATATCGTGTTTTAAAACCTGGAGGACATTTTTTATGTCTTGAGTTCTCAAAAATTGAAAACGAAAATTTAAACATTGTTTATAGGAATTATTCAAAGATAATTCCCGAAATTGGAAAAATGATAGTTGGAGATAAAAAACCCTACGAATATTTAATAAAAAGTATTGAAAAATTTGTTAATCAAAATCAGTTAATAGAGTTAATGAAAAAGAATAAATTTACAAATTGTAGATTTAGAAATTTATCTGGTGGTATTGTTGCAATACACTCTGGTTGGAAAATTAAATGATAGGAAGATTAATAATATTATTCAAAATTGGAAGAAAATTAGCACAGTCTGAAATTTTAGATATTTTTTCAAAATTTCACGAGGTACCAACATCTATAAAAATTTTTTTTTATTTTTTATCATTTTCTTTTAAAAAAAAAGACAAGATTAATTATAATGTTGAAGAAAAAGAAAGATTATCAAATTCATTACAGTTAATGGGTACAACTTTTATAAAGCTTGGCCAATTTTTAGCTACTCGGCCTGATATCATTGGAGAAGATTTGTCCAAACAACTTGAAACACTTCAAGACAAGTTGCCTCCATTTCCTTTGTCTGAAACAAAAAATATAATTAAAAAAGACTTGGGAGAGCAAATGTCTAACTCAATAATTAATATAAGTGAGCCAGTTGCAGCTGCTTCTATAGCGCAAGTCCATAAAGCACAAATAGATGATAATGGAACAATAAAAGATGTAGCAATAAAAATTTTAAGACCTCAAATTAAAAAAATCTTTAATGATGAGATAGATGCACTAATGTTTTTTGCTTTTGTTATAGAGTCATTAATTAAAAAAACAAAAAGACTAAAATTAGTTGAAGTTACTTTTCTTTTAAAACAAATAACAAATCATGAAATGGATTTACGATTTGAGGCCGCAGCTGCCAATGAATACGCTGAAAATACAAAAAATGATTTAGGGTTTAAAGTTCCTAGCATCTACTGGAATTTTACTAGTGAAAACGTAATGATGCTAGATTGGATTGAAGGAAACTCAATACGTGAAACTGAAATTTTACAAAATCAAAATATTGATACAAACAAAATCGCGACCGACATAATACAACACTTTTTAAGACATGCTGTAAGAGATGGTTTTTTTCATGCAGATATGCACCAAGGAAATATTTTTGTAGATAAAAATGGCCAAATAATACCAATAGATTTTGGAATAATGGGAAGGCTAGACAAACTAAACAAAAGATTTTTAGCAGAAATTTTATATGGATTTATTCAAAGAGACTACAAAAAAGTTGCCGAAGTTCATTTGTTGGCTGGATTAGTTCCAAAAAATGTCCCTGTAGATGAATTAGCACAAGCTTTAAGATCTATTGGCGAACCAATTTTTGGGCAAATAGTAAAGGACATATCGGGAGGAAAATTATTAAAACAGCTTTTTGATGTAACTGAAAAATTTAACATGCAAACACAACCACAACTTTTATTGCTTCAAAAAACAATGGTAGTGGTTGAGGGTGTTGCTAGAAAATTAAATCCTAATACAAATATATGGGAAACATCAAAACCAGTTTTAGAAAATTGGCTTAAGGAGACCAAAGATCCAATCAATTCTATAAATGACACAATAAAAAATACATCAGAAGTTATAAAAAGATTGCCAGAATTTCCTGAGATTATGGATAAAGCAAATCAAGCACTAAGTTTTTTAGCAAGTGGACAAATACCTCAAAACTCTAATTCATATAACGCTTTAAATGAAGCAAAATCAGAAATGCTTACATTTAGAAACCAGACAGCTATTGGTTTATTATTGCTTGTAATTTTAGGTCTATTAGTATTTTAATTCGTTCGATGAATATTTTTTTAAATAAAAAAATACTGTTAATTATATGTGGAGGTATTTCTGCATACAAAAGTTTAGAGTTAATTAGATCTCTTAAAAAAAGAGGAGCTCAAATTAAAACTATATTAACAGAAAGTGCAAAGCAATTTGTTACACCATTATCAGTTACTTCTCTTTCAAAGGAGAAAGTTTATGATGATTTATTTAGTCTAGAAAACGAGACCGAGATGGATCATATTTCTCTATCAAGATGGTCTGATATTATACTTGTGGCTCCAGTAACTGCAAATACCATAGCTAAATTGAGCTCAGGTTCTTCAGACGATCTGGCCTCAACGGTTATACTTGCATCTAATAAGGATATTTTTTTAGCACCGGCAATGAATGTAAGAATGTGGGAACACCCTTCGACTAAAGAAAATGTAAATAAATTGAAAAAATATGGATTTAATTTTATTGGTCCTGAAATAGGTGATATGGCATGTGGAGAATTTGGCGAAGGCAAAATGACTGAGCCAAAACAAATCGAAAAAAAAATTGAAATCTATTTTAAAAATCTATTTAAAAAAAAGAGATATAAAGCTCTCGTTACAGCCGGTCCCACATATGAATACATAGATCCAGTTAGGTTCATTGCGAACAAGTCAAGTGGGAAACAAGGATATGCATTAGCAAAATCATTGTCAAAAAAAGGTTTTGAAACTACTTTAATATCAGGACCAACAAGCTTACATGTAGAAAAAGATATAAATTTAATTAAAGTTGAAACTGCAGAAGAAATGTTTCAAGCAACACAAAAAAGCTTACCTGTTGATGTAGCTATATTTTCAGCAGCTGTAGGCGATTATAAGGTAAAAAAGATTTCTAAGGAAAAAATAAAAAAGCAAGATAAGCTTAATCTTGAATTAGAAAAAAATGTAGATATTCTTAACTATGTTTCTAATCATAATTATTTAAGACCAAAGCTCATTATTGGTTTTGCTGCGGAAACAAATAATTTAGAAGACTATGCAAACAAAAAACTTTATGAAAAAAATTGTGATTGGATAATAGCAAATGATATATCTAATAAAAAAATTGGCTTTGATTCAGATTATAATGAAGTTTCGATTTTTTATAAAAATAATAAAAATGAAAAAATTTCATACAAATCTAAACCTGAGATATCAGATGAAGTGGTGGAAAAAATTATTAATCATTTAAACTAATGGTTAAAGTTTTAATCAAAAAGCTAAATCCTTCTGTACAATTACCTTCTTATAAAACTAGTGGCGCATCTGGAGTGGATTTAATGGCATTTATAGAAAAGCCGATTGAACTAAAACCAGGTAAATCATGTCTTGTGCCAACTGGATTATCTGTAGCTTTTTCTAAAGAATATGAAATTCAAATTAGACCTAGATCGGGGTTAGCTGCAAAAAATAATATTAGTGTTCTGAATACACCTGGAACAATCGATAGTGATTACCGAGGAGAATTAAAAATTATTTTATTTAATCATGGTAGTGAAAATTTTATGATTAATAATAATGATAGAGTTGCTCAAATGGTTTTAGCTCCGATTATTAAAATGGAACTAGAAGAGACAAATGAACTTCCAGAAACAATAAGAGGCGAGGGAGGATTTGGTTCAACTGGTAAATGAGCAACAGTTTAAATAAATCACAAATTGAAAGATTCTCAAGACAGTTAATTCTAAAAAATGTAGCAGCTAAAGGTCAAAAAAAAATTATATCTTCCAAAATTTTGATTGTTGGCATTGGAGGCTTGGGTTGTCCTGCTGCAGAAAATTTAATTAGAGCGGGAGTTGGATCAATTGGGTTAGTAGATAACGATATTGTTAATCTTTCAAATATTCATAGACAGAGCTTATTTAATTCTAAAGATGTTAAAAAATCAAAAGTTAGCATAGCAGCTAAAAAACTTAAAGATATTAATCCTCATACAAGTATCAAAACATACAATATAAGGCTGAATGAAAAAAATATAAAAAATATAATTAAAAATTATGATCTTGTTATTGATGGATCTGATAATTTCAAGACAAAATTCCTTATAAATGATTATTGTTCAAAGTTCAAAAAAAAATTAGTTACAGGCGCAATAAGTAAATTTGACGGTCATGTATTTACATTTAATTTCAAAGATAAAAAAACAGCATCTTTAAAAAGTTTTTATCAAGAAAATGAAATTTCGGATGATATTTTAAATTGTGAATTTGAAGGTGTTCTAGGAACAACTGCATCAATTGTGGGTGCTATCCAGGCAAATGAAGCTTTAAAAATGATAATAGAAATTGGCCAAAACTTAAAAAATAAAATATTAATAATAGACTTGTTAAATCTAAACTTTAGAAAAGTTAACTTTAAAAAAAAATAAAGACCAAATTTAAATTAATGAAAAAATTTTTCTTTTTATTTTTTGTATTAATTTTTTTTCCTTCTTTAGCTATTTCAAATGATACTTTTCTTTCATTAAAAAAAAATAAGGTTAATGTGAGATATGGGCCTGGTTTCAACTATGAAGTTAAATACATTTATAGAAAGAAAAATTTACCAGTAAAAGTTATTGATAAAAAAGAAAATTTTAGAAAGATAATTGATATAAAAAAAAATAGTGGATGGATTCATATATCACAACTTAAAAAATCTAAATCATTTATCACTACAAAAGATAAAATATTATTTAAAAAACCATCGACATTTTCAAAACCAATAGTAAAAGTTGAAAAAGGGAGATTGATAATTTATAAAAAATGCCAGAATGATTGGTGTAAAGTAGAAACTGGCAATTATACAGGCTGGTTGGAAATTAACAATATTTGGGGTAAGGCGTTTTAAAATTTAAATATAAAATTTATTTTTTATCGAAACGATCTAAATTCATTACTTTTGTCCAGGCTAAAACAAAATCATTAACAAACTTATCCTCAGAGTCTATACAAGCATAAACCTCGGCCAAAGCTCTTAGTTGAGAATTTGACCCAAAGATAAGATCTGCTCGAGTCCCTTTCCATTTAACTTTGTTTGTTTTACGATCACGTCCTTCAAATAAAGCTTCATCTTTATCAATCTCTTTCCATTTAGTGTTCATGTCTAAAAGATTTACAAAAAAATCGTTAGTCAAAGCCTCATTTTTTTTTGTAAATACTCCATATTTAGATTCATCAAAATTTGTATTAAGCACTCTCATTCCGCCAACGAGAACTGTCATTTCAGGAGCGGTTAATTTCATTAATTGAGCTTTGTCTATAAGCATCTCTTCAGCTGCAATAGAGCTTTTACCGTGTCCATTAGTTTTTCTTGTTAAGTAATTTCTAAAACCATCTGCTTTTGGTTCGAGTAAATTAAATGAAAATTCATCAGTTTGGTCTTGTGTAGCGTCTCCTCGTCCTGAAATAAAAGGGACTTTTATTTTATGGCCTGCTTTTTTTGCAGCTTTCTCTACTCCAACACTTCCACCTAAAACTATTAAATCAGCTAGTGATACACTTCTTTTCTTTGTGTCAAAGCCTTTTTTAATTTTTTCTAATCTGTTAAGAACTTTTGATAATTTTTTTGGGTTATTAACTTCCCAATTTTTTTGTGGTTCTAATCTTACTCTTGCACCATTTGCCCCACCTCTTTTATCAGAACCTCTGAAAGTTGATGCTGATGCCCATGCTGTAGAAACCAATTCAGATACAGACAAGCCAGATCTTAAAATTTTTGATTTTAAATACTTAATCTCTTTATTTTTTAGTTTATGTTTTTGTTTTGGTATTGGATCTTGCCAAATTAAATTTTCCTTGGGAACATCTGGGCCTAAGTAGCAGGCTTTAGGTCCCATGTCTCTATGAGTAAGCTTAAACCATGCTCTAGCAAATGCATCAGCAAATTCATTTGGATTTCTGTGAAAATGTTGGGATATTGGACCATATTTTGGATCCATTTTTAGTGATAAGTCAGTTGTTTGCATCATAGGAAGATTTTTTTTATTTTTTTCATGAGCATCCGGTGTCATTTCAATATCATGACCATTTCTTTTAGGTTTCCATTGATGAGCCCCAGCAGGACTTTTTGTAAGTTCCCAATCATATCCGAATAAATTATCAAAATAGCCCATATCCCATTTAATTGGATTAGTTGTCCAAGCTCCTTCAATTCCACTACTTATAGTATCAACACCTATTCCACTTTTAAATTTACTATTCCATCCAGTTGCTTGTTCTTGAATTTTTGAACCTTCAGGCTCAGGTCCTTTATGTGACTCTGGTGCCGCTCCGTGAGATTTTCCAAAAGTATGACCACCGGCAACAAGAGCGACCGTTTCATAATCATTCATTGCCATTCTTCCAAAAGTTTCTCTGATATCGTGAGCAGCCAATAAAGGGTCAGGGTTAGCATCTGGACCTTGAGGATTAACGTATATAAGACCCATATGCGAAGCTCCTAGTGGCTGTTCTAAATCTCTCTTACCACTGTAACGATTTACACCAAGCCATTCTTTTTCAGAACCCCAATAAATATCCTCTTCTGGCTCCCAAATATCTTCTCTACCAGCTCCAAAACCAAAAGTTTTAAAACCCATTGACTCAAGTGAAATATTTCCAACTAAAATAAATAAATCAGCCCAAGAAATTCTTTTTCCATATTTTTTTTTTATAGGCCACAATAGCAATCTCGCTTTATCTAAATTAACATTGTCTGGCCAACTGTTTAGGGGCGCAAATCTTTGATTTCCAGTTCCAGCACCACCACGGCCATCTCCAGTTCTATACGTTCCTGCAGCATGCCATGCTAATCTAATGAATAACGGACCATAATGACCATAATCTGCAGGCCACCAGCTTTGAGAGTCAATCATTAATTTATGTAAATCTTTTTTTAAAGCTTTAAAGTTAAGTTTTTTAAACTCTTTAGCATAACTAAATTTCTTATCCATTGGGCTTACTAAGGAGGAATGTTGACTTAATATTTTAAGATTTAAAGAGTTTGGCCACCAATCCTTATTAGTAGTACCTTTGCCAGTTGGATATTTTGGTGGAGTTCCTGCTCCTGTAAAAGGACATTTTGATTGTTCTTTTGATAATATACTTCCCATAATTTTACTTTATAATGATTCTAAAGTAGTGTCAATAATGCAAAAGTGTCTCGGTAAAAATTGATTTTGTAATATTTTTGGAATTTTTTTTAACTTTTAGTTACTTATTCTGACTAGGACTTCTACAGACTTAATTTTTTTTCCAGGTATTTTTTTCTTTATTTTTACCTTTCCAACATCATCATTTTTTAGATCAATTAGTTGATCAGTACTTTCATTAAAAAAATGGTGATGATTTGAAACATTAGTATCAAAATAGCTTTTGTTCGTATTAATAGAAATTTCCTTTAAGTAATTTTTCTTTTTAAAAGCAAAAACTGTATTATAAATAGTCGCTAATGAAACTTTTTGATTTGATTTTTTTTTAAGAATTCCAGCTAAATCATTAATTGTAAAATGAAACGTATTTTTTCTATCATACAAAACTCTACAAATCTCAATTCTTTGCCTTGTTGGTCTAAGGCCTGAAGATCTTAATTTTTTAATAAAAGTCTCTTTATTTTCCATATTTTGCCAAATTTATAACACTTATAATTAATTTATATATTATAATTATTACAAATAAAGTATTAAGGTCTAAAAAGTATGGAAAAAAAAACATCATATAGTTACGATGATTTAATTAATTGTGGAAATGGCAAGCTTTTTGGCCCTGGAAATGCAAAATTGCCTCTTCCTCCAATGCTTATGTTTGATAGAATAACAGAAATTAAAGATAATTTAGGTACTTTTAAAAAGGGTCTAATTAAAGCAGAGCTGGATGTAAAAGATGATCTTTGGTTTTTTGATTGTCACTTTAAAGAAGATCCAGTAATGCCAGGATGTTTGGGTTTAGATGCTATGTGGCAACTAGTAGGATTTTATCTTGGTTGGCTTGGCAACCCAGGTAAGGGAAGGGCTTTGGGTGTAGGAACAGTAAAGTTTACCGGCGAGGTATTAAAAAATGTTAAAATAGCCCAATATATAATTGATATGAAAAGAATTTTAATAAAAGAAGGTACTACGGTGGGTTTGGCTAATGGTGTTTTGTTAGCTGATGGAAAAAAAATTTACACTACCGAAAATTTGAAAGTTGGTTTGTTTAAATAATGAAACGGGTAGTCGTTACAGGTTTAGGAGTTGTCTCTTGTTTAGGAAATAATCAAAATGAAGTATATGAGTCATTAATAAACTCGAAATCTGGAATTTCATTTAGTGAAGAATACAAAGAATACAATTTAAAAAGTAATATACATGGTAAGCCCAATATAAAACTTGAAGACTACGTAGATAGAAAGTTTATTAGATTTATGGGGCCGGGATCTGCATATAATTTCGTTTCTATGGCTGAAGCCGTTAAAGATGCGGGTTTGGAGGAAAAAGATGTGAGTAATATTTCTACTGGTATGATTATGGGATCTGGTGGCCCTTCTATTCAAAATGTAATTTTAGCAGCAGACAAAACACGAGAAAAAAAACCAAAAAAAATGGGGCCGTTTGTTGTTCCAAGAACAATGTCAAGTACCGCATCAGCAACATTAGCAGTGCCGTTTAAAATTAAAGGTGTAAATTATACAATTAGTTCAGCATGCGCTACTAGTGGGCATTGTATTGGAAATGCGATGGAATTAATACAACTTGGAAAACAAAATATTATATTTGCAGGAGGTAGTGACGAAGTACATTTTGCAATGACAGCTATGTTTGACGCAATGACTGCCTTATCATCAAAATATAATGATACTCCGGAAAAAGCATCAAGACCATATGACAAAACCAGAGATGGTTTTGTTATATCAGGTGGTGGTGGTGTTTTAGTTTTAGAAGAATATGACCATGCAAAAGCAAGAGGTGCAAAAATTTATGCCGAATTAACTGGTTATGGAGCAACTTCAGATGGTTACGACATGGTAGCTCCATCGGGAGAAGGTGCTGTGAGGTGTATGAAAATGGCTTTGAGTACTAGTAAAAATAAAATTGACTATATAAATACTCACGGAACATCAACACCAGTTGGAGATATTACAGAATTAAAAGCTGTGGGAGAAGTATTCAAAGATAATTTGCCAAAAATAAGTTCTACAAAATCTTTATCTGGCCACTCTTTAGGTGCAACTTCTGTACATGAAGCGATTTACAGTTTAATTATGATGAAAAATAATTTTATCTCTGCCTCCATAAATATAACTGACATGGACGATGAAGCAAAAAAATATCCTATAGTTACAAAAGTTGAAAAAGATGTAAATCTAAAATCTATCATGTCGAACAGTTTTGGTTTTGGGGGAACTAATGCAACTTTGGTTTTTGAAAAAGTTTAATTTATGAGCTTAATGAAAGGTAAAAAAGGATTAATTATGGGAGTAGCAAACGAGAGATCTATTGCCTGGGGTATTTCTCAAAAATTAGCTGGAGCTGGAGCTGAGCTGGCATTTACTTATTTAGGTGACGCCCTTAAAAAAAGAGTAATTCCTCTTGCAGAAAAATTAAATTCAAAAGTTACATTTAGCTGCGACGTAGAAAAAAAAGAGGAGGTGGTAAAACTTTTTGAAAATATAAAGTCAAAATGGGGCCAAATTGATTTTGTTGTCCATGCAGTTGCTTTTTCAGATAAAACAGAATTATCAGGAGAATATTTAAATACTACTAGAGAAAATTTTTTAAGAAGCATGTTAATTTCATGCTTTTCATTTACTGAAGTTGCAAAAGAAGCTTCTAAAATAATGAATAAAAGTGGAAGTATGCTTACATTAACATATGAGTCTAATAAAGCTATTCCAAATTACAATGTAATGGGTGTTTGTAAATCTGCTCTTGAAGCAAGTGTAAAATATTTAGCTAGAGATCTTGGAATAAAAGGAATTAGAGTTAACGCAATAAGCGCTGGACCAATTAAAACTTTAGCAGCTTCTGCAATTGGAGATGCCAAGTTTCTTTATAAATGGAATGAAGATCATTCTTTTTTAAAGAGAAATGTCGATATCCATGACGTTGGAAATTCAGCTTTATATCTATTAAGTGACCTAGGAGGAGGAGTTACCGGTGAAATTCACTATGTAGATGCTGGATATAATAAAGTGGGAATGCCGGATCCTAAAAATATTACTTAATATATTGTGTCAAAAAGATATAACGGTAAATCATTCAAAGACGCAAGTGTAATGAAAAAACCTAAACTTTCTTTTAAAGAAAAAAGGAAACTCAAAAGAGAAAAAAAGAAGAGTAAATAAAGCTATTTTTTTGGCATTCTTTTATAAATTTTTCTTATAAAATTTTTTATTCCATTTTCTCTGGAAATTATTTTTTTAGATGGATTTAAAATATTATTTTTTTTCTTTGTAATAATTGCGTATCCTGAATCTTTGAAAAAAAATTCTAAAAGAAAATTTTCTTTATTCATATTATAAATTTCAAGCATAGTTTTAAAAGTTGATCTATTTATATTTTCTGAAAATTCATTATCTCTGTATTCGTTTTTAGTGTAAGGAATCCAGCTTATATCATCAATTATACATAATCCATCGACTTTCAATAAATCATAGTAATGATAAAATATTTTTTTAACGTGATTAGGTTCGTGTAAAGAATCTATAAATATAAAGTCAAAGTTTTTTGATATAATTTTGTCAATTTTTTCAAAATCATCATCACTAGAGTGTATAAATTTCCAGTTTTTGCTTTTAGATACATCAGAACAATCGTCTATATCAATAGACGTTAAAAAACCATTATTTCTCTCACAAATATCTAAGAACTTTTTTGTTGATAGACCTCTTTGTACACCTAATTCTAATATATTTATATTTTGTATATGCTTAATTTTTTCAATTATATAATCTAATTTACTTTCCATAGATAATTTTAAGCAAAAATTAAAGATTTTATGCTACAGCTTGTTTTATTGATAATTTAACTTTTCCTCTATCAAAACCAATAACTTTAACTTTAACTTCGTCGCCTTCTTTCAATACATCGGTGACTTTAGCAACTCTTTTGTTTGCCAATTCTGATATATGAACAAGGCCGTCTTGTTTTCCTAAAAAGTTAACAAAAGCTCCAAATTCCATAATCTTTATAACCTTTCCATTATAAATTTTATTCATTTCAGCTTTAGCTGTTAAATCTTTAATAATTTGTAAGGCAATATTTCTAGAATTATCATCTGGCGCAGCAACTGTTACAACCCCTTCGTCATTTACATCTACTTTTGCTCCAGATTTTTCAACTATCTCTCTTATAGTTGCTCCACCTTTTCCAATTACAGTAGCAATATCTTTTTTATCAACCGTTATTTTTTCCATTTTTGGAGTATGTTTGCCAACATCTGCTCTGGATTTATCTAGTGCTTTATTCATTTCATTTAAAATATGAATTCGCCCGTCTTTAGCTTGTTTTAAAGCTTTCTCCATTATTTCAAAAGTAATACCTGTTATTTTAATATCCATTTGAAGAGATGTAATGCCATCCTTGGTACCAGCAACTTTGAAATCCATATCACCTAAGTGATCCTCATCTCCTAGAATATCAGATAGTACACTAAAATCACTACCTTCCTTAATTAATCCCATAGCAATACCTGCAACCGGTTCCTTTATTGGAACACCTGCATCCATTAATGCTAGTGAAGTTCCACAAACTGTTGCCATTGATGATGAACCGTTTGATTCAGTAATATCTGATACTATTCTAAATGTATAAGGAAAACTTTCTTTAGATGGTAAAGATGATTTTATTGCTCTCCATGCTAATTTTCCATGTCCAATCTCTCTTCTTCCTGTACCAATTCTTCCTGTCTCTCCAACTGAGAATGGAGGAAAATTATAGTGAAGCATAAATCTTTCTCTTTGCAAACCTTCTAAACTTTCAATTCTCTGTTCGTCATCTGATGTTCCAAGTGTAGTTGTTACGATTGCTTGTGTTTCACCTCTTGTAAATAATGCTGAGCCATGTGTTCTTGGCAATATTCCTACTTCACACATAATTTGTCTAACATCTGCAAGTCCTCTTCCATCAATACGTTTTTTATTTTTTAAAATATCTGTTCTAACTATTCTTTTTTCTAAATTTTTAAGTTCATAATTAACATCTAGATCTGTATAATTTTCATTTTCTTCAAATATTTTTTTTGCTTTATCTGTTATTTCAGAAATAAGATTTGATCTTTCTTGTTTGTTTATAGTAGAAAAAGCTTTGGTTAAATCAGCTTTAAATTCTTTTTCAATTTTTTTCTTAACTTCGGAAAGATCTTTTTTCTCTACAAACCAGTCCGGTTTTCTGCATTCATTTGCAAGACCTTCAATCATATTAATTATTGGAACAAAATTTTCATGCCCAAATTTAACAGCTTTAAGCATTTCTTCTTCTGTTAAACCATTTGCTTCTGACTCAACCATTAAAACTGCATCTTTTGTCCCTGCAACTACAAGATCTAATTTTGAATTTTCTAATTCTTTTTTTGTTGGATTTAGGACATATTTATCATCAATAAAACCAACTCTAGATGCACCTACGGGCCCCATAAAAGGCATACCTGATATTGCTAAAGCTGCTGATGAAGCAATGATTGAAAGTACATCAGGTTCATTTTCTTTATCGTATGAAATTACAGTTGGCAATAGTTGAACTTCATTTCTAAATTCATCCGGAAACAAAGGTCTTATTGGCCGGTCTATCAATCTTGAAATTAAAGTTTCACTTTCAGTTGGTCTAGCTTCTCTTTTAAAATAACCTCCAGGAATTTTTCCTGCAGCATAATACTTCTCCTGATAGTTTACTGATAAAGGAAAATAATCTATATCGGGATTAACTTTTTTCGCCCCAACAACTGTTGCCATTACAACTGTCTCACCACATTGCGCAATTATTGCACCATCAGCTTGTCTTGCTATTTTGCCAGTCTCTAATGTAATTTTTTTTCCACCTACGTCGATTTCTTTTTTAAACACTTTAAACATTTATTTCCTTAATTTTAATTTAGTTAATACATTTTTATATGAATCTATTTTGTATCTTTTTAAATAATCCAATAATTTTTTTCTTCTATTTACTGCCTTTAACAATCCTACTGAAGAATGCTTATCTTTTTTAAATTGCTTTGTATGTTTTGAAAGAATATCAATTTTTTCAGTAAGTAGTGCGATTTGCACTTCTGAAGAACCTGTGTCCTTTTCATGTATTGTTAAATCTTTTGCTTTTTTAATCATTTTATTTTTTCCTATTTATTTGTTTGTTTAATTAAATTTTCAATCTTTTCTGCATAGTCAAATGAATCATCTTTTGCAAAAAGAATTTTTGGTAAAAATTTCATTATAATTTTTTTTGATAGAGTTTTTCTAATCAAAAAAGAATATTTTTTTAGCTTTTCAACCGTTTCTTCTGCGTTTTTTCCCCCTAAGGGCATAACATAAGCTTTAGCAACTTTGAGATCTTGACTCATTTTTACCTCTGTAACAGTTATATTATTTGTTTCTAGCTCGGGAACCTTAGCTTCATTTCTAACAAAAATCATTCCTAAAGACTGTTTAATCATTTCCCCAACACGTAACTGTCTTTGAGAAATTGGTTTTCCGAATTTTTTATTACTCATTATACCGCTCTTTCTGTTGAAGTAGAATTAAATACTTCAATTATATCTTTCTTTTGATAGTCATTGAAATCCTTTAAAGTAATACCACATTCTTGTCCAGTGCTTACCTGTTTTGCTTGATTTTTTTCTCTAAAAATTGAATTAATTTTACCAGTATAAACAATTGTCCCATCTCTTATCAATCTTGCGTTAGAAGTACTTAAAATTTCTCCTTCCACAACTTTTGAACCAGCTACTTTGCCGACGCTTGACACTTTAAATATTTCTAAAACTTCCGCTGACCCTATTATACTTTCTTTTATATCTGGAGATAATAAACCTGACATCTTTTTCTTAACAAAATCTAAAACTTCATAAATGATATTGTAAGATGTAATTATTATCTTTTCCTTTTCAGCTAGTTTCTTTGCTTCTTTACTTGGTTTAACATTGAAAGCAATTAAAACCGCATTTGATGCTTTCGCTAGCGTTACATCAGTCTCTGTAACCATTCCTATATCAGATAAAATAATTTTTGGTTTTACTTCATCATGTTTAATTTGGTTAATAGCACCCTTTATTGCTTCTGAGGAACCATGAACATCAGATTTTATTATTATATTTAGTTCCTCAGAAACCTTATCTTTAAATGCTGACTCTTGTGTCGCAAAAGTTAAAGGATTTTTAGTATCTTTTGACTCTTGAACTCTTGTTTCACATAAATTTTTTGCATCTTTTTCACTACTTAAAACAATAAAATCATCTCCAGATTTAGCGGCACCATTTATACCTAATATTTCAACCGGCATAGAAGGAAATGCTTTTTCTAAGTTTTTACCTTTGTCATCTATTAGAGCTCTTGCCTTCCCCCATTTTAAACCACTTACAAAAAAATCACCTTTTTTTAGAGTTCCAGAAGTAATTATAACGGTAGCAACAGGTCCTCTTCCAACATCAATTTTTGATTCCAAAACAACACCAGTTGCTTTTGATTCAAAATTGATTTTTAAATCTAAAATTTCAGCTTGTAAAATAATTGCCTCTATTAATTTGTTTAGGTTTTTTTTAGTTTTTGCTGAAATTTCAACCATCAAAGTATCACCTGAAAGTTCTTCAGCTATAAGTTCGTGTTCTAACAGCTGATTTTTAATTTTTTGTGCATCAGCTTCTGGTAAATCACACTTATTAATTGCTACCACAATAGGCACATTTGCAGCTTTAGCATGTTTAATTGACTCAACTGTTTGTGGTTTAACACCATCATCTGCAGCTACAACTAAAACAACAATATCAGTTAATTTTGATCCTCTTGCTCTCATTTCTGTAAATGCTGCATGACCAGGAGTATCTATAAAAGTTAATTTATTTGATTTATGTTCTATTTGATAGGCACCTATGTGTTGAGTAATGCCTCCAAATTCCCCCGAAACTACGTTGGCACTTCTCAAAACATCTAAAACTGAGGTTTTTCCATGATCAACATGTCCCATAACTGTAACTATAGGTGATCTATTTTTTAAATTATCTGATTTATTATCTTTTATTTTTTGAATAATTTCTTCTGATTTTGTCTCTCTTATTGGATTATGACCAAACTCTTTAACTAAATATTCTGCTGTATCAGCTGCTAAGGTTTGATTAATTGTTACTGTGACACCCATTCCCAACAAATGTTTTATAACACTACTTGATTGTTCTGCCATTCTATTTGCTAATTCCCGAACTGTTATTGCTTCTGGAATATTTATATCTCTTTTAATTGGTTTATAATTTTCTTGAGATTCATCTTTTTTAAGATCTCTGTTTTCTTTCTGTTTTGCTCTCTTTAAAGAAGCTAAACTTCTTGCTCTTGTCTCAATTTTATCACTTAGTGCTCTAGATATAGTTAGTTTTTGTTCTCTTTTTTGAGAAATATTTTTTTTCTTAGAGTCTTTATAGTTTGTTTCGCCTCTTATCCTTCTAGTTGCTCTTTGTTCAGCAAGTTTACGTTTTTCATAATCATTAGATTTGGGTGTAGATTGTAAGTCTTTTGAAAAAGCAGAAGTTTTTTTTTGTCTTTGACTAAAAGATTTAGAAAATGAACCTTTGTTTAAAATTTTATTTGTCTTTTTTTTAATAACTACTGAGTTTTTGCTTTGAGTCTTTGCTAACTCAATACTTTCTATTGATTTTTTGGCAATACCAGAAAGTGTTAATTTTGTTTTTTTTTCCATATCTCATCGCTCAATCTTTATAAATTTTATCTCTTGCCGACATAATAAGTTCATCAGCTTCATTTTTTGACAATGCAAAATCTTCTAAATAGCCTTTGATTCTTATTCTTTCTCCTTTTACAACGTCATAACCACCAGTTAATTCATCTGATGCAAGATCTGCAAAATCTGATAGTTTGAGTATTTTTTGCTCGCCCAAGGTCACCAACATTCCTGGTGTTAACCCTTTATGATTTATTAGTTCATTTTCTAAACCTAATTCTTTAATTTTATTTGAAATTTCTTCTTGGTCTTTTTGATAAAATTCTTTTGCTCTATCAATTAAAGCTTTTGCAGTTTCTTCTTCAATCCCCTCAATTTTAACTAGATCTTCAACAGAACTTTCTTTTATATCATCAATAGTAGAAAATCCTTCTGCCACAAGTAACTGCCCTAAAGTTTCGTCCAGCTCTAAATTTTTTACAAAATTTTCTGTTTTTTCTTTAAACTCAACTTGTCGTCTTTCTGAATCTTCTTGGTCGGTCATTATATTAATTTCATAGTTAAGCAGCTTTGTTGCTAACCTTACGTTCTGACCTCTTCTTCCAATTGCTTTGCTTAAGTTATCTTCACTCAAAATAACGTCTAACTTTTTTAAATCACTATCTACATTTACTCTTTGTATTTCAGCGGGAGACAAAGCGTTAGAAACTACAATAGCAGGATCCTCCGACCAATTTACTATGTCAATTTTTTCTCCCTGCAACTCATTTACTACAGCTTGGACTCTTGAACCTCTCATTCCAACACAAGCTCCAACAGGATCCAAAGATGTATCAATTGCTTTCACACAAATCTTTGCTCTGCTACCAGGATCTCTTGCTGAAGATTTAATTTCAATAAGGTTATCATAAATTTCGGGTACTTCTTGAATAAATAGTTTTTCCATAAATTTTGGATGTGCTCTTGATAAAAATATTTGTTGGCCTCTCGTTTCTCTTCTGACATCATAACAATAAGATTTTATTCGATCACCAGCCTTTATGTTTTCTCTTGGGATTAATTCATTTTTTTGAATTATTGCCTCAGCCTTGCCTAGATCAACAATTACATTTCCAAATTCTAAACGTTTTACAATACCGCTTAAAATTGTATCTTTTTTTTCTATAAAGTCGTTAAATTGTCTTTCTCTTTCTGCTTCTCTTACATTAAAATTTATGACTTGTTTTGCAGTTTGAGCTGCTATTCTTCCAAAGTCAAAGGAAGGCAAAACTTGAAGAATTTCATCACCTATTTTTTTATCTTTATTTTCCTGATTTAAATTTATTGCGTCCTTTAAGCTTATCTCTGTATTAATATTTTCTGGTTTTTCAACAATTGTGAGTTTTCTAAATATTCCAATGTCGCCATTATCTCTATTTATTAAAACTTTGATTTCATTATCTTGTCCGAATTTTGATTTTGCAGCTTTTGCAATTCCAGTTTCCATAGAGTCTATAATTAACTCCTTATCTATAGATTTTTCTAAAGCAACCGCTTCGGCAATTCTTAATAATTCTAATTTATCTGCTCTTTTATTTAACATAATTTTATCTACTCCAAAAAAAAATGGGCCGAGGCCCATTTTTGAAATTTCAACAATGTGAAATAAATATATGTATTTTTTTTATATTTTCAACTTTAATTACTTGCTAAAAATATCTGCTTTATCAGTTTTTTCCCAGGAAAATGCACCACTGGACTCTGTATCTCTTCCAAAGTGACCGTAAGCTGCTGTTTTTTCATATATCGGTTTATTTAAACCAAGCATTTCTCTAATCCCTCTTGGGCTTAAGTCAAAATTCTCATTGATTAATTTTTCTACATGTCTATTTTTTTCTTCATCATTGTCAAAGAGATCAACATAAATTGATAGAGGTTTTGATACTCCAATTGCATAGGCAAGTTGAATTAAGCATTTGTCTGCAATCTTTGATGCAACAACATTTTTTGCAAGGTATCTTGATGCGTATGCTGCTGATCTATCAACTTTTGTAGGATCTTTTCCTGAAAAAGCTCCTCCACCATGGGGAGCTGCTCCACCATACGTATCCACAATAATTTTTCTTCCTGTCAAGCCACTGTCTCCATCTGGTCCACCGATTACAAAGTTACCTGTAGGATTTACATAAATTTCATTTTCATCTAATCCATTTAAAAGATTTTTTGGAATAGATTTCTCTATATATGGTTTAACTAATTCTCGTACTTGAGATTGGTTTACATCTGCTGAATGCTGAGTTGAAATTACAACTGATTTTACATGAGCCGGTTTTCCATCTTTATACTCTATGGTAATTTGACTTTTTGAATCTGGTTCAATATTTTTTAACTTGCCAGATTTTCTATCTTCAGCCATTAACCTTAAAATTTTATGGGAATAGTGAATCGGCGCTGGCATTAAAACATCTGTTTCATTACATGCATAACCAAACATTATCCCTTGGTCTCCAGCTCCTTCATCTTTATTTCCTGAGGAATCTACACCCATTGCAATGTCCGAGGATTGAGAATGAAGATAACTCTCTATCTTAGTTGCATCTTTCCAAGTAAAGCCTTCTTGATCATATCCAATATCTTTTATACAGTTTCTGACTTTTTGAATTAAATCATCTTTTTTAATTTCTGGACCTCTTACCTCTCCAGCTAATACAACTTTATTTGTTGTTGTTAAAGTTTCACATGCTACTCTTGATTGAGGTTCCGCACCTAAGTATGTATCTACAACCATATCTGATATTCTGTCACATACTTTATCTGGATGACCTTCTGAAACTGACTCACTAGTAAACAAAAAATTTTTTTTCATCTTATCTCCCTGTTTTTTTTTATAAAAAAAAACAACGTAATATAAAAAATTAAAAAATAAAAGAAAATCTTATTACCATGACTACCAAAAAAAGTTTTTGAAGTTTTTTTATAGGATTTTACTTCAATAACTCCCTTATCAGTTGATTTAACTTTATTAATCACATTTCCAACAGCATCTACATATGCTGAAATACCGCCGTTGGTAGATCGAATTAAATTTTTACCTTCCTCAATAGATCTAAATATTGAGTGTGAAAAATGTTGATGAGGACCTATTGAATTTCCAAACCATCCATCCTCAGAAATATTAATTATAAAATCAAATTCCTTATTATTTTTATTAATTTTTCCTGAATAAATTATTTCATAACAAATAAGTGGTAGAAATTTTATCTTTTCTATTACTAAAATTTTTCTATCATTAGCTGAACTAAATGAAACATATCCTTGAGTAATTTTTTTAAAACCAATTTTAGTAAAAATATTTTCAAAAGGTAAAAATTCACCAAACGGTACTAGCTTATTTTTATTATATTTTGCTAAAACTTTTAAATTGTTATCTAAAACTACCATAGAATTATAAATTTTTGAATTCTCATTACTATTTATTCCTAATAAAATTTTGTGATTCTTTGAAAAATTTTCATTAAAAATTTTTTTATAAATTTTAATATCCTCTAAAAAAATACCTGCAAGAATGCCTTCGGGAAAAATGAAAATAGTATTTTCATCATCAGGTTTACTCAACTTTATTAATTCATTTATAATTATATAGGGATCTTCATTTTGAAAAAATCTATCAATTTTTATTTTTGGAGAAATAATTTTAATAGTCGTATTTAAGTTAATACTATCTAATTTATTATATTTATTTTTTACTATTTGACCGTAATAAAAATTTGTTCCAACTAAAAATGTTGAAAAAAAAATTAAAATTAATTTTGATCTCAAACTATTTTTGAAAAGTATTATTACAGGCAATAGAAAAAGAGTAATTGATAGAAGGTTAAATGCGTAAGTTCCAATAAATGCTAAAATTTGTAAAAACTCATTATATTTAACCCAACTATAGGCGATTAAATTCCATGGAAATCCACTTAAAATAGTTCCTCTTATAAATTCGACAATTGATAACATTGATGCAAAAATCAATATTGAACTGTAACTTCTATCTAGATTAAAAAATGAACATATGTAAGTCGCCAAACCATAAAATAATCCGAGAAATAGTGGAATCAACACAAGAGCAATTGGAATTAACGGTTTAAAAATTTCTTCAAATGTTAAAGAATTTGTAATCCAATATATATTTGAGATAAAATAACCAAATCCAAATAGCCATCCAATTAAAAAAGATTCAAAACTTTTTTTTTTAAAATTATTAAGAAAAAAAATCAAAAACATAGGAAATGTTAAGAAATTTAAAATAAATAAATTGTATGGAGGTAAACTAAATGAAGAAAAAATACCTAGCAAAAAAGGTATTGAACAAAACAAGAATTTATTATTTATTTTTTTTAACAATTTAAAAAATTTATTATTAATTTTTCTTTCCTTTGCATCTTTTTATATTCTTTATTTTTTTTATGATCATAACCAATTAAATGTAGGTATCCATGAATCCACATTTTATCAAATTCATAATTAAAATCTGAAACTTTAGATCTTTTATTAATAATTTCAAATCCTATTGCAATATCTCCAATATAAGCATTTTTTTTTATAGTATGATTAAATGGAAATGAAAGTACATCTGTAATTTTATTTTTCTTTCTAAATTTAAAATTTAACTTTTTCATTTTTTTGTTATTTGTAAGTAAAATAGAAAACTCTTGATTTTTATTTTTAAAGGTTGAAATTTTTTGTAATTTTCTTATTTTTTTAAGTATATATTTTTCTGGATTTTTAATTTTTTTTTTCCATTTGGAAAAATCGACTAGTACCTTGACCTTTATCATTCATCTCTATTATTGTCTGAATAGGCTTTTACAATCTTTGAAACGAGTGGATGTCTAACAACATCTCTGTGGTCGAAATCAATAATTGAAATTTCATTTAGATGTCCTAATAATTTTTTTGATCTATTTAATCCTGATAGAGTTTTATTTGGTAAATCAATTTGAGAAGGGTCACCATTAATTACAATTTTAGAATTTTCACCAATTCTAGTTAAAAACATTTTTATTTGTGTATCGGTTGCATTTTGTGCTTCATCTAAAATAGCAAACGAGTTTTTTAACGTTCTGCCCCTCATAAAAGCTAATGGAGCAATTTCTATATCCCCAACTTCAATTTTTTTTTGAATTTTTTCATAATCTAACAAATCATAGAGTGAGTCGTAAAGTGGTCTCAAATATGGATCTACTTTTTCTCTCATATCTCCAGGTAAAAAACCTAACCTTTCTCCTGCTTCAACAGCCGGTCTCGAAAGAATTATTCTTTCAATCTTTTTTTCAAGTAACATTGTCAAAGCTACTGCAACTGCTAAGAATGTTTTTCCGGTACCAGCAGGCCCCGCTGAAATAATAATTTCATTTTCCTTTAATGCTCTAACATAATTTTTTTGTTTTTCAGACCTTGGGATTACTGATTTTTTAGGTGTTTTAATTACATACTCTATATTTTTTTCTGTATTATTTATTTTCTCATTAATCATAAATTTATTTATAGATGAGATTATATCCTTTTTTTCTATACTACCATTTATTTTAAACTGTTCAGATAAAAATTTAACTGCATTTTTTATTAATTCATTCTTTTCTGAATTACTTTTTACTAATATTGAATTACCTCTTGAATAAATTTTAGTATCTGTAATTTTTTCTAGTTCTTTAATATTATTATTAAATTCTCCAACAACACCCAGTAACATTTCATTGCTTTGAAAAACTATACTAAGCGTATTGTTGTCAGAATATACGAACCTAAGATCAGAATTTAATTTTTTATAAGCGGTATTACTCAAGTTATGCAGCTTTCATATTTTTATGTGCAATTTTACCAAACAAACTATTTTGATTACAACTTTCTATTTCAACTTTAACAACTTTTCCAATATTATTTTTATCACCTTTAAAGATAGTAGAATTTAAATAGTTATTTCTACCAAATAGTTTGTTCTGTCCATCCATTTTATTTTCAACCAATACATTAATTAACTTATTTTTAAACGATTTGTTCATTTCTAATTGTTGAGAAAATAAAATTTTTTGAGTTTTGAGAAGTCTTTCTTTTGATATTTTTTCATCAATTAACTCCAATTCTGAAGCTTTTGTTCCTGGTCTAGGACTAAATATAAATGAATAAGAATTTATAAATTTTATTTTTTTTATTAATTGAATTGTGTCATTAAAGTCCTGCTCTGTTTCGCCTGGATATGAAATAATAAAATCACTCGAAAACTCTATTGAGGAATTAATTTTTTTTAACTTATTATAAATATCCAAGTATTCTTCAACAGTGTGCCTTCTATTCATTAATTTTAATATTTTATTTGAACCACTTTGAATAGGTAAATGAATAAATGGCATCAATTTTTTACTTGTTGAATAACACTCAATAAGATCTTCAGTCATGTCTCGAGGATGTGAAGTTGTGTATCTTATTCTTTTCAATTCTGAAAATTTTTCTAATTCATTAATCAAATTTGAAATTTTATAAATTTTGGAGTTTTCTTTGTAAGAATATGCATTTACATTTTGACCTATCAGCGTAATTTCCTTAACACCATTATTTATTAATTCTTCAGCTTCACTAATAATTTTTTTAAATGGTCTTGAATATTCTGGTCCTCTTGTAAAAGGAACTACACAAAAGTGACAAAATTTATCACATCCCTCTTGTATAGTTAGAAATGATGAAATTTTATTACTTGTATTTTTTATTTTGTCAAAATAATCAAACTTTTGAATTGTATCAAAATCAGTTTCCTCTTTTTTTTCTTTTTCACTAAAATTTTTTAATACTTGGTTAATTTTATGATAAGATTGAGGACCTATTACAATGTCAATATAAGGTTCTCTTTTGAGCATTTCTTGATTTTCAGCTTGGGCAACGCAACCAGCAACGATTATAATTGGTTTTTTTTTTTTGTTATATATTTTCTTCACTCTTCCAATTTCGTGATAAACTTTTTCTTTTGCTTTATCTCTTATGTGGCAAGTATTTAATATGTAACAATTTGCGTCGTCATACTTTTCAGTTTTTATAAAGCCAATTTTTTTTACTGAGTCATAAATACGATTCGAATCATATTCATTCATTTGACAACCAAATGTTTTAATAAATACTTTTTTATTCATTTATCTTAGGATTTTTTTTTGACACCGTACAATTCTAATTTATGGTCAACTAATTCATATCCATATTTTTCTGCAACCTTTTTTTGTAATTCTTCAATTTCATTGTCTACAAATTCTATAATTTCTCCTGTTTTTACGTCTATTAAGTGATCATGATGACCTTCATTTAATTCTTCATATCTTGCTTTGCCACCCTTAAAATCATGTTTAGCTAAAATGCCACTTTCCTCAAAAAGTTTTACAGTACGATAGACAGTTGCAATACTAATTTTTGAATCAATCTTAGAAACTCTATTATAAAGTTCATCAACATTTGGATGATCGTTTGACTCAGACATTACTTTTGCAATAATCTTCCTCTGATCCGTAAGCTTAACTCCTTTTTCTATGCATTTTTTTTCAATCGTTAATGGCATATTTTTATTTTAACTCAAATAAAGTGGTTTAATCAAATTTTTTTTAATTTTATATTTATCACACAATTGAGGAATTTCTCCATATTCTATCTTATGATATTGCGACAATAGGGATAAATCTTTAAAGATTTGTTTTTTAATAGAATTTTCTATATTTATAAAATCCAAATAGCTGAAACAAAAATAGTCAATATTTTTAGCTATATGTATACCTTTTGCTATAGATAGTGAATTTCTAATACCAGCAAAGCTTCCAGGGCCTCTATTTACATAAATTCTATTTAAATCCTTTATTAATATTTTATTTTTATCTAATAATTGCTCAATTAAGATTAACAATTTATCAAAATTATTTTTACTATTTTGCTGCTTACTAGTATAAATATTTTTGTTATTTTTTATGAGAGTTAAAAAGACTTTGTCTGTTGTAGCATCTATAATTAAATCGTTCATATTTTTATTTTTATTTTTTATCAATTCTAAGGCAGAAGACAATAATATCAAACATTATTATGAAGATTTGGGAACTCTAGCTTTAATGTATCATAGATTTAACGAAAACAAATATCCATCAACAAATATTCAAATAGATATTTTTAAGAAGCAAATTGAAATTATAAATAATAAAAATTATGAATTTGAAAATCCAAAAAATTTTGATTTAAAATTTAAAGAACCAAAATCTAAAAAAAAAATTTTAATTACAATTGATGATGCATTTACCTCTTTTTATGATAATGCCTGGCCTTTTTTAAAAAAAAATAAAATTCCATTTATATTGTTTGTATCAACAGAGCCTGTTGGAAAAAAAGGATATATGACATGGCAACAAATAAAGGAAATAGAAAAAGAAAATTTTGCTTTTATAGGGAATCATTCCCACTCTCATGAATATTTGATAGACTATAAATTTGAAGATTTCAAAAAAGATATCAATAATTCAATTAAAATATTTAATAAAAAACTAGGATATAATCCAATTTTTTTTTCATACCCTTTTGGAGAATATAGCTTGGAACATATAAATTTTATAAAAAAAAAATTTAAATATGCTTTTGGTCAACATTCTGGAGTAATAGATATTAATAAAGATGTTTATGAGTTACCTAGGTTTCCTATTAACGAAAAATATGGAGATCTTAAAAGATTTAATTTTTTAATAGATCTTCTGCCTTTGCAATTTAAAAATATTGAACCAAAAGATAAATATGTTAAAGAAAATAATCCTCCAAAATTAACTATAGAATTTTTTAAAAAACAAAAAAATTTAAATAATATTAATTGTTTTTCAGATGAGGGAAATAAGTGGGATAAATCAGATATTGTTTTCAAAAAACATAAACTATATGTTAATTTTAAAGAAAAGTTTTTGTTTCGTAGAGGAAGAATAAACTGTTCTTTAAATGATGCTGAAGGATGGAGATGGTTTGGCTTACAATTTTCAGTAAAGTTAAATTAAACTTTTAAGCTTTGTGCTTGAAGGAAGTAATTTAACATCATCAAGCTCTGTTAAGTTATTTTGTTTTATTATTTGTTTTAAAATTTTAACGTATTCTTCTCCAGTTTCTGCGTATTTATCTAAATAATTTGAAAGAATTAAACTATCAAGCTTCATTTTATTATCTCTTAGCTCCGCTCTTGCTAATCTAAATTGTTTATAGCTTGAGTGTGTATTTAAATTTCTCTGGTAGGCTCTAACAGAAGATTTTAAAATTTTAAATTTCATAACTTTATGAGTTGTATCGTTATCTGCTCCAGCTGGCTTTATACCTTCTCCTGACCATGTCCATTGACCAAATAAAGCATTTCCTTCTAAAGCAAATCTTGAAGTTCCCCATCCCGTTTCTTTGGCCGCCTGAGCAATTGCTAAAGATACCGGTATTATGTCCATTCTAATTTTTAAAGTTGATAAATCTTTATTTACCACACCATAATGTTTAAATTTTAGATCTAACCATCTTTTTTCTTTTTTACTATTTTTATTTTTATTTAAAATACTAAAAAGCTTTCTTCTATCTAACTTAATTCTATTATTTTCTTCAATAATTAAAGGTAAAATTATTTTTATAAATAAATTTTTTTTCTTTGATGAGCTTTCTATCATTTTCATTTCCTCAGGTAATAATGAAAGTGCGATAGGTTTTACTATTTTACTTTTTCTCACTTCTTTAAGAGAATAACCAGTATCTTTGAATAATTGCTCAATTGTTGATGCATTTAAGCGGACTGTATCTGTAGGTAGTTCATCAAACTTAAAAACATCTTCAAATAAATTTTTTAAATTTAAAACTTCATCTTTTTCTTTATCGATATTTAGTGGTTGACCTTTTAAAACTTTTTCTAAGTTACTTTTTGATCTATTTTCAATCTCTGTAGAGGATAAAAGTGTATTTTTTTGAAAGTTGACGTAAGCTGGAAGTGAAAAAAAAAACAAAATTATTCCTAAACTTGCTAAAGTTGTTAAATAAAAACTTTTAATATCTTTATGAAAAATCTTTGAGTTATTTTTTTTTAAAACAACAAAGCCTTTTTTTTTTAAAAACTTTTTTACTTCTTCTAATTTAAACTTTTTATTAATCATAGCTATATTGCCTCTACCTCTTTAACTTCGGGTATATAATGTTTTAATAAGTTTTGAACTCCTTGCTTTAAAGTCATAGTCGAGCTGGGACATCCAGAACAACTGCCTTGGAGTTGTACCCTAACTTTACCATCTTTATATTCTTTAAATTGAATATCTCCCCCATCTCTAGCTACGGCGGGTCTAATTTTAGTATCTAATATCTTTATTATTTTTTTTTCTATTTCTTTGAATTCTTTTATATCCTCTATTTCTTTTTTTGCATCATAAACAAAGTCTTTACCTTCCAGATAAAATTCACCAATTAAAGATTTAGCTATATGCTTAATATCTTCCCAATCAATATTATTATCCTTATTTATTGATAAAAAATCCTTACCTAAAAAAATCCCAGTTACACCATTAATTGAAAGTAGGTTTTTTACTAAATCATTATTAATTTGGTTTTTTTTTGTAATTTCAACTTGACCACCGATAGAAACTTTTTTTCCAGGAATAAATTTTAATGAATTCGGATTTGGAGTTTTTTCCGTTTGTATAAACATATTTATCAATATAGTAATTTATTTTTAAAAACCTATAATTTTTTTCATTTCTTTTACTTTTTTTGAAGCAAATTCATTAGCTTTTTGAGCACCTTCAAATAAAATTTTGTCTAAATGTTTTTCCTCATTTAATAATCTTTTAATTTCTATAGAAATAGGTTCAATTTTTTCAACTAATAAGTTAGAAAGTTTTTCTTTAAAATCAGAAAAATTTTTCCCACTAAATTCATTTTTAGATTTCTCAACACTTTGAGTTGATAAGCTTGAATATATTTCTAATAAATTTAGCACTTCAGATCTATTTTTTAAATTTTCTTCTTCTTTTGGCATTGGCATCGTATCAGTTTTTGCTTTTTTAATTTTACTTATTATTTTATCTTTATCATCTGTAAGATTTATTCTACTTAAATCAGATGGATCAGATTTGCTCATTTTTTTTGTACCATCTTTTAGACTCATAATTCTTGAGAAATGTTTTTGAATTAATGGTTCTGGAACTTTTAAAAAATTTGGAGCTTCAAAATCATTATTAAATCTGTGTGCAATATCCCTACATAGTTCTAGATGTTGTTTTTGATCATCGCCAACTGGAACATGCGTAGTATCATAAAGCAATATATCAGCTGCCATTAAAATAGGATAAGCATAAAGTCCAACGCTTGCTTTTTCTTTATCCTTTCCTGCCTTTTCTTTGAACTGTGTCATTCTATTTAGCCAACCCATTCTTGCTACACAGCTTAAAATCCACGCACCCTCGGAGTGAGCGTGTACTGAAGATTGATTAAAAATTATACTTTTATTTTCATTTAATCCACTTGCAATAAATGTCGCCAAAGTTTCCCTAATATTTTTTCTTAATTCTTTTGGATCCTGCTTTACCGTGATTGCATGTAAATCAACAATACAATAAACACATTCATTATCTTTTTCATTTTGAAGTTCAACAAAGTTTTTAATAGCACCCAAATAATTACCAAGATGCAAATTACCAGAAGGTTGGACGCCGGAAAAAATTTTTTTAGACATTAATTTAATACTTTAAATTAATATCACTAATTTTGAAAGCTTTGATCAAAAAGGCAGTTAATAAATAAGAAATAAGTCCAACTATTACAATCCCAATAAGAAAAACTGCTTTCAAACTTTGATCGTAAGCGAGATTCGTTTTAAAAAAAGTTAATAAATAATAAATAAAAATTCCCATAATTATTGAAGAAAACAATATTCTTAAAAACCTGGAAACAAAAACCAAATTAAAATTAAAAAAATTATCTTTTTTTAAAAATATAAATAATAAGGCAGAATTAAACCACGAGGAAATAGTTGTAGCTATAGGAATAATTATAAACCCAAACTTTTTAAAAAAAATGACGCTTACTAAAATATTTAACAAAACAGAACATAAGGAAATATAAAAAGGCAATTTGGTATTGTGTCTTGCAAAATAAAAACTAGAAAAAATTTTTATTAAAGAAAAAGCTGGGAGTCCAAGAGCAAAATAAAATAGTGCTTTAGATGAATTTTCAACAGATATTTGATTAAATGATCCATAACCAAATAAAGCGGATACAATTTGTTCAGATGCAAGTAATAAAGCTATAGTAGCTGGTACACTTAAAAATAAACTAAGTTCTAAAGCTTTATTTTGTATTAATGATATTTTCTCTTTTTCATTACTATCAACATATTTAGAAAGTTGAGGCAAAATAACAGTTCCTATTGCAATTCCTGCAATTGCAAGGTTTATTTGATAAATCCTATCAGCATAATACAAGTAAGAAACTGCACTAGCTTGAAATGAGGCAATTATTGTTCCTACTAAAATATTTATTTGAGTTACACCTGATGAAAAAATACTTGGTAATAATTTTCTAAAAAAAATTTTAACTTTTTCATCAATCGAAAAACTAAAAATGAACTTTGGAGTATAAAACTTTTTTACATAAAAAAATAAGTAAATGAATTGAGCTATACCTGCTAAAGTTACAGCATATGATAAAAAATAAACAAGCTTATCTCCCAAAAAACTCCCATAAAATAAAACTGATATTAAAAAAAAATTTAAAATTACTGGTGCTGCCGCAGCTGCTGCAAACCTATTATGAGAATTCAATATTGCAGAAAAAAAAGATGATAAGCTTACAAAAAATAAAAATGGGAAAGTAATTCTAGTTAGATTTATTGCTATGCTCATTTTTTCTTCACTTCCACTAAAACCAGGGGCAATAAGAAAAACAAAGTACGGCATAAAAATTTCAATAATTAAAACCAAAAAAAATAAACTTATAATTAGTAAGCTAAATACGTTTGTTGCAAATTTTGCGGACTGTTCTTTTCCATTTGAAAGTTCAGAAGCATAACTAGGAACAAAAGCTGCATTAAATGTCCCTTCTGAAAATAATCTTCTAAAAGTATTTGGAATTCTAAAAGCAACAAAGAATGCATCCGCTAAAGGCCCTGCTCCTAGAAATATTGCAATTAATATATCTCTTAAATAACCTAGTATTCTACTGATTATCGTAAAAAAACTGAATGTACCTGTTGACTTAATAAGGTTCATAAATCATATTAGTCTTAAAATTGCTCCATTTGTATATCTAATTATCGTAAATGAAAAAAACAAAAATTGATCATTACACTGATAAAGAGGCCTTAGATTTTCATATTACCAATAAATCAGGCAAGATTGAGATTATATCTTCTAAACCTATGACAACTAAAAGAGATTTAGCTTTAGCTTATTCACCAGGTGTTGCGGCTCCAGTTAGAGAGATATCAAAAAACCCTAATGCGGCTTATGATTATACAACTAAAGGAAACTTGGTAGCTGTAATAAGCAACGGTTCTGCAGTTCTAGGAATGGGAAACTTGGGTTCGCTAGCATCAAAACCAGTCATGGAAGGAAAAGCTGTTTTGTTTAAAAGATTTGCCGATATAAACTCAATAGATATTGAAATTGACTCATCTGATCCAGATGAAATAGTTAAAAGTATAAAAAGTATAGCTGGAAGTTTTGGTGGAATAAATTTAGAAGACATAGCTGCTCCAGATTGTTTTGTCATCGAAGATAGGCTTAAAAAAATATTAGATATACCTGTCTTTCATGATGATCAACATGGAACAGCAATAATAACTACTGCTGCATTAATCAACGCACTAGATATATCAAAAAAATCATTAAAAAAAATCAAAGTTGTTGTAAACGGTGCTGGAGCATCTGCAATAGCATGTACCAACTTACTAAAAAAAACTGGTGTGCCTCATAAGAATATAATAATGCTTGATAGTAAAGGCGTCTTATATAAAGGTAGAGATAATTTAAATCAATGGAAGTCTTCACACGCAATCGAAACAAAAAATAGAACATTAGATGACGCAATAAATGATGCTGATGTTTTTTTAGGATTATCTTCAAAAAGTATTTTGTCAAAAAAAATGGTAAAAAAAATGGCAAAAAATCCAATTATTTTTGCTTGTGCAAATCCTGATCCTGAAATTACACCAGAAGAAGTTGAGGAAGTGCGTGAAGATGCAATTGTAGCAACTGGAAGGTCTGACTATCCAAATCAAGTCAATAATCTTATTGGATTTCCATATATTTTTAGAGGAGCTTTGGATGTAAGAGCTAAAACAATAAATGAAGAAATGAAAATAGCAGCAGCGAATACAATAGCAGCACTAGCAAGACAAGATGTGCCTGACGAAGTAGTAGCTGCTATGGGTGGAGAAAGACCCAAATACGGAAAAGAATATATTATTCCATCAACTTTTGACCCAAGATTAATTGTTGAAATACCATTAGCGGTAGCAAAAGCCGCTATTAAAACTGGTGTTGCAAGAAAAAATATAAAAGATTTTGAAGTCTATAAAGAACAACTTAAACAAAGACTTGATCCTTCGGTGACTATTATGCAAGGTATAAACAACCAAATTAAAAAAAATCCTAAAAAAATCATTTTTGCAGATGGTGAAGATGAAAATACTTTAAAAGCTGCAATTGCATTTAAAAATAGCAAACTAGGAATTCCAATATTGATAGGTAAAAAAGATAAAATTAAAGAACAACTTAAAAATATTGGATACAGTGAAAACCTCAACATTGAAATAGTTAATTCAACTAACAAAGAAAAAAGAGAAAAATATGCAAACTACTTATTTAAAAGATTACAAAGGAAAGAAGGCTTGTTAGAAAGAGATTGTGATCGAATGATAAGAAATGACAGGGTTATTTGGACATGCTGCATGGTATCATGTGGAGATGCAGATGGTGCAGTAACTGGAAATACTAGAAAATATGCTGCTTCATTAGAAAAAGTGAACAAAGTAATTTCTGCAAGATCAGGAGAAATAATGTTTGGTTTAAATATGATAGTTAATAAAGGTAAAACTGTATTTATAGGTGATACAAGTGTACACGAATACCCAAATGCCCAACAACTTGCTGAAATAGCAATTTCATCAGCAAGAGTTGTAAGACTATTTGGATTTGATCCAAAAGTTGCTTTTGTTTCTCATTCAACATTTGGCCAACCTGCAACAAACAGAACAAAGCATATTAGAGATGCAGTAGAAATTTTGCAGGATAAAAAAGTAGATTTTCAATTTGATGGTGATATGCAGCCCGACGTAGCTTTAAATGAAGAGTATAAAGAGCTTTATTCTTTTTCAGGGATTGTAGGAAAAGCAAATATTTTAATTATGCCTGGACAACATAGTGCAGCAATATCATACAAAATGATGAAAGAGCTAGGTGGAGCGAAAGTCATAGGACCTCTGTTAATTGGTTTGGGTCAAGCAATCGAAATTGCTCCTTTAAGATCATCTACTTCAGATATATTAAACCTCGCTTCCGTGGCAGCATACTCCGCAGGAGTTATAAACTATGGTAAAAAAAATTAATTTTTTTGAATTCTTAAATCTTCAACTAGAAAAATACTAGCTATAACTTTTTTTACATCTAGTATACTTTTTGCTTCATCTATAACCTCTTTTCTTTCTTCTTTAGTCATAGCAATCCCATAAATGAAGATTTTTTTTTTATATGTATCAATATTATAATTTGTGGCTTTTATATTTTTATTCAAAATTATTGCTGTTCGTAATTGTGAAGTTATTAATAAATCCTTTGCCGACTGCTTAAAATTAAACTCTTCTTTAATTTTAATGTCATTTCTAACCGATCTTACACCTTCTGTTTCCCATGCAGTTTTAGTAATTTGAAGCTTTTCCTCAGGATTATCAACTTTTCCGGTTAAAAATATTCGTCCATCTAAAACTTTAGTTTTTATAGATAAAATATAGTTACCATTCATAATAACTAATCGTGCAGCAAGATTTTTTTGCATTATTGAATCATCAATTTGTGTGCCCAAAGATCTGGGGTCTAAAGCTACACTTACGCCAGTTCCAAAAACTCCTCTTGAACCAGTGCCAGCGCAGGAACTTAAAATAAAGATTAAAAAGAATATTAATATTAAATTATTTTTCATTTTTTAATTTTAAGCAATAATTGTAAATTTCTTTTTTTGAAAGATTTCTATTCGAGCTTATCAAATTTGTAATATCTTTTATGCTTAAAGTATCTATCATTTGTTGTATGTATTTTTTATCTGATTCGTTTAATTTATTCGAAATGTTTTTATTGGTATTTTTTTCTGACAAAACTATAGTTAGCTCACCTTTTAAATTTTTTTTAAACAAATTTAATTTATCAACTTTAGTTCTTATAAATTCTTCATAAATCTTTGATATTTCTCTACAAATTACTATATCTCTATTATTAAAAAAAAATTTTAATGGCTTAATTATTTTGTTAATTTTTTTTGCTGATATAAAAAATACAATTGAACAGTTTAAATTAGATAAAAAACTTAGTTGTTTTTTTATTTCTTTTTCTTTTTCTGGAAAAAAACCAAAAAAATAATACTCGTCAGAAAAACCACTTATCGATATCGCTGATGTGATCGAAGAGGCTCCTGGAATTGGACATATGTTAATCTTATTTTTTATACACTCGATAACCAAGATTCTACCAGGATCAGAAATGGTTGGAGTCCCAGCGTCTGAAATTAATGAAACTATTTTGTTTGATTTTAAAATATCAATAATTTTTTTTAAATTTTTTACTTCATTAAATTTATGATATGGAATTAATTTAGATCTAATTTTATATCTTTCTAATAATTTTTTTGATATTCTTGTGTCCTCACAAAGAATATAGTCAGAATTATTAAGCACATCTATTGCCCTAAAAGTAATATCTGCTAAGTTTCCTATAGGTGTTGATACAACATATAAACCATGTTTTAACTTACTAGATTTTATGTCGTTTTGTGGAATCATTAAAATATAACTAATATAATAATAACATTAAAATGAAAATATTACTTAAAATTATAATTTTGGTAATTTTATTTAATTCTCAAAATTTAGGAAAAGTTTACGCTCAGGATAAAATAAAATTAGGTTTGTTAGTTCCAATTAGTGGTGAATATAGCGAAATAGGAAAATCAATAATAAAATCTACCTTGCTTGCTATAAATAAAATTGATAATTCTTTATTAGAAATAATTCCTAAAGATACTTCATCAGATCCAGATATAACATATAAAAAAGCAAAAGAATTAAAAGAAGCCGGTGTTAAAATAGTCATAGGACCAATATTTAATAAAAATCTAATTAAATTAGAAGAACTAAGCGATATGACTTTTTTATCTTTAACAAATAAAATTATTGATAATCCAAAAAATATTATAAGTGCTGGTATCAACGCGAGTTCTCAACTTAATACTATAGCAAAATTTCAAAAAGATAATGAGCTTAAAAAAACTATTTTTTTAATTCCAAATAAAAACTATAAAAATGAAATAAAAAAGGCGATTAAAAAATCAAAAATTAAAACTTTTAAGGTACACTATTATGACTCCGATCCAACTAAACTTACAAAGCAAATAGAAAAAATTACTAAATATCCCCAGCGAAAGCAAAATGTAGAAGATGAAATTAAAAGACTTGAAAAGTCTGAAGATCCAAATAAAGAAAAAAAAATAAAAAAATTAGAAAAAAGAGATACAATTGGAAAAATTGGTTTTGACTCTTTAGTGATTGCAGATTTTGATGAAAGTTTAAAGAGTATTGCTACATCGCTACTATATACTGATGTGTCTCCAAAAAAAACTTATTTTATAACTTTAAATCAATGGTTCGATCAATCTTTGTTAAAAGAAACCAGCTATCATCCAATTTACTACCCTTCTATTAATAAAGAAAATTATGAGGAATTTATAAAATTATATTTTGAAAAATTTAGTGAATATCCAAATCAATTATCATTCTTAAGTTATGATTTAGTTGGGTTAGTTTACTATTTGATTGCCCAAAATAATTGGAATTTAGATCAAAAAATATTTTTAAAAAAAAACAAATTTAAGGGCAAAGTTGGAATTTTTGAAATAAAAGATAAAAAAATTAACCATGTTCTTAATTTTTATAAAATAGAAAATAGTAATATTAAAAAAATTTTTTGATTTTTTTAAAAGCTTTGAATCTATGATCAATTTTGTATTTTAAATTTGGCCTCATTTCACCAAATGTAAGTCTATTTTTTAAAGGTATAAAAATTGGATCATATCCAAATCCATTTTTTCCCTTTTTTTTTTTGGATATGAAGCCCTCAACTTTTCCTACAGAATTAATTTTCTTACCGTTTGGCCAATAAATTGTTAAAGCACAAATAAACCTAGCTTTAACTTTTTTTGATTTCCAATTTTTATCTTTTTTGTAAAGTTCTCTAAAAACTTTATAAATAGCTTTATTAAAATTATTTTTAACACCTCCCCATCTAGCTGAAAATATTCCTGGTTTGCCATTTAAAATATCAATCTCAAGACCAGAGTCATCAGCTAAACATATCAAATTAGTCTTTTCGGAAAAAAATTTTGCTTTAATGAATGAATTTTTTAAGAAAGATTTTCCAGTTTCTTTAGGGCTCTTTAATTTGAAATCTTTAGTTGAAAAAATTTTAGTTGATTTTGGTAATAAATCCTTAATTTCTCTAAGTTTTCCAATATTATTAGTCCCAATCAAGATTTTTTTAATTTTTTTATTTAACATCTAGCAATTATTAGATTTCTTACCATATAAGTCATGATGGAAAAAGATCAAAACATAAAAGTAGAAGAAAATAATATTAATCAAGAAAATCTTGAAAATGAAAAATTAAAAGATAACGAAAAGATAGAGGAAGAAAAAAATTTAACTCCTGAAGAAAAAGTTTCAGAACTAGAAGACAAACTAACTAGAACCTTTGCAGAAATGGAAAATCAAAGAAGAAGGTATGAAAAAGAAAAAGATGAAGCTTTTGAATATGGAGGTTTTTCATTTGCTAGAGAGACTTTAAATCTAATAGATAACCTTGAAAGAGCTAAAGAATCTTTAAAAAATGATGAAAGTTTAAAAAATTCTGAAAGTTTGAAAAAAACTCTAGAACATTTAGAAATTATCCATAAAGATATTTTGTCTATTTTTAAAAAAAATAATATTGAACCTATAATTTCAATAAACAAAAAACTTGATCCAAATTTTCATCAAGCAATGATGGAGATAGAAGATGATCAAAAAGAACCTGGAACAATAATACAGGAAATTCAAAAAGGTTTTACAATGAAAGATAGATTATTAAGACCGGCACTAGTTGGTGTTTCAAAAAAAATAGAAAAAAAAGAAACTAATAAAGTAGAAGATAAAAAAGATAAGGAAAATAAGGAAAAAAAAGAGTTAAAATAAATGTTAAATAAACTTGTACATTGAAAATTAGCACTTATATGAAAGCAAGGAATTAAAAATATGAGCAAAGTAATCGGTATAGATTTAGGAACGACAAATTCATGTGTTGCTATAATGGAAGGGACGCAAGCTAAGGTATTGGAAAATGCTGAAGGCGCAAGAACTACCCCTTCAGTTGTTGCTTTTACAGAAGAAAATGAAAAATTAATTGGTCAACCAGCAAAAAGACAAGCCGTAACTAATCCAGAAAATACAATTTTTGCTGTTAAAAGATTAATTGGAAGAAATTTTGAAGATCCAACTGTAAAAAAAGATATTCAGTCAGCACCGTTTAAAATAGTAAATTCAGAAAAAGGAGATGCTTGGATAGAAGCAAAAGGACAAAAATATTCACCATCTCAAATATCAGCTTTTATTTTGCAAAAAATGAAAGAGACTGCTGAAAAATATTTAGGTCAAGAAGTAACAAAAGCAGTAATTACTGTTCCTGCTTATTTTAATGATGCTCAAAGGCAAGCTACGAAAGATGCAGGTAAAATTGCAGGCCTAGAAGTATTAAGAATTATAAACGAACCAACTGCAGCTTCATTAGCATATGGTTTAGATAAAAAAATAAATAAAAAAATAGCAGTTTACGATTTAGGTGGAGGAACTTTTGATGTTTCTATTCTTGAGCTAGGAGATGGCGTCTTTGAAGTTAAATCTACAAATGGTGATACTTTTTTAGGTGGTGAAGACTTTGACAATACCATTGTCGATTATCTAGTTGCAGAATTTAAAAAAGATAATGGAATTGATTTAAAATCAGATAAACTTGCTCTTCAAAGATTAAAAGAAGCAGCAGAAAAAGCTAAAATAGAATTATCCTCTGCGGAACAAACTGATGTGAATTTGCCTTTTATAACTGCAGATAAGACAGGGCCTAAACATATTAATTTAAAAATGACTAGAGCAAAATTAGAAGCACTTGTAGAAGATTTAATTACCAAAACACTTCCGCCTTGCAAAACAGCTCTGAAAGATGCTGGGCTTACTGCAAATGACATTAACGAAATAGTAATGGTTGGTGGTATGACTAGAATGCCTAAAGTTATCGAAACAGTTAAAAATTTCTTTGGAAAAGATCCTAATAAAAGTGTTAACCCAGATGAAGTAGTTGCTATGGGTGCAGCTATTCAAGCAGGTGTCCTTCAAGGAGATGTTAAAGATGTTCTTTTACTTGATGTTACTCCGCTTTCTTTAGGAATTGAAACACTAGGTGGAGTATCGACAAAATTAATTGATAAAAATACTACAATACCTACAAAAAAAAGTCAGGTATTTTCAACAGCTGAAGATAATCAGCCAGCTGTATCAATCAGAGTTTTACAGGGTGAAAGAGAAATGGCAGCGGATAATAAAATTTTGGGTAATTTTGAACTAGTCGGTATAGCGCCAGCTCCAAGAGGAGTTCCACAAATTGAAGTAACTTTTGATATTGATGCAAATGGTATTGTAAACGTTTCTGCAAAAGACAAAGGAACTGGTAAAGAACAAAAAATTCAAATTCAAGCTTCGGGTGGTTTAAGTGAAGAGGAAATAAATAAAATGGTGAAAGAAGCAGAATCTAATAAAGAAGCAGACAAGAAAAAAAGAGAAGCTGTGGATTCAAGAAATCAAGCTGATACTTTATTACATTCTACAGAAAAAAATTTAAAGGAACATGGATCTAAAGTTTCAGATGCAGATAAGAAAGCTATAGAAACAGCCTCTGCTAACTTAAGAAACTCTTTGAAAGGAACTGACATTGAGGACATAAAGAAGAAAACTCAAGAATTAGTTCAAGCATCAATGAAATTGGGTGAGGCAATTTATAAATCTCAACAAAGTGCTAAACCTGGTGATGCTCCAAAAGATGCAAAAAAAGAAGAGGGAAAAAAAGACGATAATGTTGTTGATGCAGACTTTGAAGAAGTAAAAGACGAAAATAAAGAAAAAAGCGCCTAAGCTAACAACTGCTTGTCTATAATTAGTTATGGCAAAAAGAGATTATTACGACGTCTTAGGTGTAAATAAAAGTTCCACGGCAGATCAAATTAAATCAGCTTATAGAAAATTAGCAGTTAAATATCATCCAGATAAAAATGAGGGTGATAAAGCTGCGGAAGAAAAATTTAAAGAAGCTTCTGAAGCTTATCATGTTTTATCCAACACCGAACGTAAACAAAACTATGATAATTTTGGACATGCGGCATTTGAAAATGGTGGAGGTGCTAGAGGAGGTTTTGGTAACTTTGACTTTTCTAGTCATTTCTCAGATATCTTTGAAGATTTTTTTGGAGAAGGATTTGGAGGAGGCGGTAGAAGAAGCAGAAGAACAAATAATAGAGGATCAGATTTAAGGTACGATTTATCAATAACTTTAGAAGAAGCATATACTGGAAAAAAACAAGACATTAAATTTTCAACATCGGAAAAATGTGACACATGCAAAGGAAGTGGTTCTAAACCTGGGCATGATGCAGGGTCATGTTCAATGTGTGGAGGTCATGGGCAAGTTAGATCAAGCCAAGGTTTTTTTACTGTTCAACAGACATGTCCTCAATGTTCGGGTTCAGGTGAGGAAATTACAAATCCATGTTCTAGTTGTAATGGACAAGGGAAAAAACAAGCTTCTAAAAGATTATCGGTAACAATACCAAAAGGAGTTGATGATGGAACTAGAATAAGACTTGCTGGAAAAGGTGAAGCAGGTTCCAGAGGCTCAGGAAATGGTGATCTTTATTTATTTATAAATGTCTACTCACATGAATTGTTTAAAAGATCAGATGAAAATTTATTTTTTGAATTTCCAATTTCAATTGCTGATGCAGCATTAGGCACTTCTATAGAAATACCCACAATAGATGGTGGAAAAGCAAAAATTAAAATTCCTGCCGGAACTCAAAATGGAAAACAATTTAGATTAAAATCTAAAGGCATGCCTTATATACGTGGAAGTGGTAATGGTGATCTATATGTGCAAGTTAATACCGAAGTGCCAGTCTCTTTAAATAGAGAACAGAAAGAATTGCTCGAAAAATTTAGAGAAATTGAAAACGAAAAATCAAATCCAAGTATTAAAAAATTCTTTCAAAAAGCTAAAAGTTTTTGGAAAAATTAAAAAATGGGATTAGAAGAAATAGTTCCCACAATATCTTTGATTGCTGTTTTAATATTAGTTATACCAGCATTTCTTAAAACTAATTCGAAATTAAAGCAATTTTTAAGAAATTTATCCATTTGGGCTATAATTGTTTTGGCTGTTGTGATAGTTTCATATCTTATCTTAAAATGAAAAAAATTAACTTAGCTATTACTGGATGTATGGGAAGAATGGGTCAGCAGATTATTAAATCCTCTAGATCTGATAAAAATTTTAAATTAACTTCTCTTACTGAAAGCAGAATAATTAAAAAAAAAATAAATGGTATTAAACCCAGTTTAAATACTGAAGATGCATTTAAAAAAGCAAATTTAATTATAGATTTTACAGTTCCTAAATGTACTTTTGAAGTTCTTAAAATCGCCTCAAAACTAAAGAAGAGAATAGTTATTGGAACAACAGGTTTTTCTAAAAGAGAAGAAAAATTGATAAAAAAATATGCAAAAAAAATACCAATACTCAAAGCGGGAAATATGAGTTTAGGTATAAATTTATTAATGTATTTAACTGAAATAGCATCAAAATCTCTGGGAAATAATTTTTTAAGTAAAGTTTTTGAAGTACATCATAAATATAAAAAAGATTATCCTTCAGGAACTGCTTTAATGCTTGGAAAAGGTATAGCCGTTGGAAAGAATAAAGATTTTTATAAATTAATTGGAAAAAAATATTTAAATAAAAAAACTATTCCTTATGGAAAAAAAATTAATTTTAATTCATTAAGAAAAGGTGAAGTTGTCGGTGAACATGAAGTAACTTTCTCGAGTGGAAAAGAAATAATTACATTAAATCATGAAGCTTTTGATAGGGCACTTTATTCTGAGGGTGCATTTACTGCTGCTAAATGGTTAATGAACAAAAAGCCTGGACTTTATACAATGAGAGATGTTTTGAATTTTAAATGAATGAAGTTCAAAGATCTAAAATAATATTAAAAATATTAAATAAGATTTATCCAAAAACACCAATTCCTTTAAAACATCAAAATAAATTTACCCTTTTAATTTCTGTACTTTTATCTGCACAAACTACTGATGTTAATGTAAACAATGTCACTAAAAACATATATCCCAAATACAACAAACCAGAACATTTTGTAAAATTAGGAAGAAAAAAAATTGAAAAATTAATCAAAAGCATAGGTATTTTTAGAATGAAAGCTAAAAGTGTTTATTTACTTTCAAAAAAATTAATAGAGGAACACGGTGGAAAAGTTCCAAAAACTTTTAAGGAACTAGAGGAACTTCCAGGAGTAGGTCATAAAACTGCAAGTGTAGTTATGGCACAAGGATTTGGTTATCCCGCTTTTCCTGTAGACACTCACATTCATCGATTAGCTCAGAGATGGGGTTTGACTAATGGTAAAAATGTTATTCAAACTGAAAAAGATTTAAAGACGTTGTTTCCAAAAAAAAACTGGAACAAGTTACATCTTCAAATAATTTATTATGGCAGAGAATACTGCAAAGCTAGGGAATGTTACGGTTTAACTTGTAAAATTTGTACTTCTTGTTATCCTAAAAGAAAATCACCAATTAAAACAAAGAAAGCATAATATGAAAATTTTAGGGATTGGAAATGCAATTGTAGACGTTATTTGTAAAGTTGAAAACGATTTCATTTCAAAAAATAGTTTAACTAAAGGTACAATGAAATTAATTTTTGATGAAAATGAATTTAAAAAATTATTATCTAATTTGAAAATTGAAAAAACAATATCAGGAGGATCAGTTGCAAACTCAATAGTTGGATTGTCTCAACTTAAAAATAAAGTCGGGTTTATAGGTAAAGTTTGTGATGATGAGTTAGGAGAAAAATATGAAGAAGGTCTAAAAAAAGAAAATGTAAGTTATTTTTATTCTAAAAAGAAAGAAGAATTGCCTACAGGTACATGTTTAATTTTAGTTACTCCTGACTCGGAAAGAACCATGTGTACATTCTTGGGAACTGCTGGAAAAATTAATGAAGCAGATGTTAATATAGATGCTATCAAACAAAGTGAAATCATATTCCTAGAAGGTTACCTTTGGGATGAAGGTGATCCTAAAAAAGCATTTGATAAAGCAATAAATAATGCAAACAAAGTTGCAATGTCTTTATCTGATCAATTTTGCGTGGATAGACATAAACCTCATTTTTTAGATCTAGTTAAAAATAAAATCGATATTACTTTTGCTAATGAACAAGAAATAATGTCATTAGTTAATGCAAAAAATTTTGATGATGTAATTAACTTTTCAAAAAAACTTGGAAAAATTTTAGTTATTACTAGAGGTGAAAAGGGAGCTATCGTAATAAAAGGCAATGAAGTTATTGAATGTGGAATTAAAAAAAATCTCAAAATAGTTGATCTAACTGGAGCAGGTGATCTGTTTGCAGCTGGTTTTTTACATGGCTATATAAATAAGCTTTCGTTAAGTCAAAGCCTAGAAAAAGGCACTGAAATGTCATCAAATGTCATTCAACAAATTGGAGCAAGATTAAATAATAATGAGTGACAAATTTATACATAAACTTTTTGCTACACCAGTTTTTCAATTTAAAGTTAAGGATCATGAAAAGCTTAACTCTAATTTATCTAAATATATATACGATCTTTATGAAAATGATAAAGATGGAATTCAGAGATCTAATGTAAATGGATGGCATTCAAAAAATTTTAAAGTTGAAAAAAGACTCTGCACCACACAATTTTATACAATCAATTCATGGATATATTAAAGAAGTAATGGTTGAAGGCTTCGGTTGGAAATATAGCCCTGAAAAAGTAGGTATCACAGAAATATGGGCAATAATTAATAAAAAAAATACTTTTAATCAAACCCACAATCATCCTAATACTTATTTAAGTGCAGCTTACTACGTTAAAGCTCCTAAAGATTGCGGAGATATTCAATTTCATGAACCAAATGAAGTTAAAAAATTTCGTCATCCAGTTATTGAAAAGAAAAACGAATTAAACTCATCTGGCTTTAGTGTTAAAGCTGAAGAAGGAAATTTGTTGGTTTTCCCTTCTTATTTATATCACTCAGTAGGTAAAAATTTATCTTCAGAAGACAGAATAGTTATAAGCTTCAACGTTGATGTAATTACATACAAAGATGCAAAGTACTAAAATTTTATTTTTTTCTTTTAAAACTTCCTTTTCCTTTTTTTGGTTTAACTATTCTACTTCTATATTTTTGAGTTCTTAACTCTTTTGCAATTAAATTTTTTTTTTTCATTTCATTGAATAACCATCTTTATAACTTAGTATAAAATTTTGATCGTTAAATTGATCTTTGATTTTTTTTCTTAATCTGTAAATATGAGTTTCAACTGTATGAGTTTCAAGATTTGATGAATAGTTCCATATTTCGTTTTGCAAAATTTCTATTGTTTTAGGTTTATTTTGTTTATTAAGAAAAATTATTATATCTATTTCTCTTTCAGTTAATTTTAAGTTTTTTTTATTTTTTGAAATTATTCTTGAATTTAAATTTAAATTATAATTTTTAATATTTATTTTTGATTGAAAATCGTATTTTTGTTTAATAAGTTGAATATTGATTTGGTCAATTATTTTACTAAATTGAATTGGAAATTTATCAAAAATTAAAACATTTCTCATATCAATTTTTGGGGTATTGGAATTAAAATTTTCTCTTGAATTAGTTATTATTGTAGATTGATTTAAATTATTATTTTTACTTAAATCCATAAAAAATTCATCTTTATTTGAGTAATTTTTTATTTCAAAAGGCAATACAGTCTTAATTTCATTTAAAATATTATATAATTCTGTAAGCTGCACAAAACTAACAACTTGTTTATTCATATAACAAAACTTTATGCTAATAAAATTAAAAAATAAAGAGTCATTAGTAATTGATGATTTTAAATTTAACTGTTCAATAGGTAAAGCGGGATTGAAAAAGCATAAAATTGAAGGGGATAAATCAACTCCTAAAGGTATTTTTTCTTTTGGAAACCTTTATTATAGATCTGACAGAGTAATAAAGCCAAAAACAAAATTAAAAATAATATCAATAAAAAAAAATATGGTTTGGTGTAATGATCCAAAAAGTAAGTATTATAATTCTCAAGTAAAAGTAAGCAAAAAATATAAATATGAAAAATTATTTAGGAAAGATTATAAGTATAACTATATTTTAGTAGTAAATTATAATCCAAAAAAAATACCTTATAAAGGCAGCGCAATTTTTATACATTTAACAAAAAATAATAAACCTACAGTTGGATGTATTGCTTTAAAAGAGAAAGATTTTTTAATTTTGCTCAGACTAATAAATAAAAAAACAAAAATAAAAATAAATTAACCTCTCGGACCAAATATTTTTGAACCTATTCTTAAAAAGGTAGATCCGTATTTTAATGCTACCATGTAATCATTTGTCATTCCCATACTTAGTTCCTGTGGTTTCATATTTTTTATCAATCTCTGCATTTCTGAAAAGTATTTTTCAGGGATGTTGTCATTTGGTGGCAAACACATAAGTCCAACAATATTTAAATCGAAATTATTTCGACAATCTGTATAAAATTTGTCTAGACTTTCAATATCTATCCCATTTTTTTGTTTTTCCTTACCAATATTTACTTGAATGAAAATTTTAGGTTTAAATTTTTTTTTTTGTTGCTCGTTAGCAATCTTGTCAGCTAATTTAAGGCTATCTAGTGAATGAATATAATCAAAAAGGGGTAACGCAAATTTTACTTTATTAGTCTGAAGTTTGCCAACAAAGTGCAACTTTATGTTCTGAAAGTCTTTTTTTATATCCATCCATTTATCCATGGCTTCTTGAATTTTATTCTCTCCATAATGGATATGTCCAGAATTTATTAAAGGTAAAATTTTATTTAATGGAAAAGTTTTGGAAACAGCTATAATTTCAGCTCTACTATTATTTGACTGTATTTCCTTTTTAATTGATACTAGTTTATCAACAACATCATGCATAATTTTTTAAAAATTTACTATTTTATAGATGAATTTAACAAGAGAGAAATTCAAAAATTAAATAGAAATATTGTTTTAATATATAGAAATTATAAAGAAAATTATAATCTAAAATTAATAAAAAAAATAAGAAATTTTTGTATTAATCAGAGAAGAGAATTATATTTGTCTAATAATATTAAATTAGCCTTAAAACTTGATTTAGATGGAGTTTATTTACCTTCATTTAATAAACTGTGTAATTATAAAAATTTGCATGCTAAAAAAAAATTTAAAATTATAGGTTCGGCACACAATCTGCATGAAATTAAAAATAAAGAGAATCAAGGATGTTCAAGTATTTTTATTGCCCCAATTTTTAAAACAAAAAAATCAAGTTATTTTTTAAATATAGTTAGATTTAATCTAATCGCAAATAACACAAAAAAAAAAATAGTTGCTCTAGGTGGTATTAATTCTTCAAATTATAAAAGAATAAGATTAACTAAAAGCACTGCTTTGGCTTCTATTTCTTGGATAAAAAAAAACCGGCCTAAATAAATAGGCCGGTTTTTTAAAACTTCTTAAAGTATTAACTAGAATGCGAAAGATACAGAAAGTTCTGTTTCTTCGTATTTACCAGTAGTACCTTCTGGATTGTCAGTTTCATACAATGATGCACCGATCGTCATAGCACCCATTGTGTATGTAGCTTGTAACGCTGACATTTCAGTTTCATATTCTTTAGTAGCTGCTGCAATTGACTCTACTTGCTCTTTAACTTCAGCATATGATACTGAGTAGTTATCTTGTGCAAACAAGATACCTATACCATCACCAGAGTTGTCAGGAGCTTGAGCACCACTAGATGCAGTGTTAGCAGAGTTTACATAGTACTCTTGATAACCAATAGTCATTGGACCATTAGTGTATAAAGCGTAACCTGTTGCTCTTTGCAGATCAGTAGCACCAGCAGAATTTGAAGCGTTTTCAACTTCTTCAGTACCAGCACCTAAAGTTAAGCCCATACCACTAACTTTTATAGTATATGCTTCACCTTCGTTTTGTCCTGGAGTTACACCACCTGCAGATACGTAACCGTAGTTACCAGCATCTGGGTCGTAAGTGTAAGTAGCAGAAATAGAAATATCTCCAATTGAGAACGCAGGAGTTCTATAGTCTACTGAACCTGATTGAGTTGATACACCAAAAGAATGGAACGCAGATGCATGAGTTGTACCATCCCATGTTTCTTCGTAAGCTTTTGGTAAAACGTCGTCGATTGATGTAGCACCAGAACCAAATACGTCGTTAAACTGTATAGTTCCTAGTGATCCCATCCCGATAGTCATTTGTGAAGATGAGTTTACACCACCAGAAGTAGCTGTGTTAGCTTGTTCTAGATTTAATGCTGAGAAAATTGAAACAGTCCAACCGTTATCTAATTCTCCACTTGCATTAACGTATAAGTCAGTGTCAACACCATAACCTTTACCGTTTGATCCTACAGCAAGTGCCTCGTTACCTTCGGCAGATGAGAAAACAGCCTGAGCATCTCCAGTTAAAGAGTACTCTACTGCGTTTGCAGAACTAACAGCAAGAGATCCAGCTAGCGCTGAAAGACCTACTTTTGTTAATTTATTCATAATTTCTCCTTTTTATTAATTATTCATATGAATGGTGGGTTTTTAACATTTTTTCTTTTAATAAAGAGCTATTTTACTATAAATTTCTTATTTTTTTCATATATGTTGCATAAATATCACACTAAATTAGTCTTTTGATTTAGCCATTTATTAAGCTAAACCATCAATTGTAATGAATTTTATAAAATTTATCAAATATCTGGTGATTGTAGCGCTAGTTATTACACCTCTCGCCGGATGTAAAAAAATTGTATGGGATGAATTTGAGGGAGATGGAAAAAAGAGAGCAAGACAAAATGTTGAAGAAGGTAAGGGGATTACTGGTGCTGGTGGTCTCTTCAAAAGTGGTCGAGGAGGTAAAGGAGGTGGAACTTTTGAATTTGCATCATCTAATGAACTTTGGAGAGCAACTTTAGATACATTGGATTTTATGTCGTTTTCTAATGTTGATTATTCCGGAGGCTTAATTATCACAGACTGGTATTCTGAAAGTGAAAATAGTCAATCAATTAAAATTACAATAAGATTTTTATCTAACGAAATTAGAGCAGATGGACTCAAAGTATCTTTGCACCAAAGAATTTGTGGTACAAATAATTCCTGTGCAATAAGTGAAGTAAAAACTTCTTTAAACGAGGAAATAAAATTAAAGATTTTAAGAAAAGCATCATTATTAAAAAAACAAAAAGATGATGAATTCGAGAAAAAAATATACAAAAAGAAAAAATCATCAGATAAAGTTAAATGGTGTGGTGACGGCAGAGTTGTTTGTTGATATAAATTAATTATTTATGAGAGATAAATAATTTTTTTTAAAAGAAATTTCAAAGTGGAAAGATATAATTTTAAAATCACTGAGCAAAAGTGGCAAGATTATTGGAAAAAAAATAAAACTTTCCAATCCAAATTAGATAAATCTAAGAAAAAGTTTTATTGCCTTGAAATGTTTCCCTATCCTTCTGGTAAAATTCATATGGGCCATGTTAGAAATTATACAATAGGTGATGTTTTAGCCAGATATAAAGCAATGCAAAATTTTAATGTTTTACACCCAATGGGCTGGGACTCTTTCGGTATGCCAGCAGAAAATGCGGCTAAAGAAAATAATTTAGATCCTAAAGATTGGACAAATCAAAATATATCTGTGATGAAAGATCAACTTAAAAAATTAGGTTTATCAATCGATTGGGATAGAGAAATTTCAACGTGTTCATCAGATTATTATAAACATCAACAACTTTTCTTCTTAGAGCTTTATGAAAAAGGTTTAGTTTATAGAAAAGAAAACTACGTAAACTGGGACCCTGTTGATGAAACTGTTTTAGCAAATGAACAAGTAATAGACGGCAAGGGATGGCGTTCAGGCGCTGTTGTTGAGAGAAAAAAATTAAATCAATGGTTTTTTAATATTTCAAAATTTTCAGATGAATTACTAAATGGCCTTGATAGTTTAGATGAATGGCCCAAAAAAGTAAAAATAATGCAAAAAAATTGGATTGGTAAATCCTTTGGTTGTGAAATCAATTTTAAAGTTGAAGGTAATAAATCAATTAATGAAATAAAATGTTTTACAACTAGGCCTGATACACTGTTTGGATTATCTTTTCTGGCTCTATCTATTGATCACCCTTTGTCAAAATTTTATGAAAAAAATAAGAATTTTATAAAGTTTAAAAAAGAATGCTCTAAAACTGGAACTACGGAAGAATCTATTGCACAAGCAGAAAAAATTGGTTTTAAAACAGAACTAATTGCAACCAATCCTTTGAACGAAAAAATAAAAGTGCCAGTTTATTTTGCTAATTTTGTTCTAATGGATTATGGTTTTGGAGCAGTTTTTGGCTGTCCTGCACATGACCAGAGAGATTTAGATTTTGCAATAAAGTATAAATTAAAAATAACTCCAGTAGTTAAACCAATTAATTATAAGGGTGATTTTGAAATAAAAGATAAAGCCTATACAGATGTAGGAATAATTTTTAACTCAGATTTTTTAAATGATTTAAAAGTTCCAGAAGAGTCAATAGTTAAAACAATTGATATACTTGAAAAAAAAAAACTAGGTAAAAAAAAGATTAATTTTAGATTAAAAGACTGGGGTGTTTCTAGACAGAGATACTGGGGATGTCCAATACCAATTGCATATGATGAAGATAACAATATCGTAAAAATTCCAAAGGAAAATCTTCCAATTAACCTACCAGAAAATATAAAATTAAACACTAAAGGTAATCCTTTGGAACATCAAGATGAGTGGAAAAATATATTAATTAATGGAAAAAAATATACTAGGGAAACCGATACGCTAGATACTTTTGTAGATTCATCCTGGTACTTTTTAAGATTTTGTTCACCTAAAAATAAAATTTATGGTTTTGATATTGATGAAATTAATTACTGGATGCCAGTTGATCAATATATTGGAGGAGTAGAACACGCAATATTACATTTATTGTACTCTCGATTTTTTATGCATGCAATAAATTATAAAAATGAAAAATTTAAATACAAAGAACCTTTTAAAGGACTTTTTACACAAGGAATGGTGTGCCACGAAACTTATAAAGATCAAAATAATAATTGGATTAGTCCCGATGAAGTATTCACGAAAGACGGAAAAAATTATTTAAAAAAAAATAATGAAAATGAAAAAATTAAAGTTGGGCCAAGTGAATCTATGTCTAAATCAAAAAAAAATACAATAGATCCAGAAAATATAATAAGTGAGTATGGTGCTGATGCTGTAAGATTATTTATTCTTTCTGATAGTCCTCCGGAAAAAGATGTTCAATGGTCTGAACAAGGAATGGTTGCATCTTATAAATTTTTACAAAAATTTTGGACACTACATCAAAATATTAAAAAAAACTTATCATCAAAAAATAAAGATGAAAAAAGTTCAATTGAGCTAAATCAATTTACAAATTTAACAATACAAAAAATTACACAAAATTTGGAAAAATTTCATTATAATGTAATCGTTGCAAACCTTTATGAAACTTATAATTTTTTAATGAAATTTATCAATAAATCAACAGATGCGAGTATTCTTTTAAAAAATTACATTGAAATACTAAAAATAATGACGCCTATCGTTCCACACTTTGCTAGTGAGTGCCTAGAAGATCTGGGTGAAAAAGGTGAAATAAAATGGCCAAAAGTTAATGAAAAATATCTTATTAAAGAGAATGTTAATATTGTTTTACAAATAAATGGTAAAAAAAGAGCTATTATTGTTAATAAAAGGAACGTTGATAAAGAAATGCTAATTAATGAAATTAAGAATGATATTTCATATGATAAATATTTAAAAAATAAAAAAATTATAAAAAGTATTTTTATAAAAGATAGATTAATCAACCTTATTTTGGAATGAAAAAAATATTTTTAATTATTAGTTTTTTCTTGTTAGTAAGCTGTGGTTATCAACCATTATTTTCTAGCAAAGACTCTAGTTTTTTAATTCAAGAAATAATTTTTGATGAAAATGATAAAATTAGTTCAAAAATAAAAAATGGGTTAAATTACTTAACCTATACAAAAGATTATAATAAAATTTATAAATTAAATTTAGATTCAGAAAAAATAATTGAAATAGTAAGTAAAGACGAAAAAGGAGATCCTTCAATTTACAGAATTTTAATTAAAAGTGATTTAAAAATATTTTCTTCAGATCGGTTAGTTGTAGCAAAAAAAATTTCAAAAAACTTTAGTTATAAAAATATTTCAAATAAGTTTGATTTAAAACAGTACGAAAAAACAATTGAAGAAAACTTAATTGATAAAATCGTAGAAGATATAATTCTAATTTTATATGATAAATAAATGATAATAAAATCATACGAATTAAACAAAATTAATAACTATAAATGTAATTTGTTTTTATTATATGGAGAAAATGATGGATACAAAAATGACACTATCAAAAATTATTTTACAAATAATTTTAAAGAAGATATTTTGAAATATGATGAAAAAGAAATTTTAAACGATAAATCAAGCTTTTTTAGTAGTATATTTACAAAATCGTTTTTTGAAGAGAAAAAATTATTTATTATTTCAAGGGTAACAGATAAATTTAATCAAATAATTGAGGAAATTTTAGAAAAGAAAATTGATGATATTACAATTATTTTAAATGCATCTGGTTTGGATAAAAAATCAAAATTAAGAAAATTATTTGAAAAAAACAAAGATATTATTTGTATTCCCTTTTATGATGATAATCTTCAAACATTAAGATCCATTGCTACAAATTTCTTTAAATTAAACAAAATTTTAATACCTCAAGAAATTATAAATTTAATAATAGAAAGAAGTAGAGGAGATAGAGGAAACTTAAAAAATGAATTAAATAAAATTGAGCTATACATGAAAACCAATAAAAAAATTAGTGCTGAAGATATTCTTAAAATAACTAACCTTGCAGAAAATTACGACGTTTCAGAATTATTGGACAGTTGCCTAAACAAGAACTTAAAAAAAACAATTAACATTTTAAATGAAAATAATTTTACTATAGAAGATTGTATTTTAATAATTAGGTCTCTTTCAATTAAGTTAAAAAGACTTTATAAAATTCATCAAGAGTATAAAAAAAATAAAAATTTAGACTCGATAATTTCTTCATATAAACCTCCTATATTTTGGAAAGATAAAGATACTATTAAAGAACAAATAAATAAAAGTGCTATAAAAAATGTTGAAAATATGATCTTTGAAACAAACGATATTGAACTTTTGATAAAAAAAAATTCGGATAATGCAGTAAATATAATGTCTGATTTTATAATCTCTAACTCAAAACAATCTAGTAATGAGCTTTAATAGCTTTAATAATTTTATTTAGTTGATCCAAATCTTTATAATCAAATATTATACTTCCAGTGTTATTTTTTTTATTCTTAATTAAAACATTTAATCCTATCTTATCTATAATTGACGCTTCAAGCTCTAACAAATTAGGATCTTTTAATGTTTTGTGTCCAATTTTTTTAGATTTAAATATTTTTACTAAACTTTCAGCTTGTCTTACTGATAATTTTTTATCTATTATTTTTTTTGCTACAAATAATGCATTTTCTAAACCAACCAAAACTTTTGCATGACCTTGGGATAGCTTATTATTTTCAATTAAATTAATCACTTCTTTTGGTAAACTTAGCAAACGCAAACAATTAGCAACATGACTACGACTTTTACCAATAAATTTTGAAACTTTATCCTGGTCATATGAAAAATTACTAATTAATTTTTGATATCCTTCAGCCTCTTCTATCGCATTTAAGTCATGCCTTTGTACGTTTTCCACAATTGCAAATTCGAGTGACCTAAGATCATCTGCATCGGTCACAACTACCGGTACTTCGTGTAAACCTGCATTTTGCGCTGCTATCCATCTTCTTTCTCCAGCTATAATTTCGTACTTATTATTGTTTGTCTCTGATCTTCTAACTATGATTGGTTGAATAATTCCTCTTTCTTTAATTGAATTTGTTAAATCTTTAAGATTTTCTGGTTCAAAATTTTTACGTGGTTGATATTTATTTCTTACTAGATCACTAATTAAAACCTTACTTGTATTTTTTTCAATTTTAGTTTCGCCAATCAAAGATGATAGACCTCTACCTAGTCCTTTTTTTATTTTAGATGTATCCATTATGCTGCACTCTCAAATTCTTTATCTTGGTTAATAAACTCATCGGTAAAGTTAAAATAAGAAATACTTCCTGGACAATTTTTATCATATATTAAAACTGGTACACCATGAGATGGCGCTTCGGATAGTCTGACGTTTCTTGGAATAACTGTACTATAAACCTTATTATTAAAATAATCTCTTGCTTCCTTTTCAACCTGTGATGAAAGTTTGTTTCTTTTGTCATACATAGTTAGAAGAATTCCTCTAATTTTAAGTTCTTTGTTTAAGTTCGTTTTTATTCTTTCTATTGTTTTCATTAACTGAGTTAAACCTTCTAAAGCAAAAAATTCTGTTTGGAGTGGTACTACCAAAGAGAATGAGGCAACTAAAGCCATTACAGTCAAAAGGCTTAGAGAAGGCGGGCAATCGATAAAAATATAATCATAATTGTCTCTAGAATCGTTTAAATAAGACAATAATTGATCTTTTAAAATAAAGGCTCTTTTGCTATCGCCTGCTGTTTCTACCTCTAAACCAGATAAATCTACATTAGATGTAATTATATCCAAATTTTGGAAATCAGTTTTTTTGATAACTTCATTGACTGACTTTGTGCCATTTAAAACTCCATAAATTGTATCACTAGAATTTTCAATATTTGACAATCCCAAACCAGTAGTTGCATTTCCCTGAGGATCTAAATCAATTACTAAAATTTTTTTTCCCTTCTTTGAAAGTCCAGCAGCAAGATTAATAACAGTTGTGGTTTTTCCAACTCCACCCTTCTGATTAATTATAGAAATAATTTGCATTTTTTTTAATTTTTTTTTTTATATTTTTTATACTTAGTAAAAATGAATCTTCACTTGTAAGACTCTTTTTTTCTTTATACTCAAAATCCCAATCCTTTAAAGATTCCGTTAATATTTTTTTTCCACTTTTACCCATAAATAAAATTAAATTTTTATATCTACTAAAATTTTTATAAACGAGATCTAAAACTATTGGCATTGGTTTAAAAGCTCTTGCCATTATAGTTCCTGAACTTAATTCTTTAACTTTAAACACATCTTTTTGAATTATTTCTGTTTCTAAATTTAATTTTTTTGACACATCCTTTAAAAAGGAACTTTTGTGATAACTTTTTTCAAATAAATTTATTTTTATTTTTTTTTTTAAATTTTTTGCGATTATAGCTATAACAATTCCAGGCATACCTCCTCCTGAACCTAAATCGTAGGTTGTATCATTATTTAAATCAACAAAATCAATGGCTTGCGCTGAATCTATTATATGCCTTTTACGTATTTCACCATTTATTGAGCTTTTTTGGCTTATAATGTTTAATTCCTCATTTTTATACTTGATCATTGATATAAACTTCTCAAAATCTAGACACGTTTCACGTGAAACATTTAATCCATCTAATATTGAATATTTTTTTAAAGAATCATCTTCCATTAAGCTATTTGCTTAATAGACTTTCTTTTGACGTGTGACAACAAAATATATACAGCCGCTGGGGTTATTCCATCTATTCTTAAAGCTTGGCCCAACGTTTTAGGCCTAATTTGCTTAAATTTAGCCTTAACCTCATTAGATAAGCCACTAAACACATCATAATTAATATTATGAGGTATTTTTAAATTTTCATCTTTTTTGAAAGCTAAAATATCTGCATTTTGCTTTTTTAGGTATCCTTTATAATGTGAGTTAATTTCTAATTGGTTATCTATTTCTTTCGAATAATACTGAATTTCTGGCCATATTTCTCGAATTTTCATCATATTAACCCCTTTTTGACTTAAAATTTGGTCTGCAGATCTAGATACACCGTCCTTTGCTATATTAATACCAAATTTTAGAGCTTTTGAAGGAGTAATTTTTAATTTATTCATTTTTAAAGATATATTTTTCAAATTAAGAGCCTTATTTTTAAATATTTTTGCTCTGAAATCGCCAACTAAGCCTAATCTTATACCTTTTTCGGTTAGCCTTAAATCTGCATTATCTGATCGAAGAGTAAGTCTATACTCGGCTCTGGAAGTAAACATCCTATAAGGTTCAGCAACTCCTTTTGTGACAAGGTCATCAATCATAACACCGATATAGGCTTCAGATCTGTCCAAGATAAAAGGTTCTTTTCTCCTTACTGATAAAGCTGCATTAATTCCAGCAATAAGACCTTGTGCTGCTGCCTCCTCATATCCTGTCGTACCATTAATTTGACCTGCTAAATATAAATTTTGAATTTTTTTAGTTTCTAAGGTTAGTAACAACTCAGTTGGATCTATATAATCGTATTCTATAGCGTATCCAGGCCTTATAATTTTTACATTCTCTAAACCTTTGATTTTGTTGCATATTTCATATTGCACCTCTTTAGGTAATGAAGTTGATATACCATTTGGGTAAATTGTCTGATCATTTAGACCTTCTGGCTCCAAAAAAATTTGATGTCTGCTTTTTTCAGAAAATTTAACTACCTTGTCTTCTATAGATGGACAATACCGGGGGCCAACACCTTTTATAGTCCCGGAGTACATTGCACTACGTTTAATATTTTTAGAAATTATTTTATGAACTGCCTCATTAGTATAAGTCATCCTACATGTAACTTGTTTATTTATATTTTTACTTGAAAGAAAAGAAAAAAAATATGGATCCTCATCAGCATGCTGCTGTTCTAAATTATTGAAGTTAATTGTTCGGGCATCCAACCTTGGTGGAGTTCCTGTCTTAAGTCTGCCAATTCTAAAACTATATTTTTTTAGTTGTTCACTTAATCCGGTTGTTGGTTTTTCATTATATCTACCAGCAGGTGTTTGGGTTTCACCTACATGTATCAAACCATTCAAAAAAGTTCCCGTAGTTAGTATTAACTTGGATGTTTGAACTTTTTTACCTGACTTAGTTATAAATCCATTTACAGCTTTATTATCAAATATAAACTCAATTACAGGATCAGAAAAAACGCTTAAATTACAATAGTTTAAGAGTTTTTCTTGCATATATTTTTTATATAACTGTCTATCACTCTGCGTTCTAGGCCCTCTAACAGCTGGGCCTCTACTCCTATTTAAGAGTTTAAATTGAATACCTGACTTATCTGCAACTTCTGCCATTACCCCATCTAAGGCATCTATCTCTCTCACCAGGTGGCCTTTACCAAGACCTCCAATCGCAGGATTACATGACATCTCACCTATTGTTTCTATATTGTGTGTAAATAATGCCGTATTGACACCCAGTCTTGCAGAAGCAGCGGCTGCCTCGCAACCGGCATGTCCGCCACCTATTACTACTACCTCAAAAGATAAATCATTTTTCATAACAAATACTAAAATTTGATTTATTATTTTACAAGATATCTATATGCGATGTCAAAAAATGATTATAGTTAAATTTATTTTCCTATACAAAAATCATTAAAAATTGAACCTAATATTTCTTCAACATCCACTTTCCCAACTATCATTCCAAGGTGCCTACTAGCCAATCTTAAATCTTCTGCTGCCTTATCAAAATCATTGTTTTGATTTTTAAAGTTTATTAAATTTTGTAAACATTGTTCAAGATTATTCCTGTGCCTTTCTCTTGTAATTAAAATTTCTTCACTTTGAATAAATTTGCCTTTCAGCTTAGATTTTATTTGTGAAATTAGATTTTCTATGTTTGTATTATTTTTGACTGATATTATTACATGATCTATTTTTTTCATTTGCTCAGTTAAGCTAACCTTTTCTAAATCACACTTGTTAATTACTAAAATTGAATTCGGCTTTATTAAATCCTTCAAAAACCCAGTAAAATCAAGGTTTTTTGGCTCTATTACAATAAGATTTAAATCTGCCTCTTCAGCTTTTTTTAGAGCTAATTTTATACCCTTTTTTTCGATTTCATTTTTAGATTTTCTTATTCCAGCAGTATCAGATACAACAACTGGATAACCATCGATATTTAAATGTACTTCTATAACGTCCCTAGTAGTACCTGCAATTTCAGAGACGATTGCTACATCTCTATTTGAAAGATGATTTAATAAACTTGATTTACCTGCGTTTGTTGGTCCAACTATTGCAATTTTAAAACCCTCTCTAATTCTTTCTCCGACTTTTTGATCATTTAAAATTTTTTGTATTTTTTCAATTACTTGATCAACATTTTTTTTAATTTCATTATTTATTTTTATAGGCAAATCTTCATCTGGAAAATCTATTTTTGCTTCGATATTTGATAATGCCTTTAACAATTTTTCCCTCATACTATTATAAACTTCGGATGTCTTTCCACTCATAATATTTAATGCTTGCCTTCTTTGAATCTCAGTTTCGGATGAAATTAAATCAGCAATACTTTCTGCTTTTAATAAATTTATTTTTCCATTCTGAAATGCTATTTTGGTAAATTCACCTGGTTCTGCAATTCTGCATTTTTTTGTATTATTTAGTAGTTTATGTATTGCTTCAACAACTGCTTTGCTTCCATGAACATGTAGTTCTGCCATATCTTCTCCTGTGTAACTATCTGGTCCTGGGAACCATAGAATTATACCTTCGTCAATTAATTCTAAATTTTCAAAGTTAATTATTTTTCTAATTGTTGCAATTCTAGGTTTTGGTAAATTATTTTTTGTAACAAGCTTTAATATATTTGAAGTTTGTGTTCCTGAAATTCTTATTACTGCAATTCCAGATATTCCTGGACCAGATGAGAGAGCGTAAATTGTCATCTTCTCAGTATACCTTCAATAAAAATAAAAACAAAGTTACGATAATAATTATAGATTTTTATTTAGCTTGGAAAACGTATTCCATTTGTCTTTTAAAATTTTACCTAAATTTAATCCAAGATTTTTATTATCAAATAAAGCAGAGTCCATTACCAAACTTCTTAAAGATTTTCTTATTTTAGTTAAATTATTTAAATCTGAACTAACTAAATTAGTTTTTTCAATATAATCAGATTTATCCTTTGCAATAAAATTATTTAAATTCAAGTTTTCATTAATAGAAACACCAAATTTAGAATTAAATATTTTTCCTGAAAGAGTGATCGTTGGTACTCCCATCCATAGAGATTCAAATGTAGTTGTGGCACCGCAAAATGGAAAAGTATCTAGAGAAATATCTATTTTATTATATAGTTTTAAGTGTTCTTCATTACTTTTTAACCTTTCCATAAAAATAATCTTATTTTCTTCAATTCCATTTTTTTTAAATTTACTCATAATATTATCCCTTACTAATTGATGATCGTGCACAGATGATTTTAAAATCAATTTTGAATTATTATTTTTCAAAATTTTACTCCATGTTTCAATTGCATCATCTGATAACTTTCCATAATTATTAAAAGATCCAAATGTTATAAATTTATTTTTTATTGCAGGAAGTTCGTTAACTTCTATTTTTGAAGAAATTAAAAAATGACTATTCCATATCTTCGGCAGTCTAATTATTTTTTCAGAATAATTAGACTCTTCTTCTTTTTTAATTAAATTTTGATCAGCAATTAAGTAATCCATTTCTTTGATCCCAGAAGAGTTACAATATCCACACCAAGAAATTTGCAATGGAGCAGATTTATTTTTAAAAATTTCACACCTATTTCCTGTTGAATAACCTGTAAGATCAAACAACATATTAATCTTTTTATCTCTAATAAGATTTATGACCTCTAGGTCACTTAATTTAATTATATCGTACCATTCATGAAATATTTCTTTTAGCCTTTCGGTAGTTAAATCATCCGATCCTAAATTATTATTGCTAAATGCAATGATTTCAAAGTTATTTTGCTTAAGAATTTTGAGGGTTTCTTCAATAAATTTTGTAACGGAGTGAGTTCTTAAATCAGCTGAAAAAAACCCCACTCTTAACTTTTTAGGGTTTTTTTCATATTGGAAACTTTTTAGGTCTTTATCATCAAATTTTTTCAATTTATCTGCAAATTTATTGCAAAAGTTTAAGTATTCTTTTTGATTATATTTATAAGTATAATTTGTAGTAAAAAGAAAAGCTGCCCACATTTTTGAATTAGCTTCATTGTTATCAATAATTTTTTTATAATTATTTAAACATTCGTCCATGTTTGCCAAATAAAAATGTATCTTTGCTAAAGCTAAATTGGCTTTATAATCATACTTATTTATATCTAAATATTCTATTAATAAATCTTTCGCCTCTCCATATTTAAATAATCTTGTACTAATTTCTGCATAATTGAACAGTGCGTCGGTCGAAGTTTTATCTTTCAAATATGCTTCTTTAAATAAATCTAATGATTCATTTAATTCTTTTTTAGAAGTTGGTATTTTTGATATTTTACAAACGCCAAGTAAATTTAACAAAAAAGAAGATCTTCTATCTAAAAGTAACGAATTTACCTCAAATTCTAATTGATGGAATTTTTTATTTTTAATTAAATCTTTAATTAATTTTTGTTTTTCTTCACTTAAATCTTTCATTTAGTGAATTTTATCAACTATGCAGGCTTATTCATAGAGTTAAAAAATTCTGCATTGCTTTTGGTATTTTTTAGTTTTGAATTAATAAATTCTATAGCATCCATTGTTCCCATTGGAGCTATTATTCTTCTTAGAACATTCATTTTTTGTAAATCATTTTTATCAAAAAGCAATTCTTCTCTTCTAGTTCCCGATTTTGTTATATCGATTGCTGGAAAGATTCTCTTTTCAGATATTTTTCTGTCTAAAATAGTTTCACTATTTCCGGTTCCTTTAAATTCTTCAAAAATCACTTCATCCATTCTACTTCCAGTGTCAATTAAAGCTGTTGAAATTATAGTTAGAGATCCTCCTTCTTCTATGTTTCTTGCGGCACCAAAGAATCTTTTGGGTCTCTGTAAAGCATTAGCATCTACACCTCCAGTTAATACTTTTCCTGAACTTGGTATAACAGCATTGTAAGCTCTTCCAAGTCTTGTTATTGAATCTAATAAAATTACTACATCTTTTTTATGCTCAGTTAATCTTTTTGCTTTTTCAATAACCATTTCTGCAACCTGCACATGTCTTTGTGCTGGTTCATCAAATGTTGAACTAATTACTTCTCCTTTTACAGTTCTTTGCATATCCGTTACTTCTTCTGGTCTTTCGTCTATTAATAAAACCATTAAAAAGCACTCGGGATAGTTTGCTGCTATGGAGTTAGCTATACTCTGCAAAATCATAGTTTTACCGGCCTTAGGAGGGGATATAATCAATGATCTTTGCCCTTTTCCTATTGGACTGACCAGATCTATCAATCTAGGGGTTAAATCGGGTTTTTTTTCTATTTTGTTACTTTCAACTTCCATTACTAATTGTTTATTTGGATATAAAGGAGTTAAGTTATCAAAAGCAATTTTATGCCTAGATTTTTCTGGCTCTTCAAAGTTAATCTTGCTTACTTGCAATAAAGCGAAGTATCTTTCTCCATCTTTAGGTGCTCTTACGGGTCCTTCGACCGTGTCTCCTGTTCTTAATCCAAATCTTCTAATTTGACTTGGACTCACGTAAATATCATCTGCTCCAGGTAAATAGTTGGACTCCATTGCTCTTAAAAATCCAAACCCATCCTGTAATAGTTGTAAGACTCCGCCTCCAGTAATTTCTTCTTTTTCTGCTAACTTTTTTAAAATTGCAAAAACTATTTCCTGTTTTCTTAATGTGCTAGCATTTTCTATACCCAATTCTTCAGCTTGGGTGATAAGATGCTCAGATGTTTTTGTTTTAAGTTCTTGTATATTCATGTTTGGAGATTAAATTGTGATTAGTAAGATCCTATTAATATATATACTCTTTTAAAAATTTCAATACTATATAGGTTTAAAAACTACTATAAAAACTATTAAAATAAGCAAAATAGTCGGAACTTCATTAAAAATCCTATAAAATTTAGAAGAATTAGTATTAGCATCAATTTTAAATCTTCTGAGGCAAAAGCCTAAAAAGAAATGATAAAATGTTAAAATTAACACTAATATAAGTTTAATTTGTAACCATTTAGATGCCAATTGATCAAGTCCAATATTAAAAATTAATAACAAACCAAATAGCCATGAAAGACTCATTGCTGGCGTCATTATGTAATAATAAAGTTTTTTCTCCATAGTTTTAAAAATGTTGGATATATTTTTGTCTTGTTTATTTTCAGCATGATAAACAAAAATTCTAGGCAAATATAACAAACCTGCCATCCATGATATAACCACTATCAAGTGTAATGACTTTAAAATTAAATAAGTATTCATTTTTTTATAAGATATTTTGTTACTAAGTGTTGAAGCAATACAATATGGTCATCATTATCGTTAAGGCATGGAACTAAATCGAAATTTTTACCACCTTTATCAATAAAACTTTTTTTACCTTGAATTAATATTTCTTCTAAAGTTTCTACGCAATCAGAGGAAAATCCAGGACAAATTACCAAAATATTTTTTTTTCCTTCTTTAGGAAGGTTTTCTAGAGTTTTGTCAGTATAAGGTTGAAGCCACTCTTTGGGTCCAAATCTAGATTGAAAGGTTGTTACAATTGGAATTTTATTAAATTTTTCTGATAAAAGACGTGATGTTTTTTGGCAATAACAATGATATGGATCTCCATTTTCAAAATATTTTTTTGGTATTCCGTGATAAGAAGCCATAATTAAATCTGGGGTCCAACTGATTTCAGAAATTTTTTTATTTAAACTATTCACAAGTGCATCTATGTATAATGGCTCGGATTCATAATGGGGAATAATTTGTAAACTAGGCTGCCATCTCATTTTCATTAAGATTCTATAAACTTCATCACATACTGTAGCTGTTGTTGCTGCAGCATACTGAGGATATAAAGGTAAAACTATAATATTTTCACAACCTTCTTGATGAAGTATATTCATTTTACTTTTGATGCTTGGATTTCCATAACGCATTGCAAAATCAATAATTATTTCTTTATTTTTAATTTTTTCTGATAATTTTTTTGTCTGCATTAAAGTAAAATATCTTAATGGTGACATGTTCTCTTTTTTCATCCATATTTCTTTATATGCTTTTGCAGTTTTGGAGGGTCTAAAGTTCAAAATAAAAAGATTTAAAATTATTTGCCATATTATAGGATTAACTTCAATTACCCTTCTGTCCGATAAAAATTCTTTTAAATATTTTCTTATATCAAGCCAGCTTGTTGAATCTGGAGTTCCAAGATTAACTAAAAGCACACCTGTTTTTCCAAATTTAATATCGGGATGATCTTTTTTCATTAAAATTAAAAATAACTCTAATAATAGCTTTTTACAAACTTTATTAAATAATCTACCATTTGTGGATCGGTCTTTGGCAAAACACCATGTCCTAAATTAAATATATAGGGGTGATCTTTAAAAATTTCTAGATATTTTTTTGCCTCAGCTTTTAATTTATCTTTGTTTGTTAGTAAAATTTTTGGATCAAGTCCACCTTGTACAACTATATCTATTTCTTTTCTTATTTTCTCAGGATTGGTTGAATAATCAATATTGATTACATCTGGTTTTATTATTTTACAATATTCCTGATAATTTCGAATTTCTCTTGGAAAACATATAACAGGGACATGAAGTGATTTTATAAAGTTAACTAAGTTAAGTGTTGGAATATATATATATTCTTTTAAATTTTCATCATCTATTAATCCAGCCCAACTATCAAATATTTGTATTATAGTTGCTCCGCTTTTTATTTGGTTTTCTATATGAATTTTAAGAAATTTTTCTAATATTAAAAGTATTTCTTTAATTAAATATTTATCTTTAAAAAAATCTTTTTTTAATTTCTGTTTAGGAGAACATTTATTAATCATATAAACTAATAATGTCCAAGGAGCACCAACAAATCCAATGAGGTCTTTTTTGGAAACTAATTTGTTATTTTTTACTTTTTCTATTGATTTATAAACTGGAAGTAATTTTTTAAAAAAATCTAACTCTTCAGTTTTAGATATTGATTCTAAATCTATGTTGCCTAGTTCTGGTCCAAAATCTTTTCTAAATTCAACCTTTTGACCTAGAGCATAAGGAACTAATAATATATCAGAAAAAATTATAGCAGCATCTAGGTCAAACCTTTTAAGTGGTTGTAAAGTAATTTCTGAAGATAAATTACTATTCAAACATAATTTAATAAAATTAGTATTTAATTTTCTTATTTCTCTAAATTCATCCAAGTATCTACCTGCTTGTCTCATTAACCAAATAGGTCTTAATTTTATTTCCTTTTTTCTTATACATTGTTGAATTGGAGTCATTTAAATATTTAATAATATAATTTAGTTTTAGTAGTATATTCTGTTAATAAATATAATTATTGATCATTAACAACTTATACATATTTTATTAACAAATAAATCTTATTAAAAATACTATATATTAGCTAATTTGAAGCGCTATTTAATTTTTATATATTAAATGTATATTACTTATTAACGTTGATAATAATGTTTATAAGATTACTGTTTTACAATTAATAAAATTTTTTAAAAAAAAATAGTAAGATTAATTTTTATAATACTAAATTATTAACAATTTATACATGAATGATACATACCAAATTTATTTAATATCAGATTCTACAGGTGAAACTTTAGATAGAATTTTTTTAGCTCTCAAGGCACAGTTTAAAAATTTTAAATATAAAATACACTCATACTCGTTTACAAGGACCCAAAATCAAATATCCAAAATAATTGATATTTCAAACAAACAAGCGAATTCTATAATACTCTATACAATTGTTGATGTTAATCTTGCTAATTTTTTATTAAAAAAAAGTGAAAGATATAAAATTCCTTGTTTTAGTGTTTTGGGAGATTTAATAATTAATTTTTCAAAAATACTTAATCAAAAAGCAACTCATGTACCTAGTGGTCAACATACTTTAAATGAAGAATATTATGATCGAATTGATGCAATTCAATTTACAATGAATCATGACGACGGAAACTCAACAAATGATTTGGATAAATCAGATGTTATATTATTAGGAGTTAGCAGAACCAGCAAGACTCCAACTTCTATTTATTTAGCTAATAGAGGATTAAAAACTTCAAATATTCCTCTTGTAAATGAAAATTCAGTTCCAGAATTGCTTAAAAAAAAACCAAAAATATCTTGTGTTGTAGGATTGACTACAGAACCGGCTAGGTTATTAGATCTTAGAAAAAATAGGATGAACTCTTTAAAAGAAAATGAACCAATAGATTATACAAATTTGGAAACAATTTCTCAAGAAGTAGAGAAAGCCAAGCAAACCTTTAAAAAATATAATTGGCCCGTTATTGATGTCACCAGAAAATCTGTTGAGGAAACCGCTGCATCAATTATTAAAATCCACGAGATATATAAAAATAATGAATAATAAAATAGTATTAGCTTCTAAAAGCAAAGTAAGAAAAAATATTCTAGAAAATAATGGTTTTAATTGCGTTGTTAAACCAGCAAATATTGACGAAGAAACAGTTAAGGAAAGTCTTACAAAAGAAGGAGCAACACCACTTTTAATTTCTAAAAATCTTGCTGAACTTAAAGCAAATAAAATTAGTGAGGGCTTAAACGGAGAAGTTGTTATAGGAGCTGATAGTGTTATTGATCTTGATGGTCATATAATATCTAAACCATCTAGTCGTAAAGAAGCAATGGAAATACTTAAAAAATTAAATGGAAAGATACATCATTTGATTAGTTCTGTTTGTGTATCAAAAAATGGCCAAATGATTTGGAATTATACCGATAAAGCCTCTTTAACTATGAAAAATATGTCCAATTCAGATCTTGAAGAGTATTTATCAAAAATAAATGATGAGGATTTGTATGCTTATAATGTTTATCAAATTGAAGGAAAGGGAAGAGCACTATTTTCAGAGATAAAGGGCGATGAAAGCACAATAATGGGATTACCAATAAAAAAAATAAAAGAATTTTTATCATGAAAAAATACATAGTTATTGGAAACCCTATAGATCACTCTCTATCACCTAAACTTCATAACTACTGGATAAAAAAAAATAATATTAATGCTACTTATGATAAAAAAAAACTTGATGAAGATGAATTAAAAGAAATTATTTCTGAAGTTAAAGAAGGAAAAATAAATGGGATTAACGTTACTATACCTTTTAAAAAAGCAGTTATTCCTTTTTTAGATGAGTTAAGTATTGAGGCAAATGAAACACAATCAGTTAACACAATTTATCTAAACAATGGTAAAACAATTGGCCATAATACTGACGCTGCCGGTTTCGAATTATCAATTAAGTATTCAAAATATGAACTTAATAATAAAAGAATTTTTATTTTAGGAGCAGGCGGAGTAGTTCCCTCTATAATCTTTTCACTTAAGAAAATGAAGACCTCAAAAATTATTTTAAGCAACAGAACAGAAGAAAAAGCAGCGAATTTAAAAGATTCATTTAAATACATAGATATTGTCAAATGGGGCGTCATACCAAATTTTGATATGATAATTAATGCTACTAGTGTTGGTCTTAAAGAAAATGATGAAATAAAATTAGATTTTTCAAAAGTTGAAAAAAATAAAATTTTTTATGATGTCATTTATAACCCACGCCAAACAAATTTTTTAAAAAAAGCAAAAAATTTTGGTCATAAAACTATGAATGGAAAAATGATGTTTATTTATCAAGCTCACCAGGCTTTTACATTGTGGCACAAAATTATGCCAGATATAGACAATGAAACTATTAAATTGCTAGATTAATGATAAAAATTGGAATTTTGGGTGGCATAGGAAGTGGAAAGACTTTTATATCTAAAAAATTCGGTTTTCCGGTATTTAATGCTGATGATGAAGTAAAAAAAATTTATAGAAAAAATAAAAATTGTTATAAAAAGTTAAAAAGAATCTTTCCAAATTTTATTTCATCTTTTCCTATTAAAAAAAAAGAATTAATGAAAGCAATACATTATAATAAAAATAATATAAAAAAAATTAATCAAATAGTTCATCCACTTGTAAGGAGAAATCTAAATAAATTTCTTTCAAAAAATAAAAGGAAAAAGGCAGTAATTTTAGATATTCCTTTGTTATTAGAAAACAAAATAAAAATAAGAAATCTTATATTAGTTTTTGTGGATGCTAATAAAAAAAATATTTTAAAAAAATTAAAAAAAAGACAAAATTTTAATGTAAAAACTTTTAATGTTTTAAAAAAAACTCAATTTACTAATAATTTTAAAAGAGATAAAGCAAACTTTATAATTAAAAACAATTTTAAAAAAGATAAAATTAAAAAAAAAGTAAATTTATTAAAAGAAAAAATTTTTTATAAATAAGCATTAACTATGAACATTCAAAGATACTATTTGCTTGATATTCTTAGAGGTATTGCAGCTTTTTCAGTTGTAATATTTCATTATAAAATATTTTATGGATCTGAAATTTCGAAGGAAATTTTTTTTAAAGAGAATGCTCCTTTATATAATTTTTTATATTTTGTCTACGATTATGGATGGATGGCAGTGCAATTTTTTTTTATTTTATCAGGTTTTATTTTTTATACTCTTTATATGGAAAAAATACAAAACAAGAAAATATCTAAGTTCGAATTTTTTAAACTCCGCTTTTCGAGACTATACCCATTACATTTTTTTACTTTGTTAATCTGCCTTTTGATTTATATTTATTCTTCTCATCATGGTTATCCAAACATTGTAGTTGCAGATTTAAAGCATTTTATACTAAATTTTTTTTTAATTCAGAATTGGGGACTAGAGGAATTTGCATCATTCAATCGTCCTTCTTGGTCTATATCAATAGAATGTTTATTATATATTATTTTCTTTTTTGTATTTAGCTTTAATTTTAACAAGTACGCCATTTCTATAGTTTGTATATTTCTAGGGGGAGCCATTTTTTTTTTAAATAAATATATTGGATATGGAATCTATTGCTTTTTTATAGGTGGATTAACTTGTTTAATTTTTAATAAATCAATAAAAATAGTTAAAAATTTAAATATTTATTGGATATTTACTTTTCTATTAGTAATAATTTCATGCATCATTCTTAATCAAATTGAAAATCAAATATATATAAAAATTTTCGTATTTACATTTTTGTTTCCGATTTTAATATTAAATTTTATGAGTGCGCAAAATATTTTTAAAGATTTAGGAAAAATTTTTAGTATAATAGGAGATGTAAGTTACTCAGTTTATTTATTGCACTATCCAATTCAAGCAATTATAATTGTTATTTTATTTAAAATGCAACTTAAAATTAATTTTGATTCAATAACCCTTTTTATAGCTTATATATTTTTTATTTTTCTTATAAGCTTTATTTCTTTTAAGTATTTAGAAAAGCCTTTTCAAAAACTAATAAGAAATAATAAAAGCACAAAATGAAACAAATAGTTTTAGACACTGAAACAACTGGTTTGTCAGTTAAGGAAGGTCATAGAATTGTTGAGATTGGATGTATAGAATTAGATGATCTTATTCCTTCTAAAAATATTTTTCATTGTTATTTAAATCCGGAGAGAAAAGTTTCAGAAAAAGCACTAGAAGTTCATGGTTATACTGATCAATTTTTATCCGATAAAAAAAAATTTATAGATATCGTTGATAGTTTTTTGAAATTTATAGATAATAAAGAAATAATCATTCATAATGCAGACTTTGATATCGCTCATTTAAACAATGAACTCTCTTTAATTGGAAAATCCAAAATAAGTAAAGAAAATGTAATAGATACTCTTGAAATTGCTAAAGAAAAATATCCTGGGAGCAGTGTTAGTTTAGATGCTCTATGCAAAAAATATAGAATTGATAACTCAAGAAGAACAAAACATACAGCCTTGATTGATTGTGAGCTTCTATCAAAAGTCTATATAAATTTAATTGATCAAAAAGAACCTACATTAAATCTTTACGACAAAGAAAACAATAAAGACCATTTAGATTTTAAAAACGGCAATATGTATTATAAAAAAATAGTGGAACCTTCATCAGATGAAATTAAACTTCATAAAGAATTTTTAAAAAATAGTTTAAAAAAAAATTTTTTTTCTAATTAAATTGCTCTTTGTAAAGTTTGTCAAAGTCAATTTTTTTTTCAAATTTTATACCCAAGTATCCACTGCCAGTTATTAAATTTAAAAGTACTTTTTCCAATCTTGGATAAATTTCTTTTTGCACATCACATAATAAAATTTTTTCAAGTTCCTTTTTATCTTTAATTTCAGTGGTAAGCTTTATAACTGTGGCATAGACAATTTCAAAATAAGATCTTTTATCGTTATTTTCTTTATCATGATATTTTATAGTTGTGGAAACTTCTATCATATTATTTTTTAAAGGTTTTGAGGTAATGTTTATTAAGAGATGATATTTGGATAAATTTTCTTTTACAAATAAGTAACTTTCAATATCCTTTGTTTCACTAGACATATCTTTAACAAATTCTGCTAATATTTTAAAATTTTCTGCCATTGTCTTCTTCAATATCCTCGGACTCTCCATTAATAAAATCTTGTGTTTCTTCTACTCTTTTTGAATATTTTTTGCTAACTTTTTTTAGAAATATTTTTCTTGTTGGAGGAAAAATAATTAGTAATCCCAATGTATCTGTTGCAAACCCAGGTAGAATTAAAAGTAATGCTGCAAAAGCTAAGGCTGCTCCTGAAACAATTTCATAAATTGGAAGTTCATTTTTAATAATTTGTGACATGCCAGATCTAAGTGTATTAAAGCCCTCATACCTGGCGTACAAAACACCCACAAATGCAGTTAAAAAAATAAGAGAAATAGTTGTTAATGCCCCTATTTGCGATCCAATTTTAATAAATAAGTAAATTTCAATAATTGGTATTGTAATTATTAATATTAATAGAGAGTTCATTTGTCCCTAGTGTAAATTGCCAGTTGAAATAAAGCAACATAGTACATATTATTAATCATGTATGAATTATAGTTTTGAATACATTGATATTATTCTTTTGGCAATGATTGCAGGATTTATTTTTTTAAGACTAAGAGGAATTTTAGGCAAAAGAACTGGTTTTGAAGGAAAATTAAGGGAAGAATTTAAAGAAGAACTTACCAAAACAGTACTTAAAAATAATATTAAAAAAAATCAAGTTTTTGATGAGGATGCAAAAAATGATTTTATAAAAGGTGCGATGATTGCATACGAAACGATAATTACAGATTTTAGTGACAACGACAACAAACTTACAGAAAGTAAACCACTTTTGAGTAAAAAAATGTATGATCATTTTAATGAATCCTTGAGGGATAGAAGTAAAAGAGGTCATTATGCAGAGATAACTTTTATTGGTGTAAATTCAGCAACAATTAGAGAGCATAAAGAAATTGATCAAATTTTAAAAGTTACCGTTGATTTTGTCAGTGAAGTTATTACATGTATTAAAGATAAAGATAAGAAAATCGTTTCTGGGGATCCTAAAAAAATAAAAAAAATTTATGATACATGGGTTTTTTCTAGAGATACTAGATCTACAAATCCTAACTGGCAATTAATAGACACATTAAATTAATTGATTAAAAAACTTTCAGATAAAGATAAAAAAGATTGGGAAATTTTTGTTCAAAGTAAAGAGAAGATTTATAATAAAGATTTGTCAGAAAAAAAAAACCTAGATAAAAAAATATTAAAAAAAACAATTGATTTACATGGTTTTTCTTTAGAAAATGCAAACAAAGCAATTAGCGAATATATAAAACAATGTTTTTCTGAAAATATTAAAAGAGTAACTGTTATTACTGGAAAAGGTTTAAGATCTAATACTCAAAATGATCCCTATGCATCAAAAGATCTAAGTATTTTAAAAAATTCAGTACCAGATTTTATAAAATCCAATTCAAATTTAATGAAATTTATTAAGGAAATTAGAATAGCAGACAAAGAAGAGGGTGGTAGTGGAGCTTTTATTATTTATCTAAAAAATTTTAAAGAATAAACTTAGATAAATCTGTATCTTTGACTAGTTCACCTAAATTTTTCTTAACGTAATCTGAATTAATAGTAATTGTTTTTCCTGAGTTATCTGTTGCTGTAAAACTTATATCGTCTAAAACTCTTTCGATAATAGTATGAAGCCTTCTTGCTCCAATATTTTCAACTGTAGAATTTACTTCGGTTGCTAAATTTGCAATTGTATCTATACCATCATCCGAAAAATCCAATTCGACATTTTCAGTTTTTAAAAGAGCTTTATATTGTTTTATTAAGGAATTATCCGGTTCTTTAAGAATTCTTTTAAAATCTTCACTTGTTAAAGCATCAAGCTCAACTCTTATAGGTAAACGTCCTTGAAGCTCTGGTAATAAATCTGATGGTTTTGCTAGTTGAAAGGCACCTGATGCTATGAATAGAATATGATCAGTTTTAATTGGTCCATATTTTGTACTTACAGTAGTTCCTTCAATTAATGGTAATAAATCTCTTTGAACACCCTCTCTAGAAACATCACCACCAACACGATCTGTACGAGCAGAAATTTTGTCAATTTCGTCTAGAAAAACAATTCCATTATTTTCTGTTGAGTTTTTTGCTGTTTTAATAATTTTATCTTGTTCAATTAATTTATCAGATTCTTCGTTAATTAAAATTTCATGAGACTCTTTAACAGTCATTTTTTTCTTTTTTGGTTTATTGCCCATTGATTTTCCAAGCATTTCTCCTAAATTAATCATTCCAACATTTGCACCTGGCATGCCTGGTATTTCAAAAGATGGCACTGAGCTAGTTTCATTAACTGCAATTTCAATTTCATTATCGTCTAGATCACCATTTCTAAGTCTTTTTCTAAAACTTTCTCTAGTTGCAATGCTTGCTTTATTACCAACTAAGGCATCAAGAACTTTATCTTCAGCATTTTTTTGAGCTTGCGCATATACTTCTTTTCTTTTTTTTACTTTTTCCATAGCTATAGCAATTTCTAATAAATCTCTTACAATTTGTTCAACGTCTCTTCCTACGTAACCAACTTCAGTAAAACGTGTTGCTTCTACTTTTACAAACGGAGCTTCTGCAAGTTTTGATAATCTTCTAGAAATTTCAGTTTTTCCAACTCCTGTAGGGCCTATCATTAAGATATTTTTTGGCAAAACCTCATCTTTCATTTCACCCTCAAGCGCCTGTCTCCTCCATCTATTTCTTAAAGCTATTGCAACCGCTCTTTTAGCTTTATTTTGTCCAACCACAAATCTATCAAGCTCTGACACTATTTCTCTTGGAGATAGGGAGCTTATATAAGATTTATTTCCATCTTGATTTTTGTCTTTAGGAACTAATGTTGTGACGTTTGAATTTTCCATTAAATTTTTTCTATACTTATATTGTTATTTGTAAAAACACATATTTCAGAAGCAATTTTAATTGCTTTCTTAGCGATCTCTTCAGCAGATAAATCAGTATCCATTAAAACTTTTGCTGAGGCTAAAGCATAATTGCCTCCAGATCCGATCCCGATCACATCTCCTTCAGGCTCTAAAACATCCCCCGTGCCTGAAATTATAAAACTTTTTTCCTTATCTCCAATTGCCATAAGAGCTTCGAGTCTTCTTAAATATTTATCTGTTCTCCAATCTTTAGCTAACTCAACAGCTGCCCTAGTTAGATTACCAGCATGTTTTTCTAATTTAGACTCCAATCTTTCAAATAATGTGAGTGCATCTGCAGTTGATCCAGCAAAACCAGCGATCACATTTCTTTTCTCTATTTTTCGTACTTTATTTGCAGTGCTTTTTATAACAGTATTACCCATGCTAACTTGTCCATCGCTAGCAACTACAACGTCTTTATTCTTTCTTACCAATACTATTGTTGTCATAATGGATAGATGGATATTAATTTTTATAGTTCAAGGGCTTTATTAGTGTTATTGATATCAGGAAATAATGCATATATACCTAGCTATAAATCATGAAGCGGAAAGCAAAAGTCTCAAGAAAAACTAAAGAAACATCAATTGGTGTAGAATTAAATATTGATGGAAAAGGAAAATACAAAATTGATACTGGAATTGGTTTTTTAAATCATATGTTGGAGCAGCTATCTAAACATTCATCAATAGATATGACGGTAAAAGCTAAAGGGGATACACATATAGATCTTCATCATACAACAGAAGATACCGGAATAGCTATCGGAGAATGTTTGAGAAAAGCATCAAAGAAATTTGTTGGAATAAAAAGATATGCTCATGCGATGATACCAATGGATGAAACTTTGACCAGAGTGGCAATTGATATGTCCAACAGACCTTATTTAATTTGGAAAGTAAATTTGAAAGTGGAAAAACTTGGAGAAATGGATACAGAACTTTTTAAAGAATGGTTCCAGGCTTTTTCACAATCTGCCGGCATCACTCTTCATGTTGAAAATATTTATGGTGATAATAGCCACCACATAATAGAATCATGCTACAAAGGTTTGGCTAGATCTTTAAGAGCAGCTCTAGAAATTGACCCTAAAAATAAAAAAACTATACCATCTACAAAAGGTTCTTTGTAAAAAAAAGAATTAATGAAACTAACAATTGTCGATTATAATTCAGGCAACATAAGCTCTGTAATAAATTCTTTTAGAGAGGTTGCCCAAAATAAAGTTAATATCGAAGTTACCTCTGATTTAAATAAAATTATATCAAGTGATAAGGTTGTTTTGCCAGGACAGGGGTCATTTAAAAGCTGTATTGATGCTTTAAATAGCATTAATGGTTTAGTAGATGGTTTAAATGAATTTGCTATAAGCAAAAAAAAACCTCTTTTAGGTATCTGTGTAGGCCTTCAAATGTTTGCTGATACCGGGTATGAGGAATCAGAAACAAAAGGATTAGGCTGGATTTCGGGCAAGGTTTCTAAAATTGATAACCAAAATGGAAAATACAAACTTCCCCATATTGGTTGGAACCAAATAAACATTATTAAAGAAAGTAAAATTTTTAAAAATGTTGAAAATAATTCTCACATGTATTTTGTGCACAGCTATGAATTTATTCCAGAATATAAAAATGTAATTTCTGCAACAACAGATTATTCATCAAATATTGTTTGTTCTGTTGAAAAAGAAAATATATTTGGAACTCAATTTCACCCAGAAAAGAGCGATAAAATTGGATTAAAAATAATTGATAATTTTATAAATTTATAAATGAAAATTTTTCCAGCCATAGATATTAAAGATAAGAAGTGCGTAAGATTAATTAAAGGTAACTTTGACAACAAAACTGAATACCAAATCTCACCGATCGATCAAGCTGGCAAATATAAAGATCATGGTTTTAAAAATCTACACATTGTTGATTTAGATGGTGCTCTAACTGGAGAAACAGTTAATTTAGATATTATTCAAGAAATAGTAATAAAATATGATCTTAAAATCGAAATTGGTGGAGGTGTTAGAAGTTTTGAAAGTATTAAAAAATATACTGATGCTGGTGTTGAAAAAGTTATTTTAGGCAGTGCAGCTATAAAAGATAAAAATTTTTTAAAAGAAGCATGTCAAAAGTTTCCAAATAAAATTGCCTTAGGTTTGGATGCTAAAGATGGGTACTTGTCTTTATCTGGTTGGAAGGAAAGTTCAAACAAATCTACTTTAAATTATTTAAAAGAGGTAAATGATTTTGGTGTCAGCAGGTTAATTTATACCGATATTAATAGAGATGGGACAAAACAAAGTCCAAATTTTGAGGAGGCAACTAAGGTTGCAGAAATATCAAATTGTCCTGTAATTGTTTCAGGTGGAGTTTCATCTATTGATGATATTAAAAAAACAAAAGGTTTGAAAAATATTGAAGGTATAATAGTTGGTAAAGCTATATATGATGGAGATATAAAATTAGACGAACTGGTTAAAGAAGATGCTTAAAAATAGAATAATTCCTTGTTTAGATGTAAAAAATGGTCGTGTAGTTAAAGGTATAAATTTTGTAGATCTTAAAGATGCAGGAGATCCAGTTGAACAAGCAAAAATTTATAGCGATGGTGGAGCAGATGAAATTTGTTTTTTAGATATTACAGCTTCAAATGAAAATAGAGACACAATTTATGAAGTTGTTAAGAAAACTTCAAAAAAATGCTTTGTACCTTTAACAGTAGGTGGAGGTGTTAGAAGTATTGAAGATATTAATAAATTATTAAATTGTGGAGCAGACAAAGTATCAATTAATACAGCTGCTGTTAAAAATGCAGCAGTAGTTTTAGAGAGTTCTAAAAAATTTGGATCTCAATGTATTGTTGTTGCAATTGATGCAAAAAAAAGTGGAGATAAGTGGGAAGTTTTTACCCATGGTGGAAGAAATAATAGTGGAATTGATGCATTAGAATTTGCAAAAAAAATGGAAGATAGTGGAGCAGGTGAATTATTAGTTACTTCTATGGACAGAGACGGAACTCAAGTAGGTTATGATATTAATTTAATGTCTGAAATATCTTCCATAGTAAATATACCTGTAATTGCTTCTGGTGGTGTTGGTAATCTAGATCATTTGGTGGATGGTATTAAATTAGGAAAAGTTAGCGCAGTATTAGCAGCTTCAATTTTTCATTATGGAAAATATACAATTAAAGAAGCTAAAGAGTATTTGAAATCAAAAAACGTTCAAGTAAGATTATAAAATGTTTAAAAATCTAGAAGAACTAGTAAAAATTATTAGAGACAGGAAAAATAATCCAAAGGAAAAATCTTACACTAATAAATTACTTAACGATAAAAAACTAAGCCTTGATAAAGTCAAAGAAGAAATTCAAGAGTTAATTGAATCTGTAGAAAAAAATACAAACAAAACTCATGAGGCGGCAGACGTTATATATCATCTTTTGGTTTACTTAGAAGCAAATCAAATTAAAATAGAAGATGTTATAGAAGAACTAAATAGAAGAAAAAAATAATCTTTTAATGAAATTTTATTTTTATTTAGAATAATGTCTGATCAAATAAATTATAATAGCAATATAAATACTATTTGGGTATCTACAACAGCGAGAACAGGATCCATGTGGGTCTTTAATGTAGCAAGAGAAATATTTAAAGTTGCTGGATTTAATGTTTTTCCTTCCTCAATACCTCATACTAATTCTGAAATGGTAAATATTTATAAAAATCAAGCATTATTGGATAAAGATTTTAAAAATAAGTATGTTCTAAAAGTTCATCAAATACTAAAGGCAAACATAAATAAATCAAAAATTTTAACTACCATAAGAGACCCGAGAGATGTATGTGTTTCATACAAAGAATTCAACAAATGTGATTTTAATCAATCATTAAAAGCTGCCAAAGGTTTAATTGCATTATCTGCTATATATAGAAGTTTTGATAAAAAATATGTTTGCATTATAAAATATGAAGATATTGAAAGTAAATCAATTGAAATAATTTTAAAAATTTCAAAATTTCTTGAAATCGAAATTGATAAAAATAAAGCTAAAGAGATATCAAATAAATATTCTAAAAGTAATATAAAAAAACTAATTAATGAAAAAGAGAATGAAATTAATAATAAATTAAAAAAAAAAATTCCAATCGATAAAAAAGAAATAGTAAATTTTTTAGGAACTCAACGTGTTTATGATCTTAAAACAGGATTTCAAAGTAACCATATTTCTTCAAGAAATACTGGCGATTGGAAAAAAAAATTAGATAAATCAGAAATAGAAATATTAAATAAAGAGTTTAAAAATTGGCTTAAAGAGTTTGAATATGAATAAAATAAAGATTGTAGTTTTGATAATTATTTTTTTTGTCATTTATAAAGTAGTAGTAGTATTCAAGAACTTTGAGATAGGAGTTAGTGATAGAGTTGCAGAAATTGAAGAACTAGCAGATTTTGAAAAAGAAGGAGAAGTTATAGGTCTTATGATGTATTTAGGTGATCCACCAGAATTAAAAGAACATCTTTTTGTTGAATCAAGATCAAAATGTTTGAAACTTAAAGCAATTGCTGAAGAAAGTTCTTTCGCTTATTATGAGTGTGCAAAAGTTAGTGCAATTATAAAAGGTAAAAAAATATTAAGTGTAATAGAAGAATTAGAGGTTATCGAATGAAGTATGATGATGCCAACATATTTGCAAAAATTTTAAGAGGTGAGATACCTTGTAAAAAAATATATGAGGATAAATTCGTCTTATCTTTTTATGATATTAATCCACAAAAAAAAATTCATGCACTAGTAATACCAAAGGGTAAATATATTGACTTAGATGACTTTACTCTTAATGCATCTTCCGAGGAAATTACTGGACTGATAAAAGGTATTAATATTGTTGCTAAAAAATTAGGAATATCAACGGATGTTGGAAAAGGATATCGTGCTTTGACAAACATCAGTGAAGACGGAGGACAAGAAGTTCCACATCTGCATTTTCATCTTTTTGGAGGTGAAAAAATTGGTAAAATGGTTCAGTGATTGAAAAAATCTCTAGAACTTATTTAGAAATAAAATCTCTTAAAGATTTAAATGAGGTTAAAAAACCAACAGAAAATTATTCAATTAATTTAGTTGATCCAATAGACTTTCAGTTAAATAAATTTTTTTATAAACAAATTGGTCAAAAGTATTTTTGGAAGGATAGATTGGAATGGTCTAATCAAATATGGATTAAATATGTTTCAGATGAAAAACTTTCAACTTATGTTTTACAAGATAATAAAGAAATTGTTGGATACTTTGAGTTAATTTATCATAAAACTAAAAAGGAAATAGAGATCGCATATTTTGGAATTTTGGAAGATTATTTTGGTAAAAAATTAGGTGGATATCTTTTAAGCGAGGCAATTAAAAAATCTTTTGAAATTGATATAAATAGAGTTTGGCTTCATACATGTTCCTTAGATCATAAAAATGCATTAAAAAACTATTTATCAAGAGGGATGACTATTTTTAAATCTGAAATTTTTAAAAATAAAATTGCCTAATAAATTTTTTTAGGAATCTTGAAAATTTTTTTATCTATTATTTGGTTAGTTTTTACTTCTGAAATAAAAGTTATAGCTAAGTTTTGATAAATATCTTCAGTTTGCCATCCAATTAAATTATAGTTTTTATTATTAAAAAAAATATTAATTTTGTTGTTGTTATTGAGTATTGTAAAATTATAGTACCTGTTATCTACATTTCTTCCTTCAATACTTTTCATTTCTTTAATTAAAAAATCCTTATCCAATATTAATTCTAGTGGTGTTTTATTTAGTGGATAAAGATAATAGCTACTTTTTTTTTGGTTTGTTATTACCAAGGTTTTTCCATTTGATACTAAAATTTTCTTTTTATTATTGTTGTAAAGACAATAAATTTTCTTTGGATACTCAATAGTACATTTACCTTGTTCCAAAATATTATTGATTTTTTGTTCAAAATTAAATGTAATATTTTTAGTGTTTTTAAGGTTTAGAATAATTTTTTTTTTAATTGAAGCTTCAATTGGTTTTATAATAAAAAAAAATATTAATAAAAAAAAAATATTTTTTTTATTAAAGAACATCTCTTTTGCCAACATGATTTGCCTTGCTTACTATTCCTTCTGCTTCCATCATATCTATTATTCTAGCGGCTCGATTATATCCAATTTGTAATTTTCTTTGCAAAAATGACGTAGAAGCTTTTCCTTCCGATTTTATTATTTCTACAGCTGTATGATAAAGATCGTCTTTATCAGAATTATCCGAAGAATTTTCACTAGTCTCTTTTTCATCAGCAAAATTTAATATTTCATCTATGTAGTCCGGCTCTTTTTGAGTTCTAAGATGTTTGTTAACTTTTTCTATTTCATTCTCTGATACGTATGGTGCATGAATTCTTATCATCTTATTTGCCGATGTCATAAAAAGCATATCACCTTTACCGAGTAATTGCTCAGCTCCCTGCTCTCCTAAAATTGTTCTAGAGTCAATTTTTGACGTTACTTGAAATGATATTCTCGTTGGAAAATTTGCTTTTATAGTTCCTGTTATAACGTCAACACTTGGACGCTGTGTTGCCATTATAATATGAATTCCCGCAGCTCTAGCCATTTGAGATAATTTTTGTATATAACTTTCTATTTCTTTACCAGCTACCAACATAAGATCTGACATTTCATCGACAATCACCACTATAAAAGGCATTGGAAGTTTATGTTTTGAGTTATACCCATCAATGTTTCTTACTCCCTCTCTAGTCATCAATCGATATCTGCTTTCCATTTCTTTAACTACCCAACCTAAAACAGAAGCAGCTTTTTTTGCTTCTGTAATTACAGGACATAATAAATGAGGTATTCCTTCATAAGTAGATAATTCTAACATTTTTGGATCAATTAGAATAAATTTACATTTTTCAGGAGTATGACGATAGAGTAAAGAAAGAATAATTGTATTTATACAAACGGATTTTCCTGAACCTGTAGTTCCAGCAATTAATAAATGAGGCATTGAGGCTAAGTCACCTATTATTGGGGCGCCAGAAATATTTTTACCTAATGCTATAGGCAATTTTATATCTTTTTTAAAAAAATCATTGTTAGCTAATATCTCGCTTAAATAAACATTTTCTCTAGCAGGATTTGGAAGCTCGATACCAATTGTATTTCTTCCAGGTATTGTAGAAATTCTTGCTGACTCAGAACTAGTATTTCTTGCTATATCTTCAGATAAATTTATTATTTTAGAAACTTTGACTCCAGCCGCAGGTTCAAATTCATTTAAAGTCACCACCGGACCACTACTAATTTTTTTAATTTTACCCTCAACTCCAAAATCTAATAAAATTTTTTCTAAGAAACCAGAATCTAGGCCAGTAGGATTTGAGTCTTTATTTTTATCTTTATGGGAAGGAGATTTTAATAAATCTATTGATGGTAAAGTAAATTTATTTTTTTTTACACTTTCATTAGTGGTTTTTGAAAAAGAAAAATTTTCTTGTGTTAAATTTTTACTTTCTTTTGTAAATATTGAATTTGTTTCTTTAATTGTTTCATCAAAGCCCTGGACTAGTTTTTTTCTTGCAAATATAGATTTAGTAAAATTTTCAATGAATAATAAAAAACTTTTTAGATGAAAATTTACACTAAATAAAAAAAGAATAAAAATAATTATTATAAAAAAATAAAAATAAATTTTTTGATTAAAATCAATTATTGCAAATATATTACTTTCATCCAAAAATTTTCCTACAAATCCTCCATTACCATTAATTGACAACCAAAAAGATTCTGAATAAAAAAATGTAAAAAATAAGGATCCTAATAAAGAATACAAAACTGTAAAAAATAAATTTTCTATCAATATTATAGTTTTTTTACTTCTTAAGACATTAATACCAGTTATAAAAATCGTGATCGCAACTAGGAATGAAATAAGTCCAATTGATTGAAAAAAAATATCAGATACAACACTACCTTTAAAGCCAAGAATATTTTTAATCTCTCTTTCTCCGGTGAATATGAAATTTGGATCTTCTGGAGAATAACTAATTAAAGATATAAACAACATCAAACCAACAATAGTGATACAAAGCCCCAATAGCTCAATAAATCTATTAACTATAAAATCAAAGGTATTTTTAGTGATTTTTTTAAATTCCATAAAATGAATCAAATTAATCACTTTGTATCATTTAATATTTATGGTTAAAATTAAATTTTAAATATGAAAGTATGTTTAATAGGCAATGGTTTAACAACCTTATCTTTAGGAAAAAACTTAATAAATAAGAAAATTAAAGTTTTTAACTACACTACACGTAAAAAAACGAAAGCAAAAAATAGAACAATTGGTATTTCCAAAGATAGTTTAGATTTTTTTAATAAGGAAGTTATACAGCTAAAAAAACATATGACTTGGGATATTAAAAAAATAGATATTTATTCAGAAAAATATAAAGATCAAAAAATTTTGAATTTTGAAGAAACCAAAAAAAACTTATTTTCCATGTTTAAAAATGATGAAATCGAAGAATATTTAGAAAAAAATTTAAAAAAAAATAAGCTTTTTAAAAAAGTTTTAATTAAAAACGATCATTCACTAAAAAAAGTTATAAATATGAACTTTGATTTAATCATAAATTGTGATGCAAATAATATTATTACAAAAGAATTTTTTTTTAGAAAAATTAATAAAAATTATAATAGCAAAGCATTTACTTGTATTATCAAACATAAAAAAATAGAAAATAATACAGCTGCTCAAATTTTTTCAAAAATAGGACCAATTGCCTTTTTGCCTTTATCAAATTTTAAAACTTCTATAGTTTTTTCTGCAAATATTAAAAATAAAAAATTTAATGATAAGGAAATTATAAAATTAATAAAATTTTATAATTATAAATATGAAATACTAAATTTTAGTAACCTTGAAAAATTTAATTTATCTTTTTCAGTATCAAGAAAATATTTTTATAGAAATATACTTGCTTTTGGCGATGCTATTCATAGAGTGCACCCACTTGCGGGTCAGGGTTTTAATATAACATTAAGAGATATTAAAGTTCTTTCTGAAATTACACAAAAAAGAATAGAGTTGGGACTTCCCTTAGATAATTCAATTTTTGAAGATTTTGAAAATAGAACCAAACATTTAAACTATATATTTACTTCAGCCGTAGATTTAGTTTATGAATTTTTTAAATTTGATAATAAAATTAATAGTAATATTTCTAAAGGACTTTTAAAGTTTATAGATAAAAATAAAAATTTTAATAAATTTTTTACTAGACAAGCAAATAAAGGTATAGTTTTATAGTTTTACTGAAGTGTATCGTTGTAAAAATTGTCAAAAATATAAGTTTTAAGAATTTCTTCTAATTTTTCTTTCCTTAGATTTAAATTTTTTGTTTCTAATAATATTTGCTTTTCTTCAAGAGAGAAAGGCGAGGCCATTGCAAGAGCATTGATAGTCTGTTCTAAACTTTGCTTTTTAAGCTCACCCCAATTAATTGAATAACCTCTTTTTTCAAACAAATTTTTTAAGTCTTTAAATATTAGTTGAAGATCTGAAAATTTTATTTCTTCTTTATTTATTTTAATATCATCTTGAAAATCTTTAAAACTAATTTCACATTCGCGGTAAGGTTTTCCATTTTTAATTTCCTTAATTATTTTAAATCTAGATAAACCATTTAATATAATTAGATATCTCCCATCTTCAGTTTCACTAAAACTAGTTATTTTTCCTAGGCATCCAATATCATAAAGTTGATCCAAAGAATTTTCCAATTTTTTTTTAGGCTGAACCATGCCAATTAATCTTGAGCTCTTCATGCTATCATTGATCATTTCAATATATCGTGGTTCAAAAATATTTAATGGAACATTAGTATTTGGAAAAAAAATAAAATTAGATAAAGGAAAAACAGAAATCTTATCGGGTAGCTTTTCTTTTTTATTCATAATACTTTTTACCAATTATAACATTAAAGAGTATATTTTAATATTGCTTGCAATAAAAAAAACCTCTATCTATAATCAGTTTTAATAAGCGGGCATAGCTCAGTGGTAGAGCGTCTCGTTGCCAACGAGAAGGTCGAGGGTTCGACCCCCTTTGCCCGCTCCATAGGTGAAATTTATGAGTGATTTATCTGAAAAAAAATGTGTTCCATGCGAAGGAGGAGTGCCTTCATTTGATAAAACCGAGATACATAAATATTTGAAAAAGGTTGATGGATGGGATGTAAAAGAAGATGAATCTAAAAATTTTTATTTAATAAAAGAATTTAAATTTGAAAATTTTTTAAAAAGTCAAAATTTTATAAATAAAGTTGGTGAAATTGCAGAAAAAGAAGGCCATCATCCCGACATATGGTTTGGTTGGGGTTATGCAAAAATAAAAATTTTTACTCATGCAATTAAAGGTTTAGCAGAAAGTGATTTTATACTTGCAGCAAAAATTGATAAAATATCCTAATGACGAAAGTGTCTAGTCTTAGAAAAAATTAAAACTGTATTTGTCTGATTGGCAAATTTAATAACTTCTTTATCTCTAATTGAGCCGTAAGGTTGTACTACCGCTGATACACCAGAATTAACTAAAGTTTCGATTCCATCTACAAATGGAAAAAATGCATCGGATGCGGCAATTATTTTGCTATTATTTTCAGAGTTTTGAAATTTTTTCATTTTATTGATAGCAATTTTACAACTATCTAATCTGCTAGGTTGTCCAGACCCTATACCAATTGTTGTGTCCTTATTAACTAAAACTATCGCGTTCGATTTTACAAATCTACAGATATTAAATGCAAACAATAAACTATCAAAAGTTTTTTTGTCTGGTTTAGTTTTAGATACAATTTTAAAATCTTTTTTTGAAATTTTTTTGTTATCATCTGATTGAACTAAATAACTATTAAAATTTGAAATTATATTTTGTGCATCTTTTAATTTTAAATCTTTAGCGTCAATTATCCTTAAGTTCTTCTTCTTTTTCAAGATTTTAAGAGCATCTTTATCTATTTTATTTCCAATAACTACTTCCAAAAATATTTTATTTAATTCAATTGCTAACTTTTTATTGATTTTGAAATTACAGGAAACTATTCCACCAAAAGCACTAACGGGGTCACATTTTAAAGCTAATTTATAACTTTTAACCTTATCTTTGTTTATTGAAACTCCGCTTGGGTTTGAATGTTTTACAATTACAGTTCCTATGTTTTTTGGTAGTGATTTTGAAATAGTTAGTGCAGAAAAAATATCGTTATAATTATTATAGCTTAATTGTTTACCACTTAATTGTTTAATTTTTAAATTTCCATCTTTTGAATAAATGGCACTTTCTTGATGAGGATTTTCACCATATCTTAATTTTTCAACTAAATTTCCATGTATTACTTTTTTACTAGGAAATTTATTTCCAGATAAGTTATTAAAATAGTTTGCTATTATTGAGTCATAATATGCTGTTTCTACAAAAGCATTTTCAGACATTTTTTGTCTGAAATTTAAAGATGTTCCACCCTTATTATGATTTAACTCATTAATTAGGCTTGAATATTGGCTAGGTTTCGTAATTACTGTTACGAAATTATAATTTTTTGCAGCTGCTCTAACCATTGTTGGGCCACCAACATCAATATTTTCAATTATCTTAAGATGATTTTTTGTTTTTTTTAAAATATTTTCAAATGGGTAAAAATTCACAATAACTAGATCAATTTCTTTAAATTTATTTTTTAATAATTGTTTTTTATGTAATTTATTTTTTCTCTTACTTAAAATTCCTGCATGTATTTTTGGGTGCAAGGTTTTAACTCGTCCGTCCAATATTTCAGAAAATTTAGTATAGTTAGAAATTTCAGTACATTTGTATTTAAGCTTTTTTATCTCTTTGAATGTTCCTCCAGAGCTAATTATTTCTATTTTGTATTTACTCAGAGTTTTTAAAATAGAATTTAAATTTTCTTTATTTGACAATGAAATTATTGCTCTTTTGATTTTTTTCATGAAATTTTATTTATTTCCCATTTTATAGTCTGATTTTCATTTTGAGTCATGCTAGAAATAAATATATTTTTATTTTCTGCATAAGAACTTTTTTTTCCAAAATATAAACCAGTTTCTAAATTAATTTCATTATTGTTACATGTAAATTTCCAACCTTCATTATCTACTTCTATGAATATTGATTTATTATCTTGGGTTTTCATAATTTTTGAAGTTGGTTGTAAATGAAATCGTATTTCAAAATTTTTACTTTTATAATTTTTTTTTTTTATTAATGTATCAGTTCCAATAAATTTATTATTTTCAGGAAAAAACTCAATTTTTCTTTCATGTATAATACCGTATTTCTTAAGATAACCATTATGCGAAGCTACAATATTCCAGTAGTTATTTTCAAACACACTAGATTTATTTAAAATTTTTAAGCCTTTTTCAATTACTGAGCTTTTATTTCCAACTTTTGTTAATTTACAAGATGAATTGTTAGCAATTATTAATGTACTATGAGTTGCTGTAGATTTTGATAGTTCGTTAAGTTTATGTTTGTAATTTTGAAAATATCCAGAGTTACATATTATTTTTTTTCCATTTGATATAATTTCAAAAGATAAAGCGCCAGATTGATAATCTTTAGAAAATTTTTTTTCTGGGCTTGACCCAACATCCATTATTAATGCAATTTTTTTATTTTTTTGGATTGAATAACCACCTACTTCTCGACTATCATTTTTAAATTTATATCCAAATTTCGAAAGATAGTTGTCAAAATCATTATTGTTTACCTCGTGATTACCATTAAAAAGTATGCTCTGCTTTAGACTTTGCCAAATTAATGTGTAAGCATTGCCCAAGTTATATATTGCCTCATCTATATACTCAGGAATATCACTGTGAGAATCTTTCATCCATTCTCTTATTAATATGAAATATTTATAATAAAAATTTAATTGTCTTATATTTCTCGATTTAGGAAAGCCATCCATGTCTAAAGAATATTTAATTATTTTTTTTAAAAGACTTAAACCAAATTCTAAATATTTTGAATTATTTTGATATGATAAACCCACAAGAATTATACATGCACACCCAATAATTTTATCGTCAAAGTTTTCCGATCTCTCTATTTCGTTTATTAAATGATTTGTTTGTTTTTGTATGATGTCGTTAAATTTTTTTTTATAATCTATACTACTATCTTCATAAGTCAGTTTTGAATTTGATATCCAGGCTATAATTCTCTTAGACACGATATCAATTTCCCAGTTTTTGGAATTATATTTATTATTAGAATTTATCCAATTAAGAATTATTGATTGAGTTATTTTTTTAGATGATTTTAAATCTAGAGTAAATAACCAGAAAAAATTATGTAATTTTTCATAATCTTTTTTTGAAATATTTTTGTTTTGCCAAATAGAGTTTAAATAAAAATCTTCAATTTTTTTTTTTTTTTTATTATATTTTATTACACAATCTATTAAACCAGGACTTGGCTTATATTCTAAATTTTTACTTTCAATTTTAGATATTTTTTTATTATAGATAATTGAATTTAGATAAAAATTTCTTGTTTTGTTTCTAAAGAAAAAAAAAAATTGATTTATATAACTAAATGAATTTTTTAAAATCATTTTTTCAACTTAACTTTAAAGTATCAATATTTTTTTTTATGTCACCGTTATTACTTTTAAATATTGTTGTACCTGAAACAAGTATATTTGCTCCTGCACTTATTACACTTTTGCTATTTTCAAAATTTATTCCGCCATCAACTTCAATATCGAAATTTAAATTATTTTTTTCTTTTATTGATTTTAAATCTTTAATCTTATTAATTACGTCAGGGATAAATTTTTGTCCACCAAATCCAGGATGAACACTCATTATCAAAACTAAATCTATATCTTTTAATATATCTTTTATTAAATCAATTTTAGATTCAGGATTTAAAGATACTCCAACTTTTTTATTTAAGCTTCTTATAAGATTTATAGATTCCTTCAAATTTTCAGTCGCCTCTGGGTGAATGGTTATAATATTTGCTCCAGCATCAGCAAAATCTTTTATATATTTATGAACAGGAGATATCATTAAATGGACATCAAAAATTAGATTAGTATATTTTCTTAAACTTTTAATTACAGGTGGACCAATAGTTAGATTTGGAACAAAGTGACCATCCATAACATCTACATGTATCATGTCAGCCCCAGCCTCCTCTAATCTTTTTATCTCGTTTCCTAATTGACTAAAATCAGCTGATAATATTGAAGGTGAAATTTTAATTTTTTTCATTAATTGAATACTTAACTAGTATCAATTTTAATTTTTAATTTGAATTATTTTTTTCCAAAAATTTGGTAAATTTGTGATGCAATTTCGCTTTCTAGAGGAAAAGATAGCATTCCCATGACAGAATATCCCAATAAATATGGAAATAAGTAAAATCTAAACATGAAAAAAAACCAAGCCACGTAAAGTGGGACAATGGGTCTTACTATGAAGGAAGGTGTTATTGGTTTGAATAAATTAAGTAACGGGTCAGTAAGCTTTACGAAAACTTTCATGAAAAAAAACTCAGAATTTTCTCTTTGGAAGATATTCATGGCCACTCTTCCAATTAGTGTCCACATAATCATGCCCATTACATAATCAATTAAATAAACAAATGGATGAAAATCTGCAGACATGTATTTAAGACTTAATAAAAGGGGCGATTATATCGCCCCTTAAATTTTAATTATTTAGTTTCTACTAAGTACTGTTTTACCGCTAGGTACACGTACTTCGTCAACCATTCTTTGAGTAGCTGCATCTGGTGCTTTAGTTATTAAACTAACAACAACCATAGATACTAAACTAACCAATGATCCAACTATTCCGAATGTAAGCTGAGTTATACCCCAGAATCCAGATCCGCCATTACGTACCCAAATTAGATACGCAGTACCAGAAATTAGACCTAGAAGCATTCCTGCAACAGCACCCGGTGCATTTGCTCTCTTCCACCATACACCAAGTACAAGTGGGAAGAACAAACCTGACATCGCAAAGTCAAAAGCCCATATAACTGAACCTAAGATACCTTGGATCTCAAGAGCTGCAATAGATGCTCCAGCAAAACCAATTAAGAATAATAATACCCTTGCAACAATTAGTCTTTTTGCTGTTTCTGCTTTAGGGTTAATGATTTTGTAGTAAATGTCATGTGATAGTGCGTTTGAAATCGCAAGAACTAAACCGTCTGCAGTTGACATGGCAGCAGCCATACCTCCAGCAGCAACTAGTCCTGAAATTACATAAGGCAATCCAGCAATCTCTGGAGTAGCTAATACTACAGCTTTACCACCCATGAAAAACTCGTTCAACTCAAGTGTTCCATTTCCGTTAAAGTCGCTTACAAACATTAAGTTCGCTTGGTTCCAGTTTTGGTACCAGTCTAATGCTTGTACATCAGCTATTGATTTACCAATAATACCTGTTGAAAGGTTTGGATCCATCAATGACAGTTTTGATAATGTAGCTAACATTGGTGCTGAAGAATAAAGTAGGAATATAAAGAATAATGACCAACCTACTGATCTTCTAGCAGTTTTTACACTAGGAGTAGTAAAATATCTCATCATCACGTGAGGTAATGAAGCTGTTCCAGCCATCATACAAACCGCTAATGAAATAAATTTCCAAGGTGTAGTGTTAACTTCAGAATGTGCTTTAGTTATACCAGCTAAGCCTTTTGGCACTGTTGCCAAATCGGCCGCAGAGTTTTTAACAGAACCTAAACCAAATTGGCTTTCTAGTTCAGCAATTCTAGCTACTTCATCAGCTAACATGAAGTGCGGAAAGAAACCGGCACCCATTTTATTGCTTATCCAGAATACTGGTAATAAGTATGCTATGATTAGCACGATATATTGTGCAACCTGTGTCCATGTAACTGCTCTCATACCGCCAAGCATAGAACACATCAAGATACTCGCTAAACCTACATAAACTGCAATTCCAAATGGAATATCTAATGCTACAGAAGCAATCGTTCCTGTTGCATTGATTTGTGCTGTCACGTAAGTAAATGAAGCAACTGTTAAGACTAAAACTGCAGATAATCTAGCTAAGTTTCCACCGTATCTAGTACCAATAAAGTCTGGCACTGTGTAACATCCAAACTTTCTTAAGTAAGGTGCTAAAAGCGATGCAACTAACACATATCCACCTGTCCATCCTACTAACAGAGCCATATAACCATAACCTTTAAAATAAATTCCTCCTGCCATTGCAACGAATGAAGCACCAGACATCCAGTCTGCTGCTGTTGCCATTCCGTTGAAAACAGTTGGAACTTGTCTTCCAGCTACGTAATACGCATCTGCTTGCATAGTTCGAGATAACCAACCAATGAAAGCATAAATAAAAACAGTAAATGCAACGAAGAAAATACCTATTAATTTCGCTGACATACCTGCTTGTTCTGCTATCGCCATTAAGATTATGAATACTAGGAAACCCCCAGTATAAATTCCATAAACTTTTGGCAGGTTATCTATAAATTTTCCTTTAATCATATTTAGCCACCCTCTCTTTCGGTATAACCAAATTCTTCATCTATTTTTTCTTGTCTATTTGCAAACCAAAAAATTAGTATTACGAAAATTCCAAGAGACCCCTGACATGTCATATAATATGACAATGGATATCCTAACGGTCTAAAATTAGATGCTTCCATTTCGGCTCCGAAGAAAAAGATGCCAATTGAGAATACAAACCAGATCGCCAAAGTAATGAATAGGTGATTTCTAGTTTTTTCCCAATGTTGTGCTTGTTTTGACATTTTTAATCCTCCCTATAGGTTAAAAGACGTGAGCATACTTATAAAAATTAATATTGAAACCCTTAAAATCCTAGTATTAGCTAGTATTATTAAATATAAAACAACCTGAACTAGAAAATGGCATTAAAGTATAGATTTAACTTAAAAGATATAAAGCTAGAGGATTTTAAGGTTTATCTGCTTGCATTATTTAAAGCATTTATACCAAAGAAAAAAATCAAAAACATTAATGATGTAAAAGAATTTATTCAAAAAAAATCAGCATGGGTATCTCAAGTAACTTTATATGGTTATTTAAAAACAAGAATGGGCACAAGATATGTTTTACACTTTGATAACGAGGCACTATTAGAGTCAATTAATAAGGCTAAGTGGAATATTTATTCTGTTGCATTACAAGATCTTACTTTTTTTGTTTTCTCGTATTTATATGTTTTTTTTAATTATCAAGAAGTTGATACTGCAAAAAAGATTTATGAGGCTATTCTAGATGATGAGATTTCTAATGGGATGCCTAGGAATGTAATTGAAAAAGGAAAAAAATCTTTTGATGAACGCTTACAAAAAATAGATTGGAAAACTCATTTTAAATCTTTACCATTTAATGATAGCGCTTTATCTTTGTATGAGTGGGCTCCTATAGCTGAAGAACTAAAAACTTTAGATAGAAAAATAGTTCTAAATTCAATGATACTAAAATGGGATAATATTAAAGAAGAATTTATAAAATTAATTAAATTTTAAGTATTTTTTCTATTGTTAACTAAGCTTTCAACTACTGTTGGATCTGCTAAAGTTGTTGTATCACCCAATTGATCATGTTCATTAGCTGCAATTTTTCTTAAAATTCTTCTCATGATTTTTCCTGACCTTGTTTTAGGAAGTCCTGGAGAAAAATGTATAAGATCAGGAGTTGCAATTGGTCCAATTTGTTTCCTTACCCAAAGTTTTAGCTCTCTTTCGAGATCTAAATTTTCTTTTTCATCAGCGTTTAAAGTTACATAACAATACAAACCATTTCCCTTGATATCATGGGGGTAACCAACCACTGCAGCTTCAGCAACTTTTGGATGAGCTACAAAAGCACTTTCTATTTCAGCTGTTCCTAAATTATGTCCAGACACAATAATTACATCATCCACTCTACCTGTAATCCAATAATATCCATCTTTATCTCTTCGACACCCATCACCGGTAAAATATTTTCCATCAAATTGAGAAAAATAAGTATCAATAAATCTTTGGTGGTCACCATAAACGGTTCTCATTTGGCCTGGCCATGATTGAGACATGCATAATCTTCCTTTGCATTCTCCTTTTAATGTTTCACCTTTTTCATCAACAATAACTGGTTTAATTCCGTAAAAAGGTTTGGTTGCAGATCCTGGTTTTAAGCTGATGGCTCCTGTTTGAGGACTAATCAATATTCCCCCTGTTTCAGTTTGCCACCAAGTGTCGACAATTGGACATTTAGAATTTCCAACAGTTTTAAAGTACCACATCCATGCCTCAGGATTTATTGGCTCTCCAACAGTTCCTAATAATTTTAAAGATTTTCTTGAAGTTTTTTTAACAGGAGCGTTCCCTTCTCTCATTAGAGCCCTTATTGCCGTAGGTGCCGTATAAAAAATATTTACTTTGTATTTATCTACAATTTGCCACCATCTAGAACTATCTGGATATGTAGGTATTCCTTCAAACATTATAGTTGTTGCTCCATTAGCAAGTGGGCCATAAATTATATAACTATGACCAGTTATCCATCCAATATCTGCAGTGCACCAATAAATATCTTTTGGCTTATAGTTAAAAATATACTGATGTGTCATAGAGGCATAGACCATATATCCACCTGTAGTATGCAAGACACCTTTTGGTTTTCCTGTTGAGCCTGATGTGTAAAGGATAAACAAAGGATCTTCTGCGTTCATTTCTTCTGGTTCACAATTAGTTGAAACATTTTTTATCATGTCATCGTACCAGACATCTCTTTTACTATCCCAATTAATATAATTGCCGGTTCTTTTAACCACTATACATTTTTTTATATCTCTGCACTTAGAAAGAGCCTGATCAGTTATATCTTTAAGTGAAATAATTTTTCCTCCTCTTATACCTTCATCTGCAGTTACTAAGTAATCTGATTCACAATCATCAATCCTTCCAGCTATTGAGTCGGGAGAAAAGCCACCAAAGATAATTGAATGTATAGCTCCTATTCTTGCACATGCGAGCATTGTATAGGCTAATTCTGGAATCATCGTCAGGTAAATAGTAACTCGATCCCCTTTCTTAACACCTAGTTGTTTAAGCCCATTAGCTACTCTTGAAACCTCTTTATGTAATTGTTTGTAGGAAATTTTTTTAGTATCCTTCGGGTCATCACCAACCCATATTATTGCGGTTTTATCTTTTTTATCTTTTAAATGTCTATCAATGCAGTTTTCTGATGCATTTAAAGTTCCATCTTCATACCATTTTATGTAGACTTCATCTTTACTAAATTTTACATTCTTAATTTTTTTGTATGGTTTAATCCAGGTTATTCTCTTTCCTTCTTTTTTCCAAAAATCATCATTATTTTTAATCGATTTTTTGTACTTTGTTTCATATCCAGATTTATTAACTAGTGCTCTTTTAATCCACTCGTTTTTAGTTTTAATAATTATGTCATTACTAGTTTCAGTTTTTTTATTTCTTTTTTTTAATAAAAATTTTTTTCTCTTTTTAACTTTTTTTTTACTTTTTAATTTTTTCTTTGATCTTTTGGCCATTTTTTTTTTATTTGATACTACTCATCATATTTATAATTTTCCAGCTTTTAGAGTCTATAGGCATAACCGACAATCTACTTTGTTTTATAAGAGATAAATGCTTAAGATGTTTGTTTTCCTTGATATTTTCTAGTGTAACTGGTTTTTTTAATACACCTTTAAATTTAACTTTTACTGCCACAAATCTTTTTTTTTTATCAGATGGATCAAGAAAAGCCTCTTTAATTACCTCAACTATCCCAACGATTTCTTTTCCAATATTTGAGTGATAAAAAAAGCAAAGATCGCCTTTTCTCATTTTTTTTAAATTATTTGCGGCTTGATAATTTCTAACACCATCCCATGTTGCTCCTCTAAAGCCTTCCTTTTTTTGTTGATTTATAGACCAAACATTTGGTTCAGATTTTAATAGCCAGTATTTCATTAAAGTCTTACACCAGCACCTTTTAAAAAAATTGCATTTTCATCTAATGCCCATCTAGGGCTTACTGGATAATTTAATTTATTAAACTGTTTTTTTTTGAATTTTTCTAAACCAACCATAGCTATCATAGCAGCATTATCGCCGCATAAACTAGGAGGTGGAAAAATCGATTCAAAATTTTCCTCATTACAAAGAGTTTCTAAAACTTTTCTAATTTTTTTATTTGCAGCTACTCCTCCCGCTACGACAAATCTATTTCCATTTTTATTTATTTTTTTAAATTCCTTAAAGGCTATTTTACTTTTTATGTATAATATTTCTTCAATAGTTTTTTGAAAGGATGCTGCAAGATCGAATTTTTCTTTCTTAGTTTTTATTTTTTTAGAAATTTTTAAGACTGCGGTTTTAAGACCAGCGAACGATAAATTACAGCCACCTTTATTAATTATGGGCTTAGGTAAAATAAATTTATTTGGATCTCCTTTTTTTGCGTATTCTTCAATTTTTGGACCTCCGGGAAATTCGATTCCAATTAATTTTGCAGTTTTATCAAATGCTTCACCAAGAGCATCGTCAATTGTTGTTCCTAATCTTTTATATTTTCCTAATTTTTCAACACTAAGGAACTGACTGTGGCCACCTGAGATTAAAAGAAGTAAATATGGATAATTAAGCTTTGTATTAATTTTAGGACTTAAAGCATGTCCTTCAAGATGATTAACAGCAATAAAAGGTTTTTTTAATGAAGCAGCGATAGCTTTTCCAAAATTGAGACCAACTGATAAACAAACGACAAGTCCTGGTCCAGCAGTAGCAGCTACAGCGTCAATGTCATTAATTTTTACCTTACTCTCTGAGATTGCTTTTTTGGTTATTAAATCAATTTTTTCAGCGTGAGATCTGGCTGCAAGTTCTGGAACAACTCCTCCAAATTCTTTATGAACTTCAACTTGACTTGAAACAATATTAGATAAAACTTTAACACTGTCATCTTTATTTTCCTGTATTATTGAGGCAGCTGTTTCATCACAACTTGTTTCAATTCCTAGTATTATGGGTTTTTTTTTCATTAAATTATTTTTTATAAATAATACAATCTCAATGTAAGATATGGATTATAAACAAATTAAATGAAAAGCAAAAAAATTATTCTTGGCACCCGAGGAAGCAAATTAGCATTAATTTATGCCCATAGAGCCAAAACTGAGCTTAAAAAATTATCAAAAGAGCTTGATATTGAGATAAAAAAAATCACTACAAAAGGAGATGTAATTCAAGATGTAAGACTTTCAGATACAGGAGGCAAGGGATTATTTTGTAAATTAATTGAAGAAGAGCTCATAAACAAAAGAATAGATATAGCAGTTCATGCTCTTAAAGATCTTCCATCAACTGAAACAGAAAGTTTAATTACCAACTGTTTTTTGGAAAGAAATGATCCAAGAGAGATTTTAATTAGTAAAAATAATTTAGATTTTCAAAAACTTATTAAAGATTCTATTGTAGGAACTTCGTCATTTAGAAGAGAGTTTCAATTAAAAAGGATTAGAAATGATTTAAAATACAAACTTATAAGAGGAAACGTCGATACAAGGATTAAAAAATTGAATGAAAATCTTTTTGATGCAATAATTTTATCTTACGCAGGAGTTAAATCTTTAGATTTAACAAATAATATTTCACAAGTTTTTTCAACCTCGGAAATTATTCCTTGCGCAGGACAAGGAGTCATTGCTTTACAGTGCAGAGAAAACGATGAAACTATTATAAAATTATTAAATCAAATAAATCATAAAAAAACACATTACTGCGTTCAAGCTGAAAGAAACGTGCTAAAAACTTTAGAAGGTGATTGCGAAACAGCCATTGGAGCTTTTGCAAAAATTGAAGTTAATAAAATTTTTTTAGAAGCAGAGCTATTTTCTTTAGACGGCAAACAAAGATTCTATATTAAATCTTCAAAAGATCTTAGTTTGGCAGCTGAACTTGGTAAAGAAGTTGGTAAAATATTAAAAAAAAAATCTAAAGATTCATATAAAAAATAATTATGCATATTTTATTTACTAGACCTCTGGAAGACTGTCAGGATATGATGGTTAAATTTCAATTACTAGGCCATGAAGTTTCACATATGCCACTAATTTATGTTGAAAAAAAAAATTATGAAAAAATTAATTTTGAAGATTTTAAAGGAATAATTTTTACTAGCTCTAATGCAATTAAATTTTTAAATTTAAAAAAAATTAATAAAAAAATTGATTGTTTTTGTGTAGGCACAGCGACTGAAAAAAAAGCAAGAAATTATGGCTTTCAAAATACTTTTTCAGCTGAAGGAAATGTTAACAATCTGAAGGAAATTATTTTGCAGAATTTTAATTCATCTGATGGAAAGTTACTTTATGTAAGTGGAGAAATTGTTTCTAATGAATTAGATAAAAAACTTATTTCTGAAGGATATGATGTTGCAAGAATAGTAAATTATACAGCCAAACATACAGAAAATTTGAATGAGGGTTTTGTAGAAAAAATTAAGATGAAAATGCCAGATGTAGTTTATGTATATTCACAAAATAGTGCATCAAGCTTTTTAAATTTAATTAAAAACTACAATTTAAGTAATCTCTGGATGGATACTAATTTAATGTGTATAAGCGAAAAAACCTCTTCTGTATTAAATGAAATTAAATGGAAAAAAATTTTTATTTTTAGCCCTGGCGAAGAGGAATTTTTGCTATATAAAATTTAGTTATGGAAATTTTTAATAATTTTAAAGAACTCTTTTTGTCGGTGTGGAATAAAGGGATTCTTGGAGTAGATATATTTCAAATTTTAATTGGAATAGGAATCTTTCTTATTTTTTTAATTTTTAGAGGCTTAATAAGCAGAATAATTATAAAAAGATTAGAAAATATAACAAAAAAAACTAGCAACAAATTGGATGACACTTTCGTTCAAGCTATGGAAGGACCAGCAAGATTTCTTCCAATTGTTATAGGTTTTTTTATAGCAAGTTATTATATGTCTTTTTCTGAAGACAGTAGGGCGATAGTAGATACTATAAACAGAACATTAATTACAATTTTTATTTTTTGGATAATGCACCAAATAATAGAGCCAATCTCATATATTTTGAGTGGACTAGGAAAAGTTTTAACAAGAGAACTAATAGGCTGGATTATAAAATCACTAAAAATTTTAATTTTTATTCTTGGTTTAGCGGCAGTACTTGAGCTTTGGGGAATAAAAATAGGACCAATCATAGCAGGTTTAGGTTTGTTCGGTGTTGCTGTTGCATTAGGAGCGCAAGATTTGTTTAAAAATTTAATTTCTGGAATTTTAGTTTTAGTTGAAAAGAGATTTAAAATTGGAGATTGGATTCTTGTAGAAAATATAATAGAAGGAATTGTTGAAAAAATAGGCTTTAGATCAACCGTAATACGTAAGTTTGATAAATCAATCGCAATCATTCCAAATTTTCAATTTGCTGAAAATGCAGTAATTAATATTAGTCAAACAACTAATTGGATTATTAGTTGGACAATAAATTTACAGTACGACACTAGTGTTGAACAACTTAAAACGATAAGAAACGAGATAGAGGACTTTATAATAAAACATGAGGACTATAAGCCAGATCTCGGCTATGCAGTTAGAGTAGATAAATTTGCAGATAGTTCTATTGATATGTATATACGTTGCTTTACAAAAACGGACGATTGGGATGAATGGTTAGCTGTTAAAGAAAGACTTGCTATTTCAATTAAGCAAATAGTTGAAAAAAATAAAGCTTCATTTGCTTTCCCAAGTCAGTCTATTTATGTAGAGAAAAAATGATTGCAATTTTTTATTTAGCTCTTCAAATCTTAAAACTTTATTCTTATGTTGTAATAGCCAATGTAATTATTAGTTGGTTAATTGCATTTAATATTTTAAATGCACAAAATAGATTTGTTTATTCTATTTTAGAATTAACTTATCGATTAACCGATCCTATTTTAAATAAAATAAGACGTTTTTTACCTAATCTAGGTACTTTAGACATATCACCAGTTATATTACTTTTGTTGATTTGGTTTATAGAAATGTGTATGAAGCTCTACGTAGCACCAATGATATTTTAGCTTAATTATGATTTTAATTGATGGAAAAAAAGCAGCGTTAGAACTTAGGGAAGAATTAAAGAAAGAAGTTTCAGAACTTAAAACTAAATATAATAAAATTCCAGGATTAACGGTGATTTTGATTGGGGAAGATCCTCCAAGTCAAATTTATGTTAGAAATAAAGAAAAATCAGCAAATGAAGTTGGCTTAAAATCAGAAATAATTAGGTATCCATACACAGTTGAAGAGAAAATAGTTCTAGCTAAAATTGATGAACTTAATAAAGACGAGAGCGTATCTGGCATTTTAGTTCAGCTACCTTTACCAAAACATATTGATAAAAAAAAAGTTATTGAAACAATTGTACCAAGTAAAGATGTTGATGGATTTCATCCTAGGAATGTCGGAAATTTATCTTCAGGTTATGAGAGTTCAGTTCCATGTACACCGCTTGGGTGTTATTTGTTGATAAAAAAAATTGAGCCAAACTTAAGTGGCAAAAAAGCAGTTGTTGTTGGCAGATCTAATTTAAATGGAAAGCCAATGACTCAACTACTTTTGAAAGAAAATTGCACGGTTACAATTACACATTCTAAAACAAAAGATCTAAAAAGTGAGTGTTTAAAGGGTGATATTATAGTTGCAGCAGTTGGAATACCTGAGCTTGTAAAAGGTGATTGGATTAAAAAAGATGCAATAGTTATTGATGTTGGAATAAATAAAACTGATAAAGGAATTGTTGGCGATGTTGAATTTGATGAAGTATCAAAAGTTGCAAAAGCTTTAACACCTGTACCGGGTGGTGTTGGTCCTATGACAATTGCTTGCTTGTTAAAAAATACTATTGAGTGTTTTAAAAGATCTCAAAAATAGATTATTTTCTTTTCTTTCTTGGTCTAATACCCAATTTATCACTATGTCTTAATCTTAAAATCACAATTGCAGATGCAATTAATGCTATAGCAACAGCCTCATATACCAATCCAGAAGGATCCATTTCTTTTCCCTGCAAAATAATAAATCGAGATAGAGCCGTTATTGCAATTAACAAAGGTAATGTAATACTTATTGATTGTTGGCTCCAAAAAACTCTTACCATTGCTAATACTTCCAAATATAGAAACATCAAAAGAAGGTCAGCCAATGTAACAGATTGATTCATGAACATTGTTTTTATTTCTATTCCAACAGCAATAACTGTACTAATTAAAATTATTGTTAATAGAGCAAGTTGTAAATTTTTTGTAATATTTTCCATACGAAGTTTCTATTTATATACATTAATTTTCATTAAAAACTAGCGCTTGTTGACGCAACTCTTTTGAATGAGTTTTTATAGTTTTTTTTTATGAAAATTAATAAATCTCTCAACATTTGACTTATTAAATGTTTTATTTTCTTCAAAAGAAACCTTTTTCATTGAATAGGCATTACTCTTTGTTTGTCTTGAGAGAATGGTCATGTTTCCTTTATATAGTTTTAGTTTTACTGAGCCATTAATTTTATTTTTTTTTAAATCAACTATTTTTTGAATTTTAAATCTTTCTTTTGAATACCAGTAGCCATTATAAATTAGTTCTGCATAGCGGGGCATAACTTCATCTTTTTTATGCATAGTTTTTTTATCCAGTGTAACTGACTCGATAGCCCTATGAGCTAGCATTAATACAGTTCCCCCTGGTGTTTCATAGACGCCTCTAGATTTTATTCCAATGAATCTATTTTCAACTAAATCAACTCTACCAATTCCATTTTTACCTGCAAAAATATTTAATTTTTCTAAAAGATTTCCTGGCGACAATTTTTTACCATTAATAGTTATAGGATCTCCATTTTTAAATCCAATACTTATAATCGTGTTTTTATTAGGCGCTCTTTCAGGAGAAATAGTCCTTTGAAAAACAAATTCTGGTGCGGCATTTTTTGGATTTTCTAAAACTTTTCCCTCTGTAGAAGTATGATATAAATTATCATCAATAGAAAAAGGTGGCGCACCTTTTTTATCTTTGGGTATAATAATATTATTTTTTTTAGCATATTTAATTAAGTCAGTTCTTGAATTTAGTTTCCATTCTCTCCAAGGAGCAATAACTTTTATTTTTGGACCAAAATAATGGTATCCTAACTCAAATCTAACTTGATCATTTCCCTTACCCGTTGACCCATGTGAAACAGCATAAGCTTTAAGTTTTTTAGCAATTGCTATTTGTCTTTTAGCAATCAGAGGTCTAGCAATCGCTGTTCCAAGCAAATAAACACCTTCATATAATGCATGACCCCTTAACATTGGATAAACATAATTTTTAACGAAAATATCTTTAAGATCTTCAATAATAATTTTTTTTACACCTAATTTTTTTGCATTTTTATAAATTTTTTTTTTATTAATTTTTTGCCCAATATCTGCGGTATAAGCTATGACTTCAGCGTTATAATTTTTTTGAAGCCATTTTAGTATTATAGATGTGTCTAACCCCCCCGAGTATGCGAGAACAATTCTTTTCTTAGATTTCATTTATTGATTAGCTGCAGCTTTTTTTGGCAGAGTTGTATGCTTTAGTAAATCCTAAAAGAGAATAGTGATCAATTGTTTGAGATCCTTTTTGGTTATATCCAGTAATCATTATTCTTGATCCTCTTTTCATAGTTTTTATCATTTTTTTTTCTTTTTTATTATCAGCCATCCAAGCAAAATTTTCCTGAGATATATCAAATTTATATCTATACTTCCCAGATCTTGCCATAACTGAGTTTTTTTTATTATATTCATATCCAGAGGTAATACTTATTTCATCAGAAATTTTCTCATTAGGTCTAAAAGATACAAAAAGTCTTGCTTCCCTTGGATTTGACTTTGGAGCTTGTAAAATTGGTATTGATTGAGCAAAACAAACTTTACCACTTTCATTTTTAATAACGTACGTTTCCCAGTCTTTATTTTTTAAAATTTTTTTTACTTCTTCAGAATTCGCATGATTAACAATCATAAAAGAAAATAATATTAATATTAGGTTTTTAATTATGGGCATGGGTTTGGATATATTTTTTGAACTTCATTAATTTCTTTGATAATTTCATCTGTTAATTTTACATTTACACTTTCTATATCAGTTTTCAACTGCTCCATTGTGGTAGCGCCAATAATCACACTTGTAATAAATGGCTGAATTTCACAAAACTTTAGAGACATTTGAGCCATATCTATGTTATTTTTTTTTGCTATGTCATAGTAAGCTTCGACAGCCTTTTCTGCATTTGGTTTATTATATCTAGTCCAAAAATCACTATCATGATCTAATCTTGATTTTTTTGGAATTTGATTATTTCTATATTTTCCAGATAAATATCCGATTGCTAAAGGGGAGTATGCTAACAATCCTATTTTATCTCGTATCGAAATTTCAGCCAAGCCAACTTCATAAGTTCTATTAAGTAAATTGTAAGGATTTTGAACAGACATCATTCTTGGAAGATTTTTTTCTTTGGAAACTTCTAAAAATTTGTTAGTTCCCCATGGTGTTTCATTTGATAGGCCTATGTATCTTATTTTACCAGCGTCAATAAATTTTTTTAAACTTCCCAAAACATCTTCAAATTTATTCCAGTTGCCATCGTCATTATGTTCATATCCAAGCCTACCAAACATATTAGTATTTCTTTCAGGCCAATGTAGTTGATAAAGATCAATGTAATCAGTTTGTAATCTCTTTAGACTTCCTTCCAATGCATCTGTAATATTTTTTATTCCGTATTGGTTTCCCCCGCCTCTTACGTACGATCTCATAGGACCACACACCTTTGTAGCTAAAATTACTTCATTTCTTTTTTTTGTTTTTTTAAACCAATTTCCTATAATTAATTCTGTATGACCAAAAGTTTCAGGTTTAGGAGGTACCGAGTATAGTTCAGCAGTATCCCAAAAATTTACTCCTTTAGTTAAAGCATAATCCATTTGATCAAAAGCCTCATCTTGAGTATTCTGTTCTCCCCAAGTCATTGTGCCCAGACATATTGTGCTTACATTTAAGTCAGTATTTCCTAGTTTTTTATAATTCATAAAAATTTAACAATCATTTAGACTTCTTGAAAATTCATAAAAAAATTACTATATATAACTTATGGATTTTAACAGACAAAATATTTTTCAAGCAACAACTGCTAAAAAAACTGTAGTTTGGGATGAGGGTCTTAGATCTTATATGCTCAAGGTATACAATTATATGGCAACAGGTGTTTTGCTTACAGGAATTATTGCACTTCTATCTTTTAAGACCTCAGTAGTAACAGATGTAAATGGAGCAATCACAGGATTTACAAGTTTTGGAAATGCTCTATTTTTTTCAGGCTTAAAATGGATAGTGATGTTAGCGCCTCTTGGTATCGTCTTTTACATGAGTTTTGGAATAAATAAGATGAGTTCTGCTAAAGCACAAACTGTTTTTTGGATTTTCGCAGCCTTAATGGGACTATCGTTGTCATGGATTTTGTTAGTTTACACTGGAGTTAGTGTAGCTAGAGTATTTTTTATTAGTTCAGCAACATTTGGTGCGATGAGCCTATACGGATACACAACTAAAAGAGATCTTACTAAACTTGGATCTTTTTTATTTATGGGTTTAATTGGAATCATTATTGCCTCATTGGTAAATATTTTTCTTAAATCTTCGATGATGTATTTTGTAATCTCTATTTTGGGTGTGCTAATATTTGTTGGTTTGACAGCTTACGACACGCAAAAAATTAAAAACATGTATGCAGCATCTGATAGTGGAGAAATCATTGGCAAAAAGGCTGTTATGGGCGCTTTAACTCTATATTTAGACTTCATTAATCTGTTTATAATGCTTTTAAGACTTTTTGGCCAGAGAAGATAATTTAACCAGTCAGTTTTTTCCAATTAGTATTCTTTAACATATTGTCTAAATCATTTGAATTTTTTAAAATTTTACCACTAGAGTCGGTAACCAAATATTTTAAATTTTTACTGCTTGGTTTAAAGTTTTTACAAATTTTATACATAGCATTTTCAGTTGCATTTTTAAAAACACTAAAGCCCACTTGTCGATTTGATATTGTTAAGCCATAGTCTTTCCAAGATCCTTTCGACACCATTTGAGCATATAAATTTAATATAATTTTTAATTCATCTTTCTCAAAAAAATATTTTTCTTCTACGTTTTTCGATGAGTTATTGATTACTAATCTTAAGTTCCTATTCATTAATTTTATATTTGTTTATTAAAGGTACTTGAAATGCTGTAAAAATAAAAGTAATCGGCAAAATACCCCAAACTTTAAAATTTACCCAGAATTCTTCTGTTTGAGTTCTCCAAACTATTTCATTTAGTAATGCCAAACAAAAGAAAAAGTAAACCCATCTTTTATTTAATAAATCCCAACCTATCGAAGTTAAAGATAAAGATTTACCCATTATTTTTTTTAAAATAGGTTCTTTAGTAAAGTATTTTCCAAATAAAAGAGCTAATCCAAATAGAATATTAATTATAGTTGGTTTTACATAAATAAAAATTGGATTATCGAAGTAAATTGTTAAACCGCCAAAGAAAGTTATTAATATACCACCCAAAAGTGGAACCATGGGAACTCTTTTTTCTAATAACCAAACTATAATTAAAGCAACTATAGTTGCTATAATAAATGGGACTAATGCAACTTTAATATCCTTGTCGCTACTATAATATATATACAAAAATATTGCTAAGGGCCCAAAGTCTGTGACAAATTTGACAAAATTTTTATTCACACAAACATATTAACAGATTAACTAAACATTAATATTTTTTTTATTGATTTTTTTTTACAAATACCCATACTAACAATGTGCCAATTCAAAAAGCAAAATTTTCAATAGGAGATATAGTTAAACATAAACACTTTGATTTTAGAGGTGTTATATATGATGTAGATTTTGAGTTTAACAATTCTGAAGAATGGTACCAATCTATTCCTAAAAATGTTAGGCCCAAAAAAGATCAGCCATTTTACCATTTGCTAGCTGAAAATGATGAAATAACTTATGAGGCATATGTATCCGAACAAAACTTAATTAATGATGATTCTGACGAACCAATTAAACATCCATTAATTAATGAGATATTTTCAGGAAAAAAAGGATCAACTTATTTTAAGCTATCTAATTAAAGCTTAAGTCACTTTTTAAACACATTTACTACAAATCTTAGACATAACATTTGTTTAGAATAATTATATTCTGATCAGGAATGCATTCGTTTCCCTTATTATTTTCTCCCTCAGCATTCTTGATCGGAATTTTTTTTAAATAATAATTAAAAAAACTTCTTTGTTAATATATATAATCTATTAATGTTTGATTTTTTTAGAATAGGAAAAATTTTTGAAATTTCTTCAAAATTAACAAAGTATGTATTTGTTTTATTTATAATTGTATTAACAATAGGTTTAACCGAGGCTCTATTCTTATCTCCAGAAGATTATAAACAAAGTCACTCAGTAAGAATTATGTATGTTCATGTTCCTGCTGCATGGATGGCTCTTGGTATATTTTCTATGATAACTTTTTTATCAGTAGGTACCTTTATTTTTAAAAATAAAAAATTTTTTTTAATATCAAAAAGTTTAGCTCCATCAGGATTTATTTTTACCATAATCGCCTTAATAACAGGATCGATATGGGGTAAACCAACATGGGGAACTTGGTGGGCATGGGATGCAAGAATAACTTCCATGCTTATTTTAGCTTTGTTTTATTTTATGTATTTATTGTCATGGAGAATTATAGAAAATGAAAATAATGCAATTAAAATAAGCTCTTTAATTATAATAGTTGGCGCGATTAATGTTCCGATAATAAAGTTCTCTGTTAATTGGTGGAACACTTTACATCAGGGTCCATCAATAAAAATTATGAGTGATACAACCATTCATTCATCAATGTTAATACCATTAGGTATTATGACTGCGGCATTTGCTCTATTCTCCTTATTGATTTTTTTGATGAAATTTAATACGGAAATGATAAGGATTAAAAATAAAGGATTAGATAGACTATGATCAACAATATAATTTTAATGAACGGGTATGGACTTTATGTTTGGTCAGCTTTTATGTTTACCCTTATGAGTTTTGCATCATTATATTTGATAACGAAACTTCAGCTACTGAAAGAACAAAAAAAATATATTATTAAGTTTGGTAAATTAAACGAAGCTAAAGCTGCTGTTGTTAGAGAACAAAAAATAAATAAAGAGATATTGCTAAATACTATAATTACTAAAATTTAACTTTAAAATCCAAAAATGGTAAAAAAAGTTAAATTAAGAATAGTATTTTTGTTAGCACTCGTTTTAACCATTATTTTATCTGTTTTTTTGATTCTTAAATCTTTAGAAAAAGATGTGGTTTTTTTTCTTTCGCCAACTGATATTAAAAATTTAGAAGAAATTGAATCAAAAAAAATTAGAGTTGGAGGAATGGTAAAAAATAAATCTATAAGTATTAATTCTGACAAAATTAATTTTATAGTAACAGACTTTAAAAATGAGATTAACGTCAGTTATTCGGGATCAGTACCAAATTTATTTTCAGAAAATAAAGGAGTTGTAGCAGAAGGTTTTTTGCAAGATAGAAATTATTTAAAGGCTGTTAAAATTTTAGCAAAGCACGATGAAAATTATATGCCGCCAGAAGTAAAAGAAGCTTTAGGAGAAAAATAAATTGTTAGCTAATCATATAGGCCATTATTCTCTTGTTATGGGATTGCTAACTTCAATCCTAATTTTTATATTATCTTTAAAAAGTTACAAATTAAAAATTATTGATAAGCATATTTTTTCAATATCATTTTTACAGCTTTTTTTTGTATTAATTAGTTTTGCTAGTTTAGTTATTTGTTTTGTAATATCTGATTTTAGTAACGAAACAGTCTTTAATAATTCTCATACAAAAAAGCCTATTCTTTATAAAATTTCAGGTACCTGGGGAAATCACGAAGGAAGTTTACTACTTTGGTTGCTGGTTTTAGTTTTATTTTTGTTTTTGTTCTTAATTAATTCGAAAAATGAATTAAAAAGATACAGAATTTTAACTATAACTTTTCAACAAATAATAATTATTGGTTTTTTTTTATTTGTCTTAGTAACTTCCAATCCTTTTAACTATTTATTTCCAAGACCAAATGAAGGCTTGGGTCTTAATCCAATTTTACAAGATCCAGCTTTAGCAATCCATCCTCCAATTTTATATGTGGGTTATGTAGGATCTTCATTAATTTTTTCTGCAACGCTAGCCGCAGTAATTGAAAATTATATATCAAAAGATTGGGCGAAAAATATTAAGATTTGGATTTTAATTTCATGGATTTTTTTAACCATTGGAATTATGGTTGGTTCGATTTGGGCGTATTATGAGCTCGGTTGGGGTGGTTTTTGGTTTTGGGATCCAGTTGAAAATGTATCATTAATGCCATGGATTTGTTTAACTGCTTTACTTCATTGTATTTTAGTTCTTGAAAAAAGAGAACTCCTAAAATCTTGGACAATCATTTTATCAATAGCAACTTTTACCTTAAGTATGTGTGGAACATTCTTAGTAAGATCAGGAATATTAAACTCAGTGCATACATTTGCAAATGATCCATCAAGAGGTCTTTTTATTTTATGTTTTCTATTTTTTTTAATAACAATTTCTTTAATCATTTTTTTTGTTTTTAATAATGAAAAACAAAAAAATTTTAAAAAAATTTATTTTTTTAGTAAGGAAGTTTCAATTTTAGTAAATAATTGGTTTTTAATGTATTTTTTATCAGTAGTGTTCATTGGAACTTTATATCCAATTTTTTTAGAAGTTTTAGTTGATAATAAAATTTCAGTTGGACCACCATTCTATACAAAGTTAATTGTACCTTTTTTAATATTTTTTCTTATTTTCATGTCAATAGGACCTAATTTAAAATGGATTAAAGAAACAAATATTAAAAATAAAATTCAACTTATTATATTTTTTTTTATTTCATTGATAATATCTCTTATAATTTATAAAAATATTGGAAAAACAAACTTAATTAATATTTTCTTAATAGCGGCATCTTTTTATTTATTTATAGTTACAATTAGAGATTTATTTTCTAAAGACTCATACAATTTTTCAAAAAAAATATCTCATTTTGGTTTTAGTTTGTTAATTTTAAGTATTTTATTTAACGTCATCTTCTCCAGCGAAACAATAATTAATTTAAAAGTTGGAGAAAAATTTACTTTTAAAAATGAAAAAATATTCTTTAAATCTATAGAAAATAATCAAAAAAAAAACTACAAGTCGGTAGTTGGCCATTTTACAATTGAGGATGACAAGAAAAATATTTTTTTATTTAAACCTGAATTAAGGATTTACGATCAACCATTGGTAATTACTAGTGAAGCAGACATTAAAACAACTTTATTAAAGGATAAATTTTTAGTTATGAATACCATAAAAGGTAATGAGTATTTTAACGTAAGATATCAAGTTAAACCATTTATGATTTGGATTTGGATATCGACTTTGTTGTTGGCTATTGGAGGTTTTTTAAGTTTATATAACAGACTATATGAAAAATAAAATTTTAATCATTTTATTGATATTTTTTTTAAGCTTTTGTTTTTTTGTATTATTCAAAAGCCTGCAAGGCTCAAGCATTTATGTGCCAGAAAAAGAAGAAGGTCGACAAGTATCAGAATTTATATCTGAAGATCTTTTCACAAAAAAAAAAATTACATCAAGTGAAATATTTCAAAGTAGTGATTATTATATTTTAAATATTTGGGCTAGTTGGTGTGCTCCTTGTCGAGAAGAGCATCCACAACTAATGGAACTAAGTAAAAATCCTTCAATTAAACTTATAGGTTTAAATTATAAAGATGATCCAAAAAAAGCAAAAAATTTTTTAAAAAAATTAGGAAATCCTTTTTCTGTTACAATAACTGATAAAAGTGGAATCGTATCAATTGAGTTTGGTGGATATGGAATACCAGAAACTTTTTTGATTAATAAAGATAAAAAAATAATAAAAACTTTTATTGGAAATTTAACAGATGATTCAGTAAACCAAATTAATTCAATTGTTAAATGAAATTATTTAAAATATTTTTTTTATTAGCTGTTATATTGAATTCTTTCACTATTTCTTTTGCAGAAAAAAACGATCAACTCACTATTAAAATTTCAAAGAATTTAAGATGTGTAATTTGCCAAGGACAATCAATTTATGATTCTCAGTCTGAATTTGCGGTAAGCATGAAGCTTCTTATAAAAAAGAAAATTGAAGAAGGATTGAGTGAAAAAGAAATTTACGAATTTCTTATAGATAAGTATGGAGAATGGATTGTTTATGATACGGGTTTTAACAGAAATACGTTTATTCTATGGGCATTGCCGGTATTGTTATTTTTTTTAGGAGGTGCAATAATACTTAAAAAATTAGTGTTTAGAAAGGTTTAGCTATATATATAAATATTGTAAAATTATAAAAATGAAACTGAAACTTATAAAAAAATATTTTTTTCTGGTTAATCTTTTTTTATTAATATCCTTACCTTTAAAAAGTGAGGATGTTAAAAAAATTTCAGGTAGCGAGCATGAGTTTAATATTTACACTGGTATGTTCGATTTTAGTGATCATGGAAAAAGATCGCAAATAATTGGTTTTCAACATCAAAATGAGAATCTTATAAGAGAAAGTTTTTTTGGAACCCTTTCACCAGTTACAGGAGCTTTAATTACACAGGATAGCGCTACTTATATTTATACAGGAGTGCAAGCAATGTATAAAGTTGGTAATATTAATATAACTCCAAGCTTTACTCCGGGATTATACAACCAGGGCGATGGTAAAAATTTGGGGCACATAGTAGAATTCAAAAGTGAAGTACAATTATCTTTTGACTTACCAAAAGAGAGTCAGTTTGGTTTTTCTTATAATCATATATCTAATGCAAGTTTAGGAGATAAAAATCCTGGGGCAAATAGTTATATGTTTAATTTCCTTAAAAAGTTTTAAAAATTTTCAATGAATTTAAAAGATTGTCACAATTTTGGTGATTTTAGAAAATTAGCAAAAAAAAAATTACCATCACCCATATTTCATTACATTGACGGTGCAGCAGATGATGAAATAACTTACGCTAGAAATACAAGCGCTTTTGATGATGTTGATTTAGTTCCAAATGTTTTAAGGGGAGTCGAAGATGTTGATTTATCAACTACAATATTTGGTAAAAAATTAGATTTACCTTTTTATCTTGCACCTACAGCGCTCCAAAGACTTTTTCATTATGATGGTGAAAGAGCAGTTGGAAAAGCAGCACAAAAATTCAATACTATGTTTGGTGTCTCAGCCTTAGCTACAGTTAGTGTAGAGGAAATATCTTCTATGATTGATACTCCAAAGATGTTTCAGTTTTATTTTCATAAAGACAGAGGCTTAAATGACTCTTGTTTGGAAAGAGCAAAAGCAGCTAAATTTGATGTTATGGCTTTAACAGTAGATACAATAACAGGAGGAAATCGAGAAAGAGATTTAAGAACTGGCTTTACATCTCCTCCTAAACTAACTTTATCTAGCTTATTCAGTTTTGCAATAAAACCAATGTGGGGAATAAATTATTTAACTAAAGGTAAGTTTGAATTACCTCACCTCCAAGATTATGTAAAAGAAGGTACTGACACTAATACTTCAATCGGAAATTATTTTTCTACAATGTTAGATCAATCTATGAATTGGAAAGATGCTGAAAAACTTTGTGCCCAATGGGGTGGACATTTTGCACTGAAAGGGGTGATGAGTGTTGAGGATGCTAAGAGAGCGGTTGATATTGGATGTACAGGTATAATGGTTTCAAATCATGGAGGAAGACAACTTGATGGATCAAGATCACCATTTGATCAACTTGCTGAGATTGTTGATGCTGTTGGTGACAAACTTGATGTAATTTGTGAAGGTGGAATTCATAGAGGGACTCATATGCTTAAGGCGTTATCACTAGGTGCTAAAGCTTGCTCTGGTGGAAGATTGTATCTTTATGCTCTAGCAGCGGGGGGACAAGCAGGTGTTGAGAGAGCTATAGAAAAGTACAAGGCTGAATTAGTAAGAGATATGAAATTAATGGGTTGTACCAAAATTAGCGATCTGAACAGAGAAAATTTAAGATTTAGAAGATAGTGAGTTTAAAAAATTGCCATAACTTTGAAGATTTTAGAAAACTTGCTAAAAAAAAATTACCTTCACCAATTTTTCATTACATTGATGGTGGTGCAGATGATGAGTCTACACTAAGAAGAAACACTGATTCATTTAATGATTGCGATTTAGTACCTAATATTCTTGCTAGTGTTGGTAACCCAGATTTATCAACTACTTTATTTGGTAGAAAAATTGATATGCCAATTTTTCTCTCTCCTGCCGCGATGCAGAGACTTTATCACCATGAGGGAGATATTGCCTCAGCAAGGGCCGCAGACAAATTTGGAACTTTTTACAGTATGTCGTCTATGGGAAACAATACTATTGAAGAAGTATCTAATATCTCAAGTGGTCCAAAATTATTTCAGTTATATGTTCACAAAGACAGATCAATTTCTGATGATTTAATAGAAAGATCAAGAAGATCCGGATTCGACGCAATGTGTTTGACTGTGGATACTCTCGTAGCAGGTAACAGAGAAAGGGATCACAGATCAGGATTTACAACACCACCAAAACTAACTCTTAAAAGTTTAATGAGTTTTGTTATGCGACCTGAGTGGGTGTTTAATTATTTAACTCATAAAAAATTTGAATTGTCTAATGTTGCCAAAAAAACAGATAAAGGAACAAATATTGCAAAGTCAGTAATGGAATATATTAACGAGCAATACGATCCAACAATGAGTTGGAAGGATGCAGAGTATTGTGTAAAAAAATGGAATGGTCCTTTCGCACTAAAAGGCGTTATGTCCGTAGACGACGCAAAAAGAGCTATTGATATTGGATGTACAGCTATAATGATTTCAAATCATGGTGGAAGACAATTAGATGGATCAAGATCACCCTTTGATCAAGTAAAAGCAATCTCCGATGTAGTTGGTGATAAATTAGAAATCATATTAGATGGAGGGGTAAGAAGAGGAACTCATGTATTAAAAGCTTTAGCGGCCGGAGCAAAAGCATGTAGCTTTGGTAAAATGTTTTTATTTTCTTTAGCAGCTGGCGGTCAAAAAGGAGTTGAGAAACTACTTCATAACATGCAAGATGAAATTAGAAGAAATATGGTATTGATGGGTTGTAAGACTCTTAAAGAAATTGATGCATCGAAAATAATATATAGAAAATAAAATGCAACTTGCAAAAAATATTGAAAAACTTGGTACAGAAACAGCATTTAAAATTTTAGCAGAAGCAAAAAAATTAGAAGCTGATGGAAAAAAAATAATTCATTTGAGTGTAGGGCAGCCAGATTTTAAATCTCCCAAACATGTTGTAGATGCAGCAAAAAAAGCTTTAGATGATGGCCATCATGGATATGTTTTACCAAATGGAATAATTGAGTGTAGACAGGCTGTTACAAGAAAAATTAAAAAACTTTATAATGCAGAAATTGATCCTGAGAGAGTAATTATTATGCCAGGTGGAAAACCTACAATGTATTATGCAATAACTTTATTCGGTGAATCAGGTGCCGAAATAATATATCCAGATCCAGGTTTTCCGATTTATGAGTCGATGATAAATTATACGGGAGCAAAGGCAGTTCCAATAGACATGCTTGAGAATAAAGATTTTTCTATAAATCCAAAAAAAATATTATCGTTAATCAATGAAAACACTAGATTAATAATATTAAATAATCCAAATAATCCTACCGGGGCATTTACTGAAAAAAATAAAATAGATGAATTGGCAGAGGGCTTAAAAAAATTTCCAAATGTAGCAATTTTAAGCGATGAAATTTATTCTAGACAAATTTTTGATGGAAAAAAAATGCCATCTTTTTTTGATTATCCTGATTTATATGACAGATTAATTATACTAGATGGATGGAGTAAAGCTTACTCAATGACAGGTTGGCGTCTAGGATGGGCTGTTTGGCCTGAAAAACTTGTAGAACAAGTAATTAAGTTTTGCGTCAACAATCACTCATGTGTAAATGCTGCTATACAATTTGGTGGTATTGCCGCTCTTGATGGTCCAGATGACTCTATAAACTTTATGATGGAAAAATTTACAAAAAGAAGAAAGTTAATTTGTGAAGGATTAAACAGTATTAGAGGAATTGAATGTAGTTTGCCCGGTGGAGCTTTTTACGCTTTTCCAAACGTTATAGGAACTGGAATGAATGGAGAGGAATTCACTAAAAGATGTCTTCATGAAGCTGGAGTTGCAATTGTGCCAGGGACCTCTTTTGGTAAAAAAGCTGTAGATTATGTGAGGTTTAGTTTTGCTGCATCTCAAGACAATATTTCCCAAGCAATAGAAAATATAAAAAAAATGATAGGATAATTGAAGTGTATTTTATTTAATAATTTTTATATAATTAATCTAGAAAAATGAATGAAGAGATACAAAGTGAGTTAAAAAAAATTTTTAACGGTAGATTTTCTACTTCAGAATCGACAAGAGCAAATTATGCAAGAGGCGAGGATACTTATGATCCAGTCTTATCTAAAGCAGTAGTTTTTCCAGAGACCAATGAAGAAGTTTCAAAAATTTTAAAACTATGTAATGAGCATAAAATTCCAGTAGTACCATTTGGAACTGGCACTTCTTTGGAAGGAAATGTTGTTGGAAATGAAAATGGAATAACAATCTCACTTGAAAAAATGAATAAAGTATTAAGTGTAAATGCTGAAGATTTTGACTGCAGGGTTCAGGCTTGTGTTACAAAAGAACAATTAAATGACTACTTAAGAGAGGATGGAGTTTTTTTCCCCATTGACCCAGGCGCGAATGCTGCAATTGGTGGTATGGCTTCAACTTCTGCTTCAGGGACGATGGCTGTAAAATATGGAACAATGAAAACTGTAATCACAGGTCTTACAGTAGTTTTACCTAATGGTGATATTATAAATACAGGCAGTAGAACTAAAAAAACTTCTGCGGGTTATAATTTAACTAATCTATTTATTGGTTCAGAAGGTACATTGGGTATAATAACCGAAGTTCATTTAAGACTATCTCCTATACCAGAGAGTATAATGGCTGCGGTATGTCATTTTCCAACTTTAGAAAATGCAGTTCAAACTGCCCAACACGTGATTCAATATGGAGTTCCAATAGCCAGGATTGAGATGCTTAATAAAGATCAAATGGAAATTAGCATTAATTATTCTAAATTAAAAGATGTTGAAGCAGTCCCAACGTTATTTTTTGAATTTCATGGATCTGATTTATCTAATAAAGAAAATATTAAAATTGTAGAAGAAATATCAAAAGACAATAACGGGAGCTCTTTTAAATGGGCTAAAGATTTAGAAGAGAGAAATAAATTATGGAAAGCAAGATGGGACGTATACTATTCAGTGAAAGCTTTGATTAAAAATGGAAGAGTTTATTCAACAGACATATGTGTTCCTATTTCAAATATAACAGAGTGTGTAAATTTTGCCGAAGAAGAAGCAAAAAAATTTGGACTTAGAGCTCCAATGGTAGGTCATTTAGGGGATGGGAATTTTCATGTAGTTTTACCTTATGATCCAGCGAAAAAAGAAATGTACAAAAAAATAAGAGAATTTAATGATCTACTAATTAAAAAAGGATTAGAATTGAATGGAACAATTACAGGAGAACATGGTGTAGGACTTCATAAAAAAGAATATCTCCTAGAGGAACATCCCGATAATATTCCTGTTATGAAATCAATTAAAAGAACGATAGATCCTAACAATATAATGAATCCAGGTAAGATTTTTGATCTTAACTAAGACAATAAATAATTAATTACTACTCTTAGTTGTAAATAATTTAGAATTAGACTAATTTGCACAGGACTCTCTAAAGCATATATGTTTTAATTATATTAAGTTAATTAACTAAGAGGAGAAATAATGATTAAAGAAAAAAAATCGTTAAAAGGTAAAATACCTTCAAGACGTAAGTTCTTTAAAACAGCAGCAGTAGCAGGGGCAGCAGCAGTTGCAATGCCTTATGTTAACTTAGGTGCAGCACAAACTTTAAAAATGCAAGCTGCATGGCCTAGTGGAGCCAACATCTTTTTTGAAATGGCAGGTGATTACTGCAAGATGGTTAGCGACATGTCAGGAGGATCATTAAAAATTGATCTTCAGCCAGTAGGAGCAATTGTTAAGACTAAAGAAATTGGTCAAGCAGTTAGTTCTGGTGCGGTAGATATGGGTCACTGGGTAACAGCTTACTGGTATGGTAAGAATGCAGCAGCTTCGCTTTTTGGAACAGGACCTTCATATGGTATGTCATCTCAAGAAGTTATGGGATGGATGGAGTATGGTGGAGGAAGAGCATTGTATGAAGAAACAATTAGAAAAGTTGGTTTCGATTATACAGGTTACTTTCATATGCCTATGCCAGCACAACCATTTGGTTGGTTTAAGAAAAATGTAACTAAGGTATCTGATGTTAAAGGTATGAAGTATAGAACGGTTGGTCTTGCGACTAACGTTTTGACTGCAATGGGAATGGTAGTTAGACAATTACCAGGTGGCGAAATTCAACCAGCTATGAAAACTGGATTGATTGAAGCTGCTGAGTTTAATAACCCAACTTCAGACTCTCAATTTGGTATGCAAGATGTTTCTAAGCATTATCACTTAGGAAGCTTCCACCAATCGCAAGAGATGTTTGAAATACCAATAAATAACAAAACATTAAATAACTTATCGCCAGCTAATCAAGCAATTTTGAAAAATGCTGCTTATGCTGCTAACAGTGATAACTACTTTAAAGCTTTAGTAAGATACTCAGCTGATTTAGCTAAGTTGATGAATGAGCATAAAGTTAATGTTTATCAAACTTCAGATGAGATTTTAGCTCAACAATTAAAAGGTTGGGATAAAGTTATAGGTGATTTTAATAAGAAAGATCCTTTCTTTAAGAAAATCGTAGACTCACAAAAAGCATACGCTAAGAGAGTAATGAAGTACTTGCTGATGAATCAGCCTAATTACAAACTTGCTTATGAAAATGAGTTTGGACCTATTGGAAAAGTAAAAATCTAAATAGTGTTGAAATTTAAAAAAAAGGGGACCTATGGTCCCCTTTTTTTTGTTTGATTTAAGGTAACAATTTAACATAGACTAACATCATGATGCGTTCTTTCATAAAGTTTGCTGACACATTAAGTACCTCAATGGGAAAAGCTTTTTCATGGTGTATTGTAATTTTAATGGGAGGGACTTGCTATGAAGTGATAATGGCATATGCATTTAACAATCCAACATTATGGAATTTTGACTTTAGTTTGCAGATGTATGGTGCAATTTTCATGATGGCAGGTGCATATTGTTTATCTACAGAGGCACATGTTAGAGGAGATGTATTATACAGACTTTTTCCAACCCGAGTTCAAGGTTGGATAGATTTGATTTTGTATTTTTTATTCTTTTTTCCAGGTGTAATAGCGCTAGCTTTTTATGGATACGAGTACGCTGCTCTCGCTTGGAAAATTAAAGAAACGAGCTGGAACAGCCCAGCACAAATTCAAATTTATATGGCAAAATCAATGATACCACTATCAGGAACTTTGCTAACTATTCAAGGTATTAGTGAAGTGTTCAGGGCGATCATTTGTATAAGAACAGGTAGCTGGCCACAAAGATTATCAGCAGATGCTGAAGAAACTGAAAAAGTATTAATGAGAACTTCGCAAAAGGACGATAAAGCAGATGTTATTTAGTTTAACAAATCCAGAAATAGCAATCTTCATGATGTGCTTATTCCTGTTTGCAGTCTTATTAGGTTTTCCAATTGCATTTACTTTGCTTGCGATGGGAGTTGGTTTTGGTTATTACGCCTATTTTGATCCAACGAGGATGGAACATCTTTTGGATAATAGGATTTTTTCATTACTTGTCTCAAATACATACACCATAATGGATAATAATGTTTTGACCGCAGTCCCCTTATTTTTATTTATGGGATATTTGGTTGAAAGAGCAGGCATTGTTTCAAGATTATTTTTTGCAATAAGGCTAGCTTTACATGGCTTACCTGCATCTATGGCAGTAGCAGCTCTTGTTACATGTGCACTATTTTCAACAGCAACAGGAATAATTGGTGCAGTTGTTACATTGATGGGTCTTTTAGCATGGCCAGCAATGGTAAAAGCGGGCTATGATAAAAAATTTGCCTCTGGTGTAATTTGTTCTGGAGGATGTTTAGGAATATTAATACCTCCAAGTATCATGCTAATAGTTTATGCTGTTATAGCTCAGTTATCACCTCTAAGATTATTTGCAGCTGCGATATTTCCTGGTTTAATGTTAGCAGGTCTATACATAATTTATGTAATTATAAGAGCATACCTTAATCCATCTTTAGCGCCGAAACCACCATCAGAAGAAATTCCACCTAGAGCTGTTATTTTAAAAGAAGTTTTAGTTTCATTTGTACCACTCTTTTCTTTAATAATTTTAGTACTTGGTACAATTTTAGCAGGTCTTGCTACACCAGCAGAAGCGGCAGCCGTTGGTGCTTTTGGCTCTTTAGTTCTCTCTTTTTTTTATAAATCGCTTAAATGGAAAAACTTTAAGGAGTCAGTTTTTTTAACAGCTAAGACAAGTGCAATGATTATGTGGTTGTTTGTTGGATCATGGACTTTTGCTTCTGTATTTTCTTATCTTGGAGGTCATGAAGTATTTGAGCATTTTTTTAAATCTATGGATTTACAGCCTTGGCAATTTTTAGTTATTACTCAGCTAATAATATTTGTATTAGGATGGCCTTTGGAATGGACTGAAATTCTAATCATTTTTGTTCCTATCTTTTTACCATTAGTTGAGTTTTTTGGAGTTAATCCATATTTTTTTGCAATGCTTATAGCATTAAACTTACAAACCTCTTTTTTAACACCACCAATGGCCATGTCTGCATATTATTTAAAAGGTGTGCAGAGTAAAAATGTGGAGTTATTAGAAATTTTTAAAGGTATTATGCCATTCCTTGGAATAGTTATATTGGCTATGGTTTTAATGTATATATTCCCTGGTATAGCGTTATGGCTGCCAGAAACTTTATTTGCAGACTAGGACATCAATGAGTGACTTATTTTCACTTTCAGTTCATGATATTGTAAAAAAAATAAAAGATGGAAAGTTAACATCCGTTGAAGTTTGTAAATCTTATATTGATCAAATAAATAAGTTTGAAAAAGATATTAAAGCTTGGGTACATTTTGATAAAAAACTTTTACTAGAAAAAGCTGAAGAAGCAGATAATCACAGAAGATCAGGAAAAACTACAGGTCTGCTTCATGGAATACCGGTCGCCTTAAAAGATATAATTGGTACATATGATATGCCCACAGAATGTGGAACTGTTCTTAGAAAAGGAAAAACACAATCTCAGAATGCTGAAATAGTTGATCTTTTAAAATCAGAGGGAGCAATAATTATGGGCAAAACTGCCACCTCGGAGTTAGCTTATTTAGGTCCTCCTGCAACAAGAAATCCTAATGACTACAATAGAACACCTGGTGGCTCTTCAAGTGGATCTGCTGCTGTAATTGCATCTCATATGGCCCCACTCTCAATAGGATCTCAAACAGGAGGATCTATAATTCGGCCTGCATCTTATTGTGGTGTTGTTGGTTATAAGCCATCTTATGGATTGATATCTAGAAATGGTGTTTTAAAAACTTCTTACTCTCTAGACCATATAGGAGTTTTTGGTAAAACCGTTGAAGACGTTGCTTTATTAGCAAAAGTTTTAATCAAAAAAGACTCTTATGACCAGGCAACCGTATACTATTCCACAGAAGATATGTTAAATGCTTGTAGAAAAGAACCTTTGTTTGAACCAAAATTCATTTTTTATAAAACAGATTCATGGAAATTGGTTGATAAAAAATCTAGAGAGTCATTTGAATATTTTATTAAATCGTTCAAGAAAAATATTGAGGTCTTTGATACACCGTCTTATTTTAAAGACATAAATAAATATCACCAGATTATTCATGAAACTGATTTGGCCAATAATTTTAGTGAATATTATAAAAAAAATAAAAAGAAACTTTCTAATTACATGCAAAAAGCCATAGCAAACGGAAATAAACATTCTGCAAAGGAATACGCTGAAGCAATCGATTTTATTAAAAGAAGCTATGAGTCTTATAAAGAAGTTTTTGAGGATTACCATGGAGTATTATCACCATCTAGTCCTGGTGTTGCGCCAAAAGGTTTAAAAAGTACAGGCACAGCTGAATTTAATAAGTTTTGGTCTTTCATGGGAACGCCTTGTATTTCTCTTCCTTTACTTCAAGGTGAAAATAATTTACCTTTAGGTGTACAATTGATTGGTGATAAATACGACGATCATAGATTTTTAGGGATTGCTAGGTGGTTGGAACAAAAAAGTAAGGAATTTAATGAATAAAATAACTACTATTATAGGTTTATCTTTTGCAATATTTTTTTTGATTGGTCTTGCAACTACACTTACAAGATCAATGATGATTACTTTTTGGGATGTTTTACCTGTTTATATATTAATGGGAATAGCTATCTTTATGATGCTTTATGAGGCTTTCTTCGATAAAAAATAGATATTTTTCTTAGTTGATGAAGTTTACCAGCATGTTCATTAATATTTTACTTATAGTTTTTTTAGTTTATTTTTTAATTACACTTTTCTTATTTTTTTATCAGAGAAAATTATTATATCATCCTAGCTTTAACTCTAGAAGCAGCTTCACATTAGATCATCAAATTGAAGAAGTGACCATTCCTTCAGAAAAAGAATTAGTTGCCTGGTATTACAAAAAAAATGAAAATTATAAGACGTTAGTTTTTTTTCATGGCAATGCCGGAGATCTTTCTAATAGAATTTATAAGTTAAATGAATTGTCGAAATTGAAATTGAATTATTTAATATTTGCTTATAGAGGATTCAATGGTAGCGAGGGTAAACCTTATGAAGAGGGTCTATATATAGATGCCGAAAGCGTTATTAATTGGCTTAAAAAAAATAATATTTTAGAAAATAATATTGTTTTATATGGAGAGTCACTTGGAACAGCTATTGCAATTCATATTGCTCAATCAAAAAATTTTTCTGGTATAATTTTAGAGGCACCTTTTACTTCAATGGTAGATCTTGGACAAAAATATTATCCTTTCTTCCCTGTAAAATTTCTTATTAAAGATAAATATGAAAGTAAAAAAAAACTTAAAAATATTAAATCTCCAGTATTGGTAATGCATGGCAAAAAGGATAAAATTGTTCCTTTTTACATGGGAAAGCAGATATATGAAATTTTATCAACCTCAAAGTTAAGTTACTTTAATGATCAAGATGATCATATGATGGAATATAATCAAGATTTGATAAATACTATTGAAAGTTTTATAGATCAATTAAGTTAATTAGTATCTACAAAAGCGTTTGCAAATTTTTCTGCATCAAAAATTTGTAAATCATCCTCTTTTTCACCCAAACCTAAAGCAATAATTGGCAACTTATATTTTTTAGCAATTGCAATTAGAATTCCACCTTTTGCAGTTCCATCTAATTTAGTCATTATTACTCCTGTGATTGGAATTATCTTATTAAATTCTTCGACTTGATTTATAACGTTTTGCCCTGAAGTTGCATCTAAAACTAGTAATACTTCATGAGGAGCATTAGGATCAATTTTTTTAGTTACGTTTGCAATTTTTTTATATTCTTCCATTAAATTTTTTTTATTTTGTAATCTTCCAGCGGTATCTATTAGGATATGAGTAAATTTATTTTTCATAGCTTGATCGACAGCTTTAAATGCAACAGATGCAGGATCGGAGCCTTGTGACGATTTAACAATGTCTACATTTATTTTTTTTGCCCAGTTTTCTAATTGTTCAATCGCTGCAGCTCTAAAAGTGTCAGATGCAGCAAAAATAACTTTATTACCATTTGTTTTTAAAATTTTTCCTATTTTTCCAATTGTGGTTGTTTTGCCAACTCCATTAACTCCAGAAACCAGAACAGTATTTAAGTCAGCTTTATTTGAAAAAAAATCATTTTTTTCCAGTGGAGACATTAAATCAATTATGTATTTTCTAAGAATAGAGTTAATTTCATCTACTTTATTTTTCTTTGGATCAATTTTTTTTTCTGCAATTATATTTTTAATTTCCTCTGATGCGACAATACCTACATCAGATTGTATCAAAAATTCCTCAATTTCATCTAGAGTTTTGTCATCAAGCTCTTTTTTTAAAATTATTTCTTTAAGCCCAGAAGTAAAAGTAGAGGCACTTTTTTTAAAACCTAATTTAAATTTTTCAAAAATACCCATTATAATTTTAGACTAATTTTTTTAATTTCTGAAACAGGTCCAGCCATAAAAATATTATCGTTTTTATCTATTTCTATATTTAATATACCTTCACTAAATCTTATATTGACATTATTTTTAACTAAATGCTTCTTATAAGCAGCAACAGCTGATGCACAAGCTGCTGTTCCACAAGCTTTTGTAAGTCCAGCACCTCTTTCCCAAACATTAACTCTAATATTGTTCTCATTTAAAA
>CACLQI010000002.1 GCA_902608975.1 uncultured Pelagibacteraceae bacterium
TAATATTTTAATTATTCGACATCCTGATGGACCACAAACTATCGAAGAAAAAGAATGGCAGGATAGATTTAGAAAAGAACAGAGAATAGAAGATGGTTACAGGACTCAGCAAGCAACAAAACCACAAACATTAAGTTATGCAATGATGGATAGTCCAGTTGGTGTTGCTGCTTGGATAATTGAAAAAATACGTGGTTGGTCTGATATTAAAAACGATGACATTGAAAGCGTTTATTCAAAAGATATTTTGTTATCTAACATCATGGTTTATTTAGTAACAAAAACTTTTAATACTGCTTCATGGATTTATTACGGAAGAAGAGAGGAGGGTGGAAGATCGCTCCCAAAAGAACACTTACCTCTAACAGTTCCTACAGCAGTGGCTTTATTTCCAAAGGAATATTTAGAATGGGCTCCAAGATCCTATGTTGAAAGAATTTACAATATTAAACAATGGACTGAGATGCCAAGAGGTGGGCATTTTGCAGCCTTAGAACAACCCGAGCTATTAATAAAAGATATAAAAAAATTTTCAAAAAATTTAAAATAATGTCTTTTTTAACCTCAACTCAAATTAAACAATATAAAGACAATGGCTATGTTGCGCCTGTTGATGCATTGTCAAAGGAAGAAGCTAATGAAGTTAGAAAAGAGTTAGAATTTATTGAAAAAAAATGGCCAAATGAACTAGAAGGTTTAGGAAGAAACTATGTTCATTTAATTTCTCCCGTGTTTGATAAAATTTGTTATAATTCAAAAATTTTAGATGCAGTTGAGAGTCTTATTGGTAAAAATATACTCATATGCGGAACAACGTTATTTATTAAAAATCCAAATGAAAAAGGTTTTGTTAGTTTTCATCAAGATGCGAAATACATAGGTCTTGAACCTCATAATTGGGTTACTGTTTGGGTTGCAATAACAGATGCTAATGAAGAAAATGGATGTATGAGGATGTGGGCAGGATCTCACAAAAGAGATCTTCAAAATCATAATCAAAAATTTGATGAAAATAACTTGCTAACTAGGGGCCAAACTGTTGAAAATGTACCTATGAATGAAACTAAACCAGTTATTTTAAAATCAGGACAAATGTCTTTACATCACCCAACTGTAGTTCATGGATCAGGTTTAAATAAAAGTAAAGATAGAAGAATTGGGTTTGTTATTCAAAGCTATATTGGAACTAATGTAGATCAGGTTTTAGGTAAGATGTATGTACAGCAGGCAAGGGGAGAAGATATATTTAAATACCATGAGCATGTTGCAAGGGCAAATAAATTAATGAGCCAACGTGGGATCGAACTAAGAAGAAAAGCAAATAATGAATTATCTAAAATATTTTATAGTGGATCAGATAAAATAGGAAAATATTAAAATTTATAACAAAGTAATTCCATTTTTTAAAAAAAATACAGCTAGAATAAAAACTAAAGCTATATAGATTAAAAAATAGATAGTGTATTTTATATATTTTTTCATTTTCAAATTTCTAAATATTTTTTAGTTCATCAAATACTTCTTTAGCGTGGTCTTTTACTCTTACGTTAGACCATATCCTATGTATTTTACCTTTTGAACTTATCAAGAATGTTGTTCTAACGATACCCATGTATGTTTTACCTAAAAAAGATTTTTTTCCCCAAACACCATATTTTTTTATTACTGCTTTTTTTTCATCAGACAGTAGGTCAAATTTTAGTTTATATTTTTTTTTAAATTTTAAGTGACTTTCAATGCTGTCTTTTGAAATGCCAAACACAACTGTATTTTTTTTATTTATCAATGAATTTAACTTACTAAAATCCTTAGATTCCAAAGTACACCCGGGAGTATCATCTTTAGGATAAAAGTATAATATTACATTTTTTTTAATTTTACTTAGCTCTAAAGTTGTTTTATCTGTAGAAGGTAATTTAAAATTAGGTGCTTTACTATTTATTTTTAACTTCATTTTTCCTACGGGCAAATTTAAATTTGCCCGTACTAACATTATTTAATTTTTAAAAATTGCCATTGCTTTAGCAAATAATTCATCCGATTTTTGATGATCACCCAACTCATGGGCTTTCATAGCTTCATCACGAAGTTTTTGAACCTCTTCAATTTTATCATCAATGGCTTTTGCCATTATCATGCATGAACTTGCATAGACTGAACTACTAAATGTAATTAGCAAAATTATAATTAATATTTTTTTCATATATACCTCTTTTCTATCTTCTTATTTAATTTGATAAATTTGAAAATGTTAAAGTTTGTCACTGTGGCGTTCTGAACACTCTATTTTTAAAATTTGAATTCATAAAACACTTTTGTTAATTTGTACAATGCATACATTCCAGGATCATCCAAATCTTTAGTTTTATCTTCAAACATTCTAGCTCTTCCAATTTTTATTTTCTTTCCTTTAAAATCTTCTAAGGCTTGTTTTGTTGCTGATTTAAATACTTCAGGATAGTTTTGACTATTTTTAAGTTTTTTTATTATTAAATCTAAACTATCAGCTATAGTTTTGTCTCCTAGACTAGTTTTTCCTCTTTCGAGAATTGTTTTTAATGCTGTTTCAAAAATAATCACAATATCTTCATGATTGCATTCAGTTTTTCCTTTTAAATTTTTTGAAATATTCATAAAAGAAAATGCAATCAATGTACCAAAACTAGAACCAGATTTTTTAACAAATGCTTTAGAGCAAATCATAAAATTTACTCCCAAATCATCGCTGAAATTATTAACATTTATATTTACTTCTTCCAATCCGTGTAAGATTGTTACTCCTAAATCACCATCACCTATTTTTCCGTCGATAGTATTAAAATCATCATAATATTTTTTGGACTGATCTAATAATAATTTAAAAATTTTAATTAATATATTCTTATTAAGCATTTACTTTTTTTCCACTATCCAGAGTCCTTTCTGACTTAAAAAAAATAATTTACCAGTTATTGGATGTACTTGTATGTCTCTTATTCTTCCAATTTTATTTTTGAAAATTATATCTTCTTGAATATTTGAAGGATCTGAAAAATTAATTTTTCTTAAAGATTTATCCTTAAGTGACGTAATAAGAGCATGTCCATTCCATTCTTGAAATTCATTACCTTTATAAATAGTAATTGCACTAGTAGCTATTGAAGGTACCCAATATTTAATTGCTTTTGTAAAACCAGGTTTCCATTTAGGACCAATTTTGGTTCCATTATAATTTTTTCCACCCCAACCTAAAATTTTCCATCCATAATTTTCTCCTTTTTTAACTTCACCAAACCAGTCCCCACCTTTTGCCCCATGGTTGCTAATATAGATCTTTCCATCAAAGGGAGACAAAGTTAGACCTTGAGGATTTCTTACACCTATTTGATAAATTTCCGGAAGCCAATTTTTTTTGTTTAAAAATTTAGGATTATCTTTTGGTATACTTCCATCTAAGTGAATTCTAATAATGCTGCCGGGGTGTTTCGATGCATCTTGTGCAATCATACCCTTACCTCTTTCTCCGGCGGAAGCAAAAAGGTAATCATCTTTTATAGCAAGTCTTGAACCAAAATGATAAACAGAGTCGATTGGCGGGTTTGCTTGAAAAATATTTTTAAACTTTATTTTTTTATTATTAAATAATCCTTTAGCAATTGAGGTACTTGTTTTCCAGCCACCTCGCTTTTCAGTATAAGATATCCATACATTATTATTTTGATATATAATATCTAACAAGCCTCCTTGACCATATTCTTTAAAATTAAGATTATGGTTTATAATCTTTATTTCTTTACTATTAATGTCTACTAGCTTTATTTTTCCTCCCACTTCAGTTAATAAAATTTCATTCTTATTAACAAAAGTAGATCCCCAAGGATTGTCTAAAGATACAATTTTTTCAAATTTCAATTCTTGACCAACTGAAATGTTTGAAAAAAATATAAAAAAAATTAGGATTAAATTGAATTTCATTATTAACTTAAAAGTTTTAAATCTCTGGCGACATTAGAGGAAATTTTTATTTTCTTATTAACATTTTTCTTATAACGTTTAAACTTACTTTGTCCCGGAAATAATATTTCTTTAACTCCTTTGATTCTAGGCAATTTTTTAATTCTTCTTATATTTTCTTTGATTCTTTGATTGTAGTTGCTAACAAAAAGATTTGATTTTAAAACAATGAATAAATGACCAATATTTTGTGGACCCGAAAAATCATCAAAAGGATCTTTAACTTTTCCACCATGATTACCTCCTGTTAAAACTCCACTTAAAATATCTACCATCCAAGCTAAGCCAGAACCTCTAAATCCCCCTATTGGTAACTGAACACCAGCCAAGGCTTTTTTTGCATCTGTTGTTGGTTTTCCAAATTTATCTAAAGCAACTCCAGTTGGTATTTTTTTTCCAGATCGTGCTGCAACTCTTATTTTTCCTCTATTAATTAAAGAAACCGATGTGTCTAATATAAAAGGAATTTTGGATGAAGTTGGAGTTCCAAAACATATTGGATTTGTTCCAAATAATTTTTTTTTTGCACCGTATGGAGCAATCGCAGGCGGAGCATTAGTAAAACAAAATACAATTAAATTTTTTTTAACAGCTTGTTCAGCATAATAACTTGAAAGGCCATAGTGTCCGCTATTTTTAATTCCAACTAAACCAATTCCAGTTTTTTTCGCATTTTTAATCGCTTGTTTAATTCCAGCATCTGCCGCAACAAATCCAATACTATTATTGGCATCTATATAAGATATAGATTGAGAAATTTTTTTTATTTTTATTTTTGGTTTTGGGTTAATTATTTTTTTACTTATTCTATCACAGTACATTTTTAATCTAGATAAACCGTGGCTAGGAGCATCAACAATTTCAGCATTAATAAGTGCGTTCGTTGATATATTGGCATGAGATTTGCTAAGCCCAAATCTTCGAAAAATATTTATTATTATTTTTTTTAAAATTTTATTTGAAATTTTCAATTATTTCCTCAAGAATTTTTTTTGTATTATATTTTTGTTTCCAATTTGGATAATCTTTTTTAAATTTACGAAGGTTAGAAATATACCAAATATGATCACCTATACGTGGCTTTTTAATATAATCTCTCTTAATTGATATATTTGTCATTTCTTCAACTAGGTTTAAAGCTTCAATAACAGAACAGTTAGAATATCTTCCTCCGCCTATATTATAAATTTCTCCTTTTTTAGGTTTTTTATAAAATTCCCAAAAACAGTTAACTAAATCATTGCTATGGATATTGTCTCTAACTTGTTTACCTTTATAACCAATTAAAGAATATTTTTTTTTATTTATCGACACTTTTACAAGATAAGATAAAAAGCCGTGTAATTTTGCTCCGCTATGATTTGGTCCAGTAATACAACCTGCACGAAAACAAACAGTTTTTAAACCAACATTTTTTCCATACTCCTGAACAATTAAATCAGCATAGGTTTTAGAAACACCAAAAAAGCTATGTGTGCAGTCATCAATTGAAAATTGTTCATCAATGCCTTTATAATATTTGTCATTTTTTTTAATTTCCCAACGAGTTTTTTTTTCAACTATCCTAAGTTTGTTAGGATTATCCCCGTAAACTTTATTGGTAGACATAAAAATAAAAGGAGCATCAGGACAGTATTTCTTTGTTAATTCTAACAAATTTAATGTTCCTGTAGCATTAACGCTAAAATCAATTTTGGGATAACTTTTACCGTAGTCATGAGAAGGTTGTGCTGCGCAATGAATAATTAAAGCAATATTTTTAGAGTATTTTTTAAAAATCTTTTCTAGATTATTAAAATTTCTAATATCTATACTAAAATTTTTAAATTTTTTGTTTGTTTTTAGAAGCTTATTTTTTAACCATAAGGTTGAACCATCTTTACCAAAAAAAAACATTCTTAAATTGTTATCAATACCAATAACATCAAAACCTTTTTTACTAAAAAAATTAACAGCTTCAGAGCCTACTAAACCTGAAGAACCAGTTATAATTACCGTAGACATTAAAAGTATTTTTTTAATATTTTTTTATTATTTGATAACCATATATATGTGTCTTTTATGACATCGTATATACTTTTTTTAGGTTTCCATTTGTAAATTTTAGAAACATAGTTGTTGTTAGTAATGTAGTATGGAATATCATAAATAGAAGTTTTAGTTTTTTTTCCAATCTTTAATTTATTTTTTGTAATTTTTTCACATATAAATGTAAGATTTTTTAAAGAAGTATAGCTTTTTTTAGAACCACCTACTGTGAAAAGTTTATTGCTAATTCGATTAAATTTTTTAATTTGAATTAGAATTAAGTTACACAAATCATTAACATGCAATACGTCTCTGATTTGATTACCGTAAGCACCATACCCAATATAGTTTAAATTTTTTTTATTTATATGATTCCATATCCATAAACTTACAAATCCTTGATCTTGTTTTCCAAATTGAAGAGGGCCAGAAATTACACCACATCTATTAATTAAATATTTGATACCAAATGCATAGGAAAATTCCTCTATAAACATTTCCGAAGCAAGTTTTGTTAAACCATAAATAGATTTAGCACCTTGGGTACTTGTTGATTCATTTATTTTTTTTTTTACGGTAAGTGTTTTTTTTATTTTTTTATTTTTAACGATCTTATTGAGAAGATTAATAGGATATACTCTGCTTGACGATAGAAATATTATTTTTGAATTATCTTTTTTTGCTTTTTTAAGTATGTTGATTGTTCCGATTAAATTTGTATTTATAACTGTATCAATTTTTTTTTTTGATACTTCAACAGCGGCCTCAGCACAACAATCAATGATTAAATTATATTTAGGTATTTTTTTGAGTGAGTTTAATTTAGAAATATCTAAATTATAATTTTTTATATTATTTTTTTTTAACAAATTTAAATTGTATTTGGAACCTTTTCTTGAAAGATTATCCAAACTTTGAACTTTATATTTTTTTTTAGATAGAAATAAAGCTATATTAGTTCCTACGAAACCACATCCACCTGTAACTAAAATTTTCATTTTTTATTTATTAGTAAAATTTTTTCCAGCAAGCAATAAAACAGTGTATATAAATACATTGAGCTTAATTCTTTTATTTTAAATTTGGACTTTCCTCTACTTCTATTTTTCCAATTTATCGATATTACTGAATAATTATATTTTCGAATAATAATTTTTAATGGAAGTTCAAGAAAAATGTTAAAATTTTCGGATACAAAAGGTAGAAGTTTTAATAATGTTTTTCTTTTGTAAATTTTAAATGCATTTGTAAAATCATTGTAATTTGACCATAAAATTATCCTAACAAAATTATTAAAAATTCTATTTAATATAAATTTTATTTTTGGGTAATTCTTTATTTTTGACATACTTGAAAATCTAGTACCTAGAACTGCATCTAAGTTGTTACCACTAATTATTTTATAATATTTTTTTAAATCATTTAAATCATCAGACATATCAGACATAAAAATACAAACATATTGATTAGTTGATTTAATTATGCCCACCTCGATTGCAGAACCCAATCCTTTTTTTTTATTATTATACAATTTTATATACCTATGTTTTTTTATAAAATTTTTAATTATTTTATCAGTTCCATCACTACAAAAATCATTAATAAAAATAATTTCAATTTTTTTGAATATTTTTTTAAATTTAGTCAGTTTTTTCAAAGAAAATTCAATTTGGTTTACTTCATTATAAACTGGTATTATTAATGACAGACTCATAAATAGTTTAAAACATAGTTAATATGAAAAATCAAAAAAAAATCATTTTTGAAGTTTTTATAATATTATTATCAGTATTACTTTCCGCATTCCTTTGGAAATATATTTCAATTCCATATAAAGAAACAGGTATAATAGGAAACTATTCAATGAATCATTACAATCAAAACAATGATTTACTGAGATATCTTTTTTTTATAATTTTTCCAATATTAACTTTTGTTGCAGTTAAATATTTTGGAGATAAAAAAACTATTAAAATTTTTTTACAAAACTTAAAAAAAATAGCTTTGCCAAAAGTTCAAGTTAGTTCTTTAAACTTTTTATTTTTTTTTTTTATTATTTTAATTCTTTTAGAATTTTATTCTGTAGAGTTTAACTCTCAATTAGTTGATGTTTACCATGATGGTCAAATAATAAGCTCAGCGTTTAAAAGTTATTATGATCATTCGTTATGGTCTGGTTCATATATTATTAGTGGAATTTTTAACGAAACTATAGCCTCAAAACTTTCATGGAATTTTTTTAATACTGTTAGTATTGGTTCTGCAAAATTTGCTATTATTTTCATAATATTAATTAATAAAATTTTATTAACATTTTTTGCTTTTCAAATCTCTCAAAACTCAAACTTAAAAATTGTTTCTAAATGTTTTTATTTTTTATTAATCTTTTTAGTGTTTCAAAGCCTAATTGATTATAATTTAGGAAAAGTTGATCTACTAAATCATAGAGAGTTGCCAATTTTAATTTTACTTGTAGCACTTCCTTATATGCTTAGTAAAAATCAATTGTCTTATATTATAGTTTTTTGCATTGGGTTTGCTAGTTTGCCGACATTCTTTTGGAGTTTAGATAGAGGAATAATTTTTAACTTATTAATTTGTTTGCTTTTTGTGTTATTCTTTGTTGTCAAACACCATGAGAAAATCTTTTTGCTACTATCATCAATTTTTTTATCATGGGTATTTTTTTCCTATATTTTTGGTGAGGAATTTACTCATTTTTTATCAAATTCTATTTTAATTTTGAAAGAAATTAATAACATACACGGAATAACTCATCCTGTTCCTTTTTCTGATGAACCAAATTCTGCTAGAGCTACAAAAGGTTTATTAGCTATAATTATAAGTATTATTTTGGCTTTAGGTTTGTTTTTAAAGAATAATAACAAATATAATTATTACACAAAACTCATACTACTTTTCATTTCAGTTTGTTGTTTTCTTGGCTACCTAAATGCTATTGGTAGATCTGACGGAGGTCATATAAAAAATAATTTTGGATATCCTGTAATTTTTTTTACGGTTTTTGTTTTATTTAATTTTTTCTTTTTTTTTAAAAAAAAATTTAATTTAAAAATACTAAATAATATTAAGACTAAAATACCTTTTTTTTTATCACTAATAATAATTGCTTATTCTATCTTGGATATAAAACCTCAAAATGTTCATACTTACCAAAGTAGACTTAAAACTTACATTAATTTGGAAGATTCAAATTTTATACCAAAAAATTATAAAATGTTTATTGATGAAGTGGGTCCAATTATTAAAAACGTAGAGTGTATCCAATTATTTACGAATAATGCTATATTATCTTACTTTCTAAAAAAAAAGAATTGCACCAAGTATTATTTTGTATGGGCTGTAGGTTCTAAAAAAGTACAAGATGATTTTATTAGTGAATTAAAAAATACCAAATTTATTATTGCAGACAAGGAGGAATTTGAGAATGAATTTTCTCCTTCTTATAGATTACATCATCTTAAAAGATATATTGATGAAAATTATAAAGAAATTCTATCGTCTTATAAATTTCGAGTTCTTAAAAAAATTAATTAATTATAAATTAACCTTTTCCACGCCATGGTATTGTTTTATCAATTATTTTTCTTAATGTAACGTCGAATAATAGTCCCAGCATACCCATTATAAAAATTGTTATCCATATTACCTCATACTGAAAGTATTTTTTAGCAACGTTTTCAACAAAACCAATACCAGTTGTACCTGCTAAAAATTCTGCTGCTACAAGTGTTCCCCAACACATACCAACAGCAACCCTTATTCCAGTTAGAATCTCAGGTAAAGAGTTAGGAAAAATTACATATCTTAATATTTGTTTTTTTGAAGCTCCCAGAGAATGAGCTGCATGAATTTTTGATAGTTGAGTACCTGACGCTCCAGCCCTTGCTGATATAATCATTATAGATAAAGATACCATAAATAATAAGAATACCTTTCCAGTATTGTCGATACCAAGAACAGAAATAATAAGTGGAGCCCAAGCAAGAGGAGGAACAGGTCTGTATAATTCTATTAATGGATCAAAAAATCCTTTAGCAAATCTATTTAAACCCATAAACAGCCCTAATGGAACTCCAATTAAAATTCCAAAAACTAATCCTAAAAATACTCTTAAAAATGAATCCCAAATATGACCATAGGGAACAGGAATTTTAAATAATTTAAAATCTCCCGTTACAATTTTAAGAACATTCCCTTTAAAATTTTGTTTAACAAGACCATCATTAGTGTGCACCGGATATTCTCCAGGAAGAATGTCAGCTAACCAATCAGGCAAAATAAAACCAATTATTTTGCTTACATCCATCATATCAATCCAAAGTAGAGGAATATTTTTGTAACCTACGCTTGGTTTTGACATTAAAATAAATTTATTTAATGTATCAGATGGTTTTGGTAACCATCTTCCAGAACCTTGTTCAGAGCAACTAGGACCGCTTGCAACGATTGTTCCAGCAGGAAATAAAAATATATCAACTAATCTTAAACCGCCTTGCTCAGATTTCTGAAGATTATCAAACTCAATGATTGCATTTTTCAACTCATTAAGAGCATTTGGCGGATAGATGCTAGCATACTCAATTCTTCTTGCAATTTTAACAATATCTTTTGCATAAGTTGATGCTATTTCCTGTGTGTCACCTAAGTTTTTTCTATAAGTCTTTATATCTTCTTTTAACTGCTTTATTGAATTTTTGAATTGTGAATTATGATTTCTTAATTTAAAAAATTTATCATTAATTAATTGAAGTTCTTCTGCAGCTGCATGGAATTTTAAACCTTTGTCAGTAGCGGGTACCAATGGAACTTCTAAAGTATTCTCTATGGATCCAGTTCCCGCTTGCACTTTTATAATACCCCATTTACCTTGTTCTGATATAGCTTTTTGCCGTTCATTTTTTTCAGCTTCGGTTTCAAATGGATAATCTTTCTTTTTAAAATTTGAGCTTAATAATTTTAACTCATCAGTCATTTCTTTAATTTTAGTTTTTGTATCCATTTCCATTAAATTATCTTTTGTTAGTAAAGGAATTAACTGAGTAGTTTTATTGATAAATCCAACTAAAGTTGTTTTTTGTTGAATATTTAAATCTTGAGAATTTTTAATTTCAGAAGAGATTTTATTAAGGTTTTTATTTTCAATTTTTATTATTGAGGTACTTTTAAACTCTCTTTCTTCGATTGGAAATTGATATTTTAATCCCAACAGTGAATCATTTACTTTAGCAACCTGACACAATTCATTAGCTGATTTAGGATAAAATCCTTTAGCAATATCCCAAGAGTAGTATAACCAAATTAGTAAAAGTGCACTACTTCCAACAATTACCCAGTGTGTACCTCCCTTAGCTCTTTCCGGATTACCAAAAACTGCATCTACTTTTTCTGTTTTTATTAATCTTCTGCCGTAAAGAATACATCCAACGATTGATACAACGATTAATATTGTTATGACTTGGGTAAACATTTAATTTTCTTTCCCCATAATTTCTTCTTCCATATTCCAGATCATGGATAATATTTCTTCTCTTTTTGATGAAAATTCTTTGTTCTTTTTAATTTCTCTTAAATCTTCTTTTAAACCCATTTCTGCAAAAGGAAGATTATACTCTTTATGTATTCTGCCTGGTCTTGGTGCCATAACATATAGTCTTTCACCGAGTAATAAAGCTTCTTCTACTGAGTGAGTAATTAAAATAATTGTTTTTCCTGTCTCTTTCCAAATTTTTAAAACTAGAGACTGCATTTTCTCTCTTGTTAATGCGTCAAGTGCGCCAAGAGGTTCATCCATAAGAATTAAGTCTGGGTCATTTATTAAACATCTTGCAAGAGCAACTCTTTGCTGCATACCGCCAGATAATTGATAAGTTGGTGTATTTCCAAATCCTTTTAATCCAACTATTTCTAACCACTCTTCAACCTTTTTAGCTGTTGTTTCAGGGATTTCTTTTTTCATCCTGAGTCCAAAGTTTACATTTTCAGAAACTGTTAACCATTCAAATAAAGCCCCTTGTTGAAAAACCATACCTCTATCAACTCCTGGTCCATTAATTTCATTATTACCTAAAGTTATAGTTCCTGACGTTGGCCTGATAAAACCAGCTGCAATATTTAATAATGTAGTTTTTCCACATCCAGATGGACCCAATACTGTTAAAAGTTCGCCTTTTTTAATTGTAAAATTTAAATCTTTTAAAGCATGAACAGTTTCTCCTTTTGGAGATTTAAAAATCATATTTAGATTTTGAGAAACTAGATCGCTCATAAGATGACTTTATATTAAAATTTTAATAAAAAAAATAGGCACCAATTCAAAAAAATTGGCGCCTATTAAATTTTTCTTTCTCTATTTAATTATAGAGGTAAGAAACTAGTATCTACATTTCCTTTTGGTGTTCCCATACCATCTAGGAATCCCTTAAGATTTCCACTCTCCATAGATTGTTTAGTTTCTGCTGGAGTTAGAAATTTAAATCCACCAATAGTCTCTTTCATATCTGCAAGTTTCATTTCAGCATCTTTAGCTATAACATTTAGATCAGATTTACCTGATGCATATCTAGCATTAGCTTCATGAGTTACTTCGATGAAAGTTCTTAACATACCTGGATTTTCTTTCATGAATTTATTTGTAACAGATGTAATATCTATACCTAAGATACCTGCATCTCTAGCTTCTCCGACTGTAAGTAATCTAGATCCAACTGCAGTTGCTGCTTTGATAGAATTACCACCAAATAAACATGCCATTACAACATCACCACTTACTAAAGCAGCAGCACCTTCTTCTGGGTCCATTTGAATTACTTCCATTTTTCCTCTGTCAGCACCAACAACTTTCATACTTTCATCAAATACATACTCAGCCATAGTTCCTAGTGGAACTGCAACTTTTTTTCCTTCTAGTTCAGAAGCATTTGCTTTTGTAATTCCAGAAGCATTAGATGTAACACAAGTAGTTCCACCCATTCCATATTCCATTGCAATATCAACAAGCTTCAAAGGAGCTTTAGATTTAACTGCGTTTATGAAAGGTACTAAACCTTGTGAATAAGAAATATCAATGTCTCCTGCTAACATAGCATCAGTCATAGCACCACCATTAGTAAAGTTTGTCCATTTAACTGGAACTCCTAAAGCTTTCTCATATAAGCCTTTTACTTTATCTTCTTGGTTTGGTGTTGGCCATTCTAGGAAGAACGCAACTCTAACTTCTTTTGCAGCCGAATTTGCAACTGTAATTGAAAAGCCAAGAGCAACAATACTTGCTAGAATAAAACTAATTATTTTTTTCATTTATTCCCCTTTTATTAATTAATAAAACCGGTATTTAATTTGAATTTTTAATAGATGTAAATGATCTAATTAATTATTTTGAGTACAACTTGCAATTGTATTTTTAATAACTTACACATAATTATTACCAAATTATCTTCTAGTTAAAAAAATTTTTTTGGTCTAAATAAATAACTTAACTATTTTTTATAAAATTATGAGTTCAGAAAATAAATTTAAAATGCCTAATTCTCTAAACGAGCATTGGATGCCTTTTACGTCTAATAAAGATTTTAAAGAAAAACCAAGATTAATAACGGAAGCTAAAGGTTGTTATTTGACTAATCATGAAGGAAAAACAATGATAGATGCAAGCTCTGGTTTATTTTGTAATCCATTAGGACACGGAAGAAAAGAAATTATAAACGCGATAACAAAGCAATTAGAAACTTTAGACTATTGCCAACCTTTCCAACAAGGTTATGGCGGTTCATTTGATCTAGCAACCAAAATATCAAAACATACACCAGGAAATCTAAACAAAATTTTTTATACGATATGTGGATCAACAGCTGTTGAAACAGCAATTAAAATTTCAGTCGCTTATCATAAAGCAAGAGGTGAAGGAAGTAGATTTAGATTTGTTGGAAGGGAAAGAGCTTACCATGGAATGAATATTGGAGCTACTTCAGTGGGAGGAATGGTTAATAACGTAAAAACTTTTGCCAGTGTATTAATGCCAGGTGTTGTCCATATGAGGCATACTCATTTACCAGAACATAAATTTATTTCAGGGCAACCTGAAACTGGAGCTGAACTTGCAAATGACCTAGAAAGAATTTGCGTGAATTTTGGTGCAGAAAATATTGCTGCATGCATAGTAGAGCCAGTTGCCGGCTCAACAGGAACACTTGTTCCGCCGAAAGGCTATTTACAAAGACTTAGAGAAATTTGTGATAAACACGGAATACTTTTAATTTTTGATGAAGTGATAACTGGATGGGGGAGGATGGGTTCAGCATTTGGTGCCCAAGAATTTGGAGTTACACCAGATTTGATGACAATGGCTAAAGCCACAACTAATGGAATTGTCCCTATGGGAGTTGTTGCATGTAAAGAAGAAATTTATGATGCAATTATGGAAGGTTCGCCAAAAGGAACTATAGAATTGTTTCATGGTTATACTTATTCGGGAATTCCAATTTCTGTTTCAGCGGCATTAGCAGTTCAGGATATTTTTGAAAAAGAAGATATTTTTAATAGATCAAAAGAAATGGCTCCTTATTTTCAAGAAGCTCTATTTTCATTAAAAGACATTGATGTAGTAGATAACATAAGGGGTTATGGAATGATGGGCGGAATAGATATGAAAATGGATAAAAAACCTGGTGTTGCAGGATTTACTTGTTTTAAACACTGTTATGAAGCTGGAGTAAATTTTAAAGCAACTGGAGACTGTTTAATAATAGCCCCAATGTTTATTTCTGAGAAAAAACATATTGATGAAATAATTGAGAAACTAAGAAAAGGTATAAATAATTACGCAAAAAGCAAAAAAAATTAATTTTCAATTATGAAAATTGGTGTTCCTAAAGAAATAAAACCACAAGAACATAGAATCGGTCTCACACCTGACAGTGTAAAAATATTAACCTCAAATGATAATCAGGTTTTAGTTGAAAAGAACAGTGGTTTTGAGGCAGGGTTTGATAATGAACAATATAAAAATGCAGGAGCACAAATTGTTGATAAAGCAGAAGATATTTTTAATGATGCTGAAATAATTGTAAAAGTAAAAGAACCTTTATCAAATGAGGTAAAGATGATTAAAGAAAACCAAATTGTTTTTACCTATCTTCATTTAGCTGCAGCAAAGGAGCTAACTCAAGGTTTGATAAATTCAAAAAGTGTTTGTATAGCTTATGAAACTGTTACAGATAATAATGGAAGACTTCCTTTGTTAGCACCTATGAGCGCTGTTGCTGGAAGAATGTCAGTCCAAGCAGGAGCACATTGTTTAGAAAAAAATCAAAAAGGAAAAGGTTTGTTACTTGGTGGAGCGCCAGGAGTTAAACCAGGTAATGTTATAATTCTGGGTGGAGGTGTTGTTGGTGAGAATGCGGCAATTATAGCCACAGGTTTACAAGCAAAAGTTCACATTATCGATAAATCAGAGACAAGATTAAAGCAATTATCTGACATGTTTGGTGATAAAATTATTCCACAACATAGTGATAAAGTTGACTTAGAAAAATTAATTTCAGAGTGCGATTTATTAGTTGGAGGTGTTTTAATACCAGGAGCTGAAGCTCCAAAGTTAGTAACTAAAAAAATGTTAAAAGGAATGAAGCGAGGTTCAGTGATAGTTGATGTAGCAATTGATCAAGGTGGTTGTGTTGAAACAAGTAAACCGACTACTCATGCAGATCCAATTTTTATAGTTGATGATATAGTTCATTATTGTGTAGCTAACATGCCTGGAGGAGTACCAAGAACTTCGACACTGGCTCTTAATAAAGCAACATTACCTTTTTTATCTAAACTAGCAAAAGATGGTTATAAAAAAGCTCTAAATGATGATCCTAATTTTTTAGCCGGATTGAATGTACATAAAGGAAACGTGACATATAAGGCTGTTGCTGATACTTTTGGTCATAAATTTTTATCTCCAAAGGATGCGATCTTATAATGTACAGACCTTTACCAGATGGATTAACAATTAAAAATTCACCTATCGAAGGTTTAGGTTTATTTACAACTGTCAATATTAAAAAAAATTCATTTATTGGTGTAACTCATATTAGAGACGAACAATTTGAAAACAAATATATTAGAACACCACTTGGAGGATTTTATAATCATTCAAACGAGCCGACAGTCATAAGAATGGTTTCAGATTTTCTGCCAAGATTAAAGTTTGGAGATATAATAGATCCAAGCAAGACTGGTAAAAAGATAAAAGATGGAAAAACTGATAGAGAAAATATGTATTATAATTTACATGAAAAAATTGATGCAAAATTTATGTTCATGGTGACAGCAAAAGATGTCAAACCAGGTGATGAATTAACTGCAAATTATAATCTTTACACTTATCCAAAAACTGGTGTTGGTTTACAAATGTTGTAAACTATATTTCTGATTTAACAAAGCTAATGAAAGAAAAATTTCCTCAAAGCTGTAAAGTAGTAGTTATAGGAGGTGGTGTTATAGGCTGTTCTGTTGCTTATCATTTAGCAAAATTTGGTTGGAAGGATACAATTCTTTTAGAGAGGGATCAGTTAACATCAGGCACAACTTGGCATGCAGCAGGTCTTGTTAGTCAATTAGGTCCAACTGCAGCAATAACTAAAATAAGAAAATACACATTAGATTTATATAAGGAACTTGAAAAGAAAGTTGATCACTCTGCAGGATTAAGATTAAATGGTGCACTTTCGATTGCACAAAATAAGGGGAGGTGGCAAGAACTTCAAAGACAGGCAACTACCGCACAACTTTATGATGTTGATGTAAGAATCTTGGATAAAGAAGAGATAAAAAAAAATTATCCAATTATTAATACCGATGAAGTAATCGGAGGTATTTTAATGCCAGGTGATGGCGCTGCTGATCCTTCAGGGGTTACTCATATGCTTGCTAAAGCAGCAAGAAAAGAGGGGGCAAAAATTTTTGAAAAATCTCCTCTAGAAGAAATTTTAATAAAAAATGGAAAGATTTCAGGAGTAAAAGTTAATGGAAAAAAAATTGATTGCGAGTATATAGTTTTAGCTTCAGGAATGTGGTCACGACAGATTGGAGAAAAAGCTGGAGTAAGTATTCCACTTTATCCAGCCGAGCATTTTTATATCATTACCGAACCTATAGAAAATCTTTCAAAAACATTACCAGTGATAAGAGATTTTGATAATAGTACCTACATTAAAGAAGATGCGGGAAAAATTTTAGTTGGAATTTTTGAAGGTAAATCAATTCCCGCTTTTAATAGTACAAATGTAGTTCCTGAGGATTTTTCTTTTGGAGAATTTCCTGAAAATTTCGAACATTTCGAACCATATTTAAAATCAGCAATTAAAAGATTTCCAGTTTTAGAAACTGCTGGAATAAGAAAATTTTTTGCAGGGCCTGAGTCATTTACCCCAGATACCAATACACTATTAGGAGAAGTTCCAGAAATCAAAAACTTTTTCGTATGCTGTGGTTTAAATAGTATCGGAATTGGAAGTGGGGGTGGTGTTGGAAAAGTTACTGCCGAATGGTTAATGACTGGTCATGTCAACGAAGATATTTTTAGTTACGATATTAAAAGGTTTCAAAAATTTCATTCAGATTTAGGATTTATTAAAAAAAGGATAACAGAAACTTTAGGCGATCTTTATGGAATGCATTGGCCTTTTAAACAACATAAAACATCAAGAAATATAATGATCAATCCTTATCATGATGATTTAAAAAAAGCAGGTGCGTGTTTTGGTGTATCGGGTGGATATGAAAGACCAATGTGGTTTGCACTTAATAGTGATAAACCTGAGTATAAGTATAGTTACAATTATCAAAATTGGTATCCATCAGCAGAATTTGAGACCAAAAATACTGCCAATAATATTGGACTATTTGATCTAACTCCTTTTTCAAAATTTGAATTAAAAGGAGAAAATGCTCATGAAGAATTACAAAAACTTTGTACAGCAAATGTAAAAAATGAAATTGGAAAATGTACATATACACAAATGTTAAATCCTGATGGAGGAATAGAAACTGATTTGACAATAGTTTGTTTAGAAAGAAATTACTTTAGAATTATAAGCTCAGCAGCAACAAGAGAAAGGGATAAATTTCATATAAATAAATATTTACCAAATAATTTAGAACTAAAAGATGTTACAGATGATTATTGCGTTCTTGGAATATTTGGTCCAAACAGTAGATCGTTAATGCAAGATTTATCTAAAGATGATTTTTCTAATGAAAATTTTAAATTTGCTAACTCAAAGTATATTTCTATTGATAATATAAAGATATGGGCTCAGAGGCTTTCTTACGTTGGTGAGTTAGGTTACGAATTATATTTAAAAGTTAAAGATGCAAAGAAAATTTATAATTCAATAATTGAAAAAGGAGCCAAATATAAAATTTCAAATTGTGGTATGCATGCAATGGATATTATGAGAATGGAAAGTGGTTTTTTACATTGGGGTCATGACATTTCACCAGAAGAGAATCAGTACCAAGCAGGGTTAAATTTTGCAGTAAGTTATAAAAAAAATATAGATTTTATCGGAAAAGATTCTTTAATGAAAATTAAAGACCAAAAACCCTCGAAACAATTTGTAATTTTATCATTAAAAAATTCTAAACCTGGTGAACCGCTGTTATTACATGATGAACCTATTTATTTAGAAGATAAGATAATTGGACAAACTACTTCTGGAAACTACTCATTTAACTTTAAAAAAAATATATCTTTTGGATATATTAACTCAAATAATTCAATAGAAGATATTAAGAACAAAAAACTATTTATCGAAGTAGAAAAACAGAAATATGCTGTAAATTTAGAATTAAAACCTTTAAAAGATAAAACTATAAAGTTTGCTTAGTTACTTTGTATTAAATTTATAATATTGCAAAAAAAACTTACCAGTAAGACTGTATTTTCTTTATGTATTTCGGTAAAAATTTTTAAATTTGTTTTTTTTGGGGTATAAAGTTTTTTTATATCAACAGAAAGTAATTTTCGTTTTAATAAAATATTAATTTTTCTAACAACCGTTGCTCTTGGTATTCCTGTTAATTCAGATATAGACATTGCATTAATTCCATTTGTACTTTCCTGAAATGTTTCTTTCATAAATTTTTCACGATCTAAATTTGCATTATCACTTTTAAAGCTTTTTTGTGTAGCGATAATTCCCCAAATATGCCATGTTTCAATATCAGAAAAAAATTTTTTCCAATTTAAAATCAAAGGTATCTGCATTTCAAAAAATAATTTCCAACAATGTGTAAAATTATTTCTTATGTATAATTCAATATTTTTAGAGTTTGTAATTTTATTAATTAATCCATTTTTTACTAGAGTTTCTGTTAACTTTGCTAAAAGCTTTGATGCCTCAATGACCGATTGGTTAGGTCTTTGAAATTTAAAAACGTTTCTATTTAAAATTATTTTCTTTTTACTTCTTTGTATAGCACCTATTTTTTCTAGTTCTAAAATTTTTCTTCTAGTTGTTTCTTTGGTTATACTTAATTCTTTAGAAATATTAACAATATTAAAGTTTGGAATTTCTAATATATTTTTAGCATAGTAAGTGTCAAAATCTAATTTAATAAAATTATTAGAATAAAATTTAAGAGTTTTGTGAACTAAATATATAACAATTAAATATTTATCATGATCATTAAATGACTTATAAGATCTTCTCATCCAATCCATTTGAAAGTTAAACCAAATTCTTGTTATTTGAGAATAATTCTTACTAATTGCGTTGAAGACCTGTTCTTCACTAAGTTGATTAGATACACTAGGTATTGATATTGCCATAAACTTAAAGATGTATATATCAAACCCAATCTGGACACAATCCATTTTGGGTCTAACCCAATTTGGTGAAAGTTTTTATTGTTAGAAAATTCATTTCATGATTAAATAAATTTATTAAAATCATGAGTGGAGAAAGAATTTTACAAACTGAGGAAGCTATTAAGACCCAATCAATTGGTAAAGTTTCTAATTCTTCACCTAAAAACCCTAGCAGAGTAGATATTAACAATTTGATGTCAAAAGTCAGGGAAGAAGAAAGAAAACAAAAAAAAGAAAACTTAGTTTTTTTTGGTTTAATTAGCTCAGTAATAGTTATTACAGGAATTATAGCATCTTTATAATTTTCTAAATTTCCAAGGATATACAAACTTCATTGACCACAAACCAAGCTTATTTTTTTTTGCGAATCGCTCATCATTAATAAATTTTATTGAATATTTTCTATAAGCAAATGCATAACCGTTTCTTACCAAAAACTTTGAAAGACTTTTGCCATTAACAAAGCACTCAGCTAAAGTTCTTTTATAAAAATCTTTTCCTTCACTTACACACCTGGGTATTTTATTGCCGATTTTTTTTATTAATGCTTCTTTTGATAAAATTCCACAAGATATTTTTTCATCATTTTTAATACAATTTTGATTTAGTTCTGGTGCATCAATTCCTGAAAATCTTATTTTTTCATTGTTAATTTTTATAGTGTCCCCATCAACTATTTTAACGATATCAGAAAAAACATTTTGAGTTAAAAAAACAACAAAAAACAAAGAAATTAATATTTTTTTAACCATAACTCTTTGTTTTTTATCAATTTATGAAATACTAATAAAGAACTTTTGACTATGAATAAAAATTGCAATTAAATTTATTATGGAATTTGTAAAATTAGTAGGACCTTTCGCAATATTTTTTATTATGTACTCATTGGGACTAAAATTAAGTTTTATCAATTTTGTTGATTTGTTAAAAAGTCCTAAAAATTTAATAGGTGGTTTAATTTGCCAATTAATTTTTCTTCCAATAATAGGTTTATTGATAGTCAGTTTTTATCCAATGCCAAACGAATTAAAGATCGGTATTCTTTTACTTTTATTATTACCTTCGGCTACCATGTCAAATTATGCCACAAGGCTAGTAGATGGAAATGTTTCGCTCTCAATTGCAATAACAACAATTTGTAGTTTGTTATGTATTGTAACTATTCCAATTGGCATGAAAGTTCTCTTTGAACTTATTATGCTTAAACCAATTGAAAACTTTGATGTTAAAGCAGTTAGCTTAAAAATTTTTATAATTATTACTATTCCAACAATGTTGGGAATTATAACTAATCGTTATTTTAACTATTTTAAGGAAAGAATTGTTCTTCTGTTTGATAAAATTTCTATGATACTTTTTTTATTTATTATATTGATAGCTGTTTACCAGGAAAAATCTAATCTAGGTGGGTATTTTGAATATGTTGGCATTGTTGCTCCAATTATTTTATTTTTTGTTTTATTGGTATCAGTAGTTTTTACTAAATTTTTTATTGATGGCATTGATGCCCAAAGATCAATTACAGTAGAATGTTTATTACAAAATGGTGCAATGGGTTTTATAATAACTGCACAAATCTTTAGTGAAATTTCCTATGTTACGCCTATTGCATTGTATGCTTTGCTGCAATATTTTGTTCTTGCATTTTACATTGCCAATATAAAGATAGTTAAATAAGAGTTTTTAGAAAAAGTTTAAAATTTTTAAAATGAAAATATACGACTGCACTACTTACTATTCTGAAGATATGATGCTTGATTTAAGATTTAATATTTTAAATGAATATGTTCAAAAATTTATAGTAATTGAGTCAACATTTTCTCATAGTGGTAATAAAAAAAAATTAAACTTTGATATAAAAAATTATCCTAAATTTAAAGATAAGATTATTTATAAAGTGATCGATTATGAACCTAGCGATCTTTATAATGTTACAAGTAAAAGCCCAGATTACTTTAAAAGATTAAATAGCTTAAAAAGAATAGAGCTTTCTTACAATTATATGGAAAATGCTATTAAGGAAGCAAATGATGAAGATCTGATTATTTTAAGTGATAATGATGAAATTCCAAATCTTAATTCGTCATTATTCAAAAAATCAAAAAAAAAATTGATAATTTTTAAGCAATTGTTTTTTTATTATAAATTTAATCTCCTGTATGAAATTATGCCATGGTATGGTTCAAGAGGATGTAGAAAAAAAAATCTTAAATCATTTTCGTGGCTTAAAAACGTTAAGAATAAAAAATACCCATTCTGGAGAATTGATGCTTATTTTTCAAAGTTAAAAAATACAAATGTAGAAATAATAAACGATGGAGGGTGGCATTTTACTAATCTTAAATCTCCAGAAGAAGTGTATGAAAAAATGAAGAATTTTGGACACCACGATGAGTTTGATATTAGCGGAATTACTCTTGAGGATGTTAAAAAAAAAATGGAGGAAAAAAAAGTTTTTTATAATCATTTTGCAGATAAAGGAAGTCCAAATAAATGGAATTATGATTATGAATTAAAAAAAGCAGATTTAGAAATTTTGCCAAATTATTTAAAAAATAATAAAGAAAAATATAAAAACTGGCTAGATTTATAAATGATAAATTGGGGAATAATTGGCTTAGGAAGAGTTTCAAATGAATTTGCTTTAGGATTTGATGGTTTAACAAATGCTAATCTTTTGGGTGCTGCAAGTAAAACTGCAAAACGTTTAATAGAATTTAAAAAAAAATTTAATATTAATGAAAAATACTGTTTTTCAAATTACGAAGACCTTATAGCCTGTGAAGAGATTGATATAATTTATATAGCATTACCACATAACCTCCATTTTCAATGGATAATAAAGTGCCTGAAAAAGGGTAAAAAAGTTTTAACAGAAAAACCTGCTACATCATCATTAAATGATATTAAAAAAATTAATGAAATTCTAAATAATAAAAAAATTTTTTTTGCCGAAGGATTTATGTATCGTTATCATCCACAAACAAAAAAAATTATATCCTTAATAGAAAACAACGAAATTGGGGATTTAATGTCAATGGAATCTAACTTTGGTATTAATTTAATAGAAAAAAGAAATATTTTTGGATTTAAAAAAATTAAATTTAATAAGGAAAGTAGATTATTTAACAAGTCTCTAGCAGGAGGATGTATATTGGATTTAGGATGCTATCCAACTTCTTTAAGTATTCTAATTGCAAAATTAAAAGACCCAAATAATATGGAAGTTGAATTGAAAAATTCAAAAATTGAGTATTCATCAACAGATGTCGATATAGACTCTTATACCAATCTTCATTTTTCAAATGGATTAATATCTTCGATAGGATGTTCTTTTAAAAAAGATTTGGGAAAAAGCACAAAGATAATAGGCACTCGAGGTTCTATTATTGTCGATGATAGTTGGCATTGTTTACCAATGAAAATAAAAGTAAATGATAAAGTTATCCTGGGTGATAAACTTAAATTTTCAAATATTTTTTCGTACGAGATAGAGTCAATAAGTAATTCTATTGAAAATAAAAAAAACGAACCTGATTATCCAGGAATCTCCAGACATGATACAGAAAAAAATATATTGATTCTAGAAAACTGGAGAAATCATTCAATTAAATGAAAATTTTATTCATAACTCACCAGCTTTCAAATGAAACCGTAAAAGCCGGCTCTTATATCAATAACATTGTAAGTGATATGGTTCTTCATGGTTTAAAAAGTGTTTATGGCAAAGATGTAATTGATTATCCTGGTGCATGGTACATGTTTAAAGATGAGGTAAAAAAAAAAACTTTTGATATTACTAATCTTTGGGCAAATGGATTTACCTATTATGATGAATTTGATAATTATGCCTCTGTAGATCGCTCTGATATAGAAAACAAAATAGATAATAATTATTTTGAATATATCATATATGGCTCAATTGATAATTCAAAAAAATATCTTGATAAAGCAATTAATTCGAAAAGCAAAATAATTTTTATAGATGGAAGTGATAGTGCAAATTTAGAATTTTCAAGTAATAAAAAAATTTTACTATTTAAAAGAGAGTTAATTAAAAGATCTCAAAATATACACCCATTAAATATATGCATACCTAAAAATAAAATTATAAAATCATTAAACAAAAAACCAACCAATCTATTGGCCCCATTAATTCCTTATCGCTACAAAACTTATGTCTACAAAAAAGAATCCGATTATTATGATATGTGGCAAAACAGTATATTTGGAATTGCTCACCCACCACCATGGGGTAATTGGTGGGAATCAGTTAAATATTATGAAATGCTCATGAACGGATGTATACCATTGTTTTTAAATCTAAAAAATTGTCCCGCAGACACTCTAACTTTACTTCCAAAAAAAGAATTAATTGATATTTATAATAATTACTCTTGGATATTAAGTAAATATTTTCCTTTCACAATATATAGAAAAGAATATCTAACCTCTGACAAAATTATTTCATATCTTAAAAATTTTTTAAAAAGAAATTATAGTGCAGAAAATTTTATACAAAAATTTCCTGAAATTAATAACGTTAGGAATAACTTGGTTGAATATACAAAAAAATATTTAACAACAGAATATTTAGCTAAATATATAGTTAATGCAGCTAAAGATTTCTATTCATCATAAAATAAAAGTAGTATATATCAATACGAATAAGATGGCGGGGTAGCTCAGTTGGTTAGAGCGCGGGACTCATAAGCCCGAGGTCAGTGGTTCGATCCCACTTCCCGCTACCATTCTAAACTTTAATTTAACAATTTCTTTTTAGCCTTCGTAAATTCTTCTTCTGTTAAAATTCCTTGATCATAAAGTTCTTTTAATTCTCTAAGTTGTTCTGCTAGATTTAAATAATTTTTTGTTTTTTTGTTTTTCTTTTTACTAGTATTTCTTTCATTTTCAGGCGTATACCATTTACTTAAATTTAATTTGTGTCTTTTTTTAGCTTTAACTTCATTTTCAAATTTTACATGTCTTGCTGCTGATTGTTTTATAAAATTTTCCATAAATTTTTTAGCTTCTGGGTGTTTTTCGATATTATGCTTATGATACTCAGAATCTTCTTCTGTCGAGAATTTAGTTTTTTTAGCACCATACAATTCAGGATTAATTGCATGATATTTCATTATAATTTTTAAAGAAACACTCTTAGCAAAAAAGGCATGCATATCTGAAAGCATAATTTTTGGAACTTCAATATTATTGTCTCTTATCCATTTTCTAACCCAGCTATTGTTAAATGGTTTTAAATAACCATGTCTGCTATCTACATCGTCAGGAAGAAATAATTCCTTCCATGTTTCTTCATGTCTTACAATAAAACAATTAAATGCTGCGCCATATTTGTATACTTCTGTTAGATAATATTCTTTTTTTTCGTAACAGCCATCATCTCTGTTATAAAAAAAAACTTCTTGCATCCAAGAATCAATAGCTCCTTGAAATTGCCCATAACTACCTAAAACTCCAATTTCAACTATATCTTTAAAAACATTATTTTCTTCTTGAACAAAAATTGCATATCTAGATTCTATTCCCTTAACATACCAACCATCTGTCATTATCAATGTCCAAACTCCCTCAGGTAAACTTACTTTGGTATCTCTTATTGATATAATTCCTTCATATTTTTGACCCCATTTAAATGATGTATCTGCAAAACTATAGTTAAAAGAAAAAAGATATAAAAATAAAAATATAATAAATTTTTTCACGTTAAAAAGTTTTAATCTAATAATTTCTTTTTAGCTTTAGTAAATTCTTCTTCTGTTAAAATTCCCTCATCATAAAGTTTTTTTAACTCTTTAAGTTCTTCAGCTAATGCTGAAGATGAAGCTGTTTCTTTTTTAGGTTTTTTTTTCTTTTTTACTTTCTTTTTTTCTTCATCAGCTTTTGGTTTTGCTAAGTCATCTTCTTCAATTTTTTTATATTTGGCAACTGAAGCTTCATGCTTATCTACAATTCTACGCAACCTAGAAGTTTCAATGAACCATCTTAGTTTACCTTTGTTATCTCGGTGTCGGATTGATGCTCTAAATATTTGACCATAAAAATCAGGATCTTCACTTTTTTTAACTATTTTACACCATTGAGTATTATTATAAAAATCTTTTTCCGATTTAATCATTTCAGACCACCGACCTTCATAAAAACAATATTGCAAAATTCCAACTGTACCAGCTTGTGCTTGGAAACTATTTCCTACATTGAAAAAAAAAAATAAAATAAAATATATTAGAATTTTTTTCATTTCTAAACGTTAACAGAAATCTTGACACAGTAAAATTGAAAAATCCTTTACACACATATGACTCATTGCGTTAGGATTTTTATTCTTTTCTTAACGTTTTATGTTATAAAAACGTAGAGAAAGGTGAAGGCGCGGGACTCATAAGCCCGAGGTCAGTGGTTCGATCCCACTTCCCGCTACCAAAAAAAATAAATTTTTATGTCTTACTATATTCAAATCGGTGCAGGCGCTGGAGACCAAGATGAAAGATTAAATTATAAAGAAGGTTTTACAAATTTTATAAAAAAAAAAACCTATAATAAAGATGACAAAGTTCTAGTGGTCGAAGCAAATCCATTAAATATAGATAAGTTAAAAACTTGCTGGAAAGATTATTCTAATCTAAAAATTTATAACCTTGCAATAGTAGATAGCAATTTTACAGGTGAAAATATTAAGCTTTTTTATACCGAGGATGACAAGCCATGTTACCAAGTGACTTCTATTCATCCAAACCATGTAAAAAAACATTATCCTAAAAGTATAATTTTAGAAAAAAAAGTAAAAGCAAAAAGAATTAATGATTTTTTATCTGAAGAGGTTGGCAATCAAAGAATTGAATATTTAGCGATTGATGCCGAAGGAATAGATTTTGATTTAATTATGGATTTAAATTTAAAAAAAAATGATATAAAAAATATTTCTGTAGAAATTATCCATTTAAACAAAGAACAAAAAAAAATTTTAGTAAATAAACTGTTAGAAAACGGGTATTCGTATAGTGGCAAAGGTTTTGATATTGATGGATATGACCTAATGTTTAGCAGAAAAATGAACTTATATTTAAAATTAAAAACAAAATATTTTACACGAAAACTTAAATGAAAATACTTTTTATTACTCCAGATACTAGCAAAAAAATAAGAAGTGATTTTATGAGTGACGGACTATTACATGGATTAAGAGAGCAGTATGGAGAAAACGTTATTGATTATCCTGGCTCATGGTACATGTATAAAGATGAAGTTAAAAAAAGAAATTTTGACTTTTCAAATTTTTGGGGAAATGGCTTTACTTTTTACGATGAATTAGAAAATTTTGATCAATTTGATAGAGCCAATATACAAGATAAAATAAAAAAAAATTATTTTAATTATATAATTTATGGTTCTTTTACAAGATCTAAATTTTTTCTAGAAGAAGCAAAAAAATCTAATAGTAAAATAATTTTGATTGATGGAGAAGACAATATAGATCTAAGTCAAAACTTAGATATAAAAATTGCTTATTTTAAAAGAGAGTTAGTTAAAGATATTACAAACGTTTTTCCAATAAATTTTAGTATACCTGAAAAAAAAATTGTTACTAATATAAATCTCAATCCAGAAAATTTATTAGCGCCCTTAATTCCACATAGGTACAAAACATATATTTATAAAAATCAAAATGATTATTACAAAATGTGGCAGAATAGTATTATTGGTATATCTTATGTATGGGGAGGTTGGTGGGATGCATTAAGATATTATGAAATGCTTATGAATGGGTGTGTTCCATTAATACAAAATCTTGAAAATTGTCCAAAAAACAGTTTATATTTTTTACCAAAAAAAGATTTGTTAGAAACCAAGAAGAATTATTCCTGGATTTTAAGCCAGTACAATCCGTTTAGAATTTATAAAAAAAAATTTTTAAATTTTAAAAAATTATCTTTATTTTTAAGCTCATCTTTTAAAAAAAAATATAATGCTGAAGAATTTATACAAAACTTCCCTGAAATAAACATTTTGAGAAGTAATTTGTTAGAATATACTAAGAAATTTCTTACAACAAAAGCAATGTCAAAATATATAATTGATAAATCAAATAGATTTTATAATGAATAAAATTGTACATTTTCTTAATAAAAAATATCAAAGATTTTTTGAGATTAGAAAAATTTTTGAATTAAGACACTTTATTCATAGAAAATTTAAAGAGAAGGATTTAGGTAGTTTAGGTTTAGATTTTAGTGATAAACCCATAAGGCAAGATATAGTCCAAAAAATAATTGATAAAAAAAAATTTAAAAACTATTTAGAAATTGGCTGTAATAAAGATGAGCTTTTTTCAAAAATTATTTGTGAAAATAAAATAGGAGTTGACCCAATTAGAGGAGGAAATCTTAGAATTACAAGCGATAAATTTTTTCAAAATAATAATAATAAATTTGATTGTATTTTTATAGATGGTCTTCATAAGTACCATCAAGTTAGAAAAGATATAATTAATTCTCTAAAAGTATTAAATGAAAACGGAATAATTTTGTTACATGATTGTTTGCCAAATGATGTTTTTGCTCAAGCAGTACCAAGATGTCAACATGTATGGAATGGTGATGTATGGAAAGCGTTAGTAGAATTTAGAACCCATGAGAACTTAGATGTATATACTTGTTATGCTGATCATGGAATTGGGGTTATTTTTAATAGAAAAAATAAAAATTTACTAAAAATTGGTACAACCGATTTTCATAAACTAAAATTTGAAGAATATTTTAATAACTATAAATCTTTAATGAATGTGATCTCTTTTGAAGAATTGCTTAAAGTTGTAGATTTGTAATTTTTTTTATTTCTTATATTCAAAATTTTGCGTTGTATCATTTACACTGAGCAATTTTGCACCATTTCTTAAATGAAATTTTGTAGCCATTTCGGTTAATGGCGAAAGAGTTACTAGTCTGTTTAGATGGTTTGATTTTTTTATCATTTTAAAAACTTCTTTAACAATTAGTTTGCCGCCGCCTTTTTTTTTTGACCATACAGTATAAGCAATAGCCATTTTGCCAACTCTTTGGTCTCTAAGCGTACTTTGTAAAAAAGCATCTTTGCTTAACATATCTAAATCTTCAACAGATTTTGGAATTTTGTTTGTAAAAGCAAAACACATGACGGCATGAATTTGACCTTTATATTTAACTCCATAAATTTTTCTTCCATAGCTAGTTCTGAATTCATTATCTAATTCTGGTCTTATAGGATCTTCATTCGTATCACATTGTTTTAAATTTACCAACTCTGCTCCAGAAACCCATTCAAAAAAATTTTTTATTTCTTTTTTAAAAATTTGCTTATTTTTTCTTATTCTTGCTTTAATTCTAGGTTTTAAAATGTTAATTTTACTTTTCATTGGTGTTGTATTATTTTGCATGCTTTATTTAATACAATGTTTATTAAGAAATGCTGCTATGCAACTATTGAAACCATAAATATATTAAAACCTTATTTTTTTAGACCAATTCTTTTTGTAGCCTCTTTCATTTTGATAGAAGAATAATACTGTAAATTATTTAAATACCACTTAAACGTTAAATTTATTCCTTTATTAAGATTGATTTTTGGCTTCCATTTAATTTCTTTATGAATTTTTTTGCTGTTTAGAGCATACCTTACATCATGACCTGGTCTATCTTTTACAAATTTAATTTTTACATTTTTGCCGATTTTGATATTTTTTTTTGCAATTTTTATTAAAGATTTTGCTATTTCAATATTTGTTTTATTAATATTTGAACCAATATTATAAAAATTTCCGACTTTTCCTTTTTGAAAAATTTTAATTAGTGCCTCGCAATGATCGGTAACATAAATCCATTCTCTTGAGTTCAATCCTTTTCCATAAATAGGTAAACTTTTATTTTTTATTATATAATAAATAAGTTTTGGTAATAATTTTTCAGGATGCTGTTTTGGCCCGTAATTGTTTGAACAATTTGTTATAATTGCCGGCAATTTGTAAGTTCGCACATATGAGTAAACCAAATGATCAGACGAAGCTTTGCTGGCAGCATACGGTGAACTAGGTTTGTAAGGATAATCCTCATTACTTCTACCTTTTAAAACATCTCCATAAACTTCATCAGTAGATATATGTATTAGTTTAGATTTTGAATTTTTTTTTGAATATTTTTTAAATACTTCTAACAAATTAAAAACTCCTAAAATGTTACTTTTAATAAAGTTTTCTGGTCCATCAATAGATCTGTCTACATGAGTTTCAGCGGCCAGATTAAATATACACTTTGGTTTAAATTTATTTAAAATTTTTTTTAATTTATTTTTATTATTAAGATCACACTTAATAAATTTATAATTTTTATTATTTTTGTATTTTTTGGTATTATAAAAATTAGAAGAGTATGTGATTTTATCTATATTGATTACTTGAAAATTTTTTTTGAGTAATAAATCAATAAGGTTACTCCCTATAAATCCTAGTCCGCCAGTAACAATAATTCTTTTTTTAACCATTATTTTAAATTATATATATATTCATTTATTTTATATATTAAACTAATTATCAATGAGCAATCTAAACGATTTAACCGTAATTATTGTAACATTTAAAACAAAAGAAGAAATCTTGTTCAATTGCATTAATTCTATAAAAAAAGAGATCAAGATTATTAATGTTGAAAATTCAAATGACACTTCTCACAAAGAAAAAATTGAAAATAAGTATGAAAATGTAAAAGTAATACTATCAGGTAAAAACTTAGGATATGGGGCGGCCAATAATTTAGGATTAAAAAATGCAAAAACTCGTTATGTGTTAATATCCAATCCTGATGTTGAATATAGTAAAGATTTCTTTGATGAATTAAAATTTTATTTAAATAATAATATAAATTTTAGTGTTATTGGACCTTTATACAAAGATGAATCAACCCATCTATCTTATGGTAACTTAGATGGAAGTATAAATAAAAATGAATTCAATAATTTATTTTTAAAAGAAGTCGGTTATGTGGTTGGATGTTCGATGTTATTGGATACTAAAAATATAAATATAAATTTCGATGAAAATTTTTTCTTATATTTTGAAGAAGCCGATCTTTGCAAAAGAATTAGTATTAATGGAGGCAAAGTATTTTGCAGTTCAAAACTATTTATAAATCATTTGGGTTACAAAGGATCAATCTCGACTGATCCAAAATACGAAATTGAGTCCGAGATGATTAGAAGTTGGCATTGGATGTGGTCTACTTTTTATTATCATAAAAAACATAGTGGTTATTTAAAAGCTTTCTCATTGATGTATGGCAAGCTTGTGAGAGCTTTTGTTAAAATGATAATATTTAGTTTGTTTTATAACAAAAAAAAACAAAAAATGTATTATGCAAGACTTTCAGGATTATTTAGTTCTATGCTTGGAAAAAAATCTTCATATAGAATAAAATCTTTAGAATAATTTAATGACCTGGAAAGTTTATTAAACTTTCTACCTTATGACCTTTTTTAATTAAATTATCACTCCCACCTAAATCAAAAAGATTTATAACAAAAATAAATCCAGATACTTTTCCAGCCGACATTTCAATTATTTTTGCTGCAGCCTCAGCTGTTCCACCAGTTGCAATTAAATCATCTATAATTAAGACCTTGTCATCTTTTGAAATTGAGTCTTTATGCATTTCAATCGTAGCAGTTCCATATTCAAGCTCAAAATCAACTGAGTATCTTTCTGCAGGTAATTTATTTTTCTTTCTTAAAAGTATAAAAGGCTTTTTAAGCAGATAAGAAATAGCCGAAGCAAATACAAAGCCTCTTGATTCAATTGCAGCTATTTTATCAAATTTGAAATTTTTTGATTTTTCAATTATTTGATTTATTGACTCTGCAAATGCTTTTTCATTTTTTATCAAAGTTGTAATATCTCTAAATAGAATACCTTTTTTAGGATAGTCTGGTATTGATCGAATATATTCTTTTAAATCCATATTAATTTGAGTTATATAAATAAATAAATTATTTTTTGTATATGGCAAACAATAAATTAGCTGTAATTGGTGGAAGTGGTCTTTATGACGTTGAAGAATTTAAAGACAGGGAATTGTTAGATATTAATACACCCTGGGGTAAGCCTTCAGACAAAATTTTAAAAACAACTTACAATAATAAAGAAGTTTATTTCCTTCCTAGACATGGACGAGGTCATTTTATAAATCCATCAAACATTAATTTTAGAGCAAATATTGATGCGTTAAAGCAATTGGGAGTTACGGATATTGTTTCCGTTTCAGCTGTTGGATCTTTAAAAGAAGATTTACCACCAGGTAAATTTGTTATTATTGATCAGTTCATAGATAGAACTTTTGCAAGAAACAAAACTTTCTTTGATGATGAAATTGTAGTTCATGTTTCAATGGCTCACCCCACATCGAATGGATTAATGAATGCATGCGAAGAGGCAATCAAAAAAGAAAAAATAGAATACCAGAGAGGAGGAACATATGTTGTTATGGAAGGGCCTCAATTTTCTACATTAGCGGAATCTAATTTATATAGATCTTGGAAAGCGGATGTAATTGGAATGACAAATATGCCTGAAGCAAAATTAGCAAGAGAAGCAGAAATTAGATATGCTTCAGTTTCAATGGTAACTGATTATGATTGTTGGCATCCTGATCATGAAAACGTTGATGTGCAACAAGTTATAAAAGTTCTTTTAGGGAATGCAGCGAAAGCAAAAAATATGATTAAAAATTTAATTGATAATTTTGAAAAACATATTGATCCGAAAGATCCTACAAATAATTGCTTAGATGTAGCTATTATTACTGCTCCTGAAAAAAGAACACAAAAAACTAAAGATAAATTAAAAACAGTGGCTGGAAGAGTTTTGAATAAATGAAAAAGTTTTTATTTATAATATTTTTAAGCTTAATAATTTGCAACAATACTTTTGCAAAAAAAAATATCACTAAATCAGATTTTTATAGTCGAATAGATGCAAGAGGTAATACTGGTTTTGTTTTAAGATATCATAAAGAAAAAAGTCCAAGCAAATTTGAAATTATATTACCAAAAAATTCCCCTCCAATAATTTCAGATTATCATTCAAGATATGGTGTTTTAGGAGGAAGCAGAAGTAACCCAAACAAACATGGTGGTATTGATTTTTATCAAAAACCAGGTGAAAAGATTATAGCTGCAGCAGATGGTAAAGTTTATGGAGTAAAAAAGAATGATAAATGTGTAGGAAATCAGTTTGCAATTTATTTTGGTAAGAGCCCTGACGGCACAAAATTATACGCAACGCATATGCACATTGGAAAAATGCATGTAAAAAAAGGTGATGAAGTTAAAAGAGGACAGCACGTAGCAGATGCAGGTGAATTGGTTAAAACAAGTTGTGGTGGAGGAATGGAACATCTTCACTTTCATATGTCAAAAAGAAAGGGAACAGATCCTAACTCTTGGGGCTCTTGGAGATTTTTAGGAAAACCAAGTGGATGGATTAATCCTCACAAATATTGGACTGGTGGTGTTGGTAAACCAGAATGTTTTGTTGAAGGAAAAGAATATCCAGAAGGTCTACTTACTCTACCTGTGGCATGCAAAGAGCTATAAATGAATATAGAAGGAAAAGAATATCGAACAATTTGGTTTGATGAGAAAAATCAAGCTGTGAAAATTATTGATCAAACAAAACTACCTCATCAATTTATAATTAAAGATCTTAAAACAGTAAAAGATGCAATTAACGCCATCAAAGTTATGGAGGTTAGGGGAGCTCCATTAATAGGTGGAACTGCTGCCTACGGCATTGTTTTAGCTATTATGGAAAAAAATGATCCTAATTTTATTAAGAAAAGTTCAGAAGAATTAATACAGTCAAGACCAACAGCAATTAATCTTAAGTGGGCCGTAGACAGAATGATGAAAAAACTAACAGGTGTTAATAATAATGAATTATTAAAGGTAGCTTTAGATGAAGCAAAGGAAATTTGTGAAGAGGATATAAAATTTTGTGAAAATATTGGATTAAATGGTCTTAAAATAATAGAGGAAATTTATAATAAAAAAAAAGATACAGTTAATATTTTAACACATTGTAATGCGGGATGGCTTGCAACAATAAATTGGGGTACTGCAACTTCTCCAATTTATCACGCACATAAAAAAGGAATTCCCGTTCATGTTTGGGTAGATGAAACAAGACCAAGAAACCAAGGTTCAAATTTAACTTCTTATGAATTAAATGAAGAAGGAGTATCAAACACCATTATTGCAGATAACACTGGTGGAATATTAATGCAAAGAGGAGAAGTTGATATGTGCATTGTTGGTACTGATAGAACTTTATCCACTGGTGATGTTGTAAATAAAATTGGAACTTATTTAAAAGCATTAGCAGCTCATGATAACAAAGTTCCTTTTTATGTAGCATTACCAAGTTCAACAATTGATTGGGATATAAAAGATTTTAAGGATATTCCAATTGAAGAAAGAAATTCAGAGGAATTATCGCATGTTGAAGGTTTGGATGAAAATAACAATGTTAAAAAAGTCTTAATTTACCCAAAAAAAAGCAGAGCAATGAATTTAGCCTTTGATATAACTCCAGCTAAATATATTACTGGACTCATTACAGAAAAAGGTATTTGTGATGCTTCCAAAGAAGGACTAGGAAAATTATTTAAATGAAAAAAAATATTTTAATAATTGTTTTTATAATAGTTGGAATGATTTTTATTACTAATTTTAGTGATCATAATAGAAATAAATCTATTTCAGCTTGCATAGTTGCACAAAAAAATACAGTTGAAAATTTTGATTTAAATGAAGCAAAGAAATTTTGTGAAAAAGAAATTAAAAAGAAATAATGGAAAACCTTAAGATAAAGGAAGATATAATAGAATTTGCACAAAAACTTAATTCTACAAACTTATCACCTCTTAGATCAGGAAATGTCTCGGCAAAAGCCACTGAAAATAATGTAGATGGCTTTTATATAACACCTTCAGGGAAAAAATATAATGATCTTAAACCCGAAGATATAGTTTTTCTATCTTTAGGCGAAAAAAAAGATTTTTTGAGATGGTTTAATTCTGGAAAAAAACCTTCATCTGAATGGCGTTTCCATCAAGATATTTATACTAATAAACCAGAAGCTAAAGCTATAGTTCATGCTCACTCTCCTCATGCTACAGCAGTATCTTCTCATGGTAAGCCTATACCAGCTTTTCATTATATGGTTGCATTAGCAGGAGGAAGCGACATTAAGTGTGCTGATTACGCAACTTTTGGTACATCTGAGTTATCAAAAAATATTATTAACTCTTTAGAAAATAGGAAGGCTTGCTTAATGTCAAATCATGGTCAGGTTGCATTTGGGCAAAATCTAAAACAAGCCTTTGAGCTTGCAGAAGAAGTAGAAAATATTTGTCATCAATATGTAATTGCTTTAAAGTTAGGTGAGCCTAAGATTCTTTCATCTTCAGAGATGGAAAAAATTTTAGATAAAGTAAAATATTATAAAAGTGAATAATTTTTTATGACTAAAGTTGGGGAGCACATAACACTAGATATCATAGGCACTAAAAAGGAATATGAATCTTCCTTCTATGAAAAGTTAGTTTATAAAATTGCAAAAAAAGCAAAAGTAACTGTTTTAGAAATATCAAAATATAAATTTAAACCTCAAGGTTTTACTTTGGTTGCTCTATTAGCCGAAAGTCATATCAGTTTTCATACATTTCCAGAAAATAATATTATTAGCTTTGATTTTTTTACTTGTGGAAAGGTTTCTCCTTCTGTTGCAATAGATATAATAAAGAAGGAAATAGAACATAAAAGAATAGTAAAAAAAGAATTTAATAGAGATACTATTTCTTTTTATCATGACATTTATAGTTCACCTGGTTTACGAAAATCATATGTAGTAAAAAATGTTCTTGAAGATTTTACTTCAAAGATTGGACAACATATTGAAATTTTAGATTTAGAGCAATTTGGAAAATCTTTATTTATAGACAATGAAATCCAAGTAGCTACAACAGATGAACATCTTTATAGCGGTACATTTATTAACGCTGCTTTAAAATTAAACAAAGATAAAGATACTGCGGCGATTATAGGTGGTGGAGACGGCGGGGTAGCTAGAGAATGCATATCAAAAGGTTTTGGATATATAGATTGGTTTGAATTGGATCCTGAGGTTGTTGAAGTTTGTGAAAAACACCTTGGATCTATAGGAAATAAATCAACAAGAAAAAATTCAGTTAAATGTATTTGGGGAGATGCATTTGAAAGTATTAAAAAAGTTGAAGATGATAGATATGATAAAATTTTTGTAGATTTAAATGATGATCAATTTTGTATTGATTTAGCAGCAAAGAATATGGACTCGCTGGTTAGAATTTTAAAGCCTAATGGAGTTATAACTGCTCAAGTTGGAAGCCAAGATAAAAAACCCAAACAAGTAGACAAATGGTTAAAAGTTTTTAATAAAAACTTTGGAAATGCTACCCTAGATAGAGTTTATATACCTAGTTTTGACTGTTCTTGGAATTTTTCTTCATCAATAAATCATTAGAATTTTCTTTTTAATTTATCAAAATTGTGAAATAATTATTTTTTTTATGGAGGGAAATGATGAATATATTTAAAAAAACAATATTAACAGTTCTCGTATCTTTTTTATTAATCGGAAGTGCTTATGCCGGTAAAATAAAGATTGGAACTGAAGGTGCTTATCCTCCTTGGAATTCAAAGGATGCTTCAGGCAAACTTATTGGATTTGAGGTTGAATTAGCTTGGACGCTTTGCAGATACATTGGATCACAATGTGAAATCGTAGAGCAAGATTGGGATGGAATGATACCAGCCCTTATAATGAGAAAGTTCGATGCAATCATGGCAGGAATGTCGATTACTGCAGAAAGACAAAAAGCAATTAGTTTTTCTCAGGGTTATGCAGACGAAGTTGCTTCATTAGCGGTTATGAAAGGTTCAAGTCTTGAAGGCATGGAAACTTCTGAAGGAATTAATCTTGGTAAAAAGTCAGGTGCAGTAAAAAAAGATCTTAAAACTTTAACAGCTGCCTTAGCTGGAAAAACAGTTTGTGTTCAAACAGCTACTATTCACCAAAACTTTTTAGAGTCTGGTGATGTAGGTAAAGTAAATGTAAGAACTTATAAAACTCAAGATGAAGTTAACTTAGATTTAGCAGCAGGAAGATGTGATGCTGCGCTAGCTGCAGCAGTAGCATTTAGTGACTATGCAGAAAAATCTGGAAAACCAGTAGTTCTTGTTGGACCAACTTTTTCAGGTGGAGCATTTGGTAATGGAGTTGGTGTTGGTATTAGAAAAGATGACACTGAACTTTTGAATGCTTTTAACAAAGCCATTGATAAAGCAAGAAAAAATGGAGACATTAGTAGAATTGCTATTAAATGGTTTGGTTTCGACGCTTCTATGTAATTAATTTTAGATTTGGCGACTATAATATATAGTCGCCAGTCTGTATGGAACTTCTAGCATTTGGAAAAACTGGTTGGGGTGATGAATTATTTATTGCCACTCTAATGACTATCGCTGTTTCGATAACAGCAATGTTAATTGGTTTTCTTTTTGCATTAATATTTACTCCTCTTAAATTATCAAAAAATAAATTTCTTAATCTTATTGGAAACTCTTACACAACAGTAATTAGAGGTGTCCCAGAGTTATTAGTAATTTACTTATTTTTTTTTGGAGGAAGTGGTGCCGTTATGTTTGTTGCATCTATGTTTGGGTATAACGAATACATCGAAATTAATGCATTTATAACTGGTTCATTTGCTATTGGTATTATTTCTGGTGCATACTCAACTGAAGTTTTTAGAGGAGCAATTCAATCTATAGACAAAGGACAATTTGAAGCTTCTCAGGTTTTAGGACTTAAAAAATTTGTTTATTTTTTTAGAGTAATTATGCCTCAAATGCTGAGATTAGCCATTCCTAACTTGAGTAATGTTTGGCAAATAACTTTAAAAGATACTTCTTTAATATCAGTCACAGGTTTAGTAGAAATAATGAGACAGTCATACATTGCCGCTGGATCAACTAGAGATCCACTTTTCTTCTATTCATTTGCTGCAGTTTTATATTTAATGCTTACATTTTTAAGCATGAAGTTAATTAATAGACTGGAAATTAAATATAGTAGGGGCTTTTAATGGATATAAATTTAATGATAACCAGTCTTCCAAAGTTATTAGGTGCTACAGTTGTAACTTTAAAATTATTATCTTTATCTTTATTTTTTGGTTTATTTATTGGATTGTTATTTGCAATTTTAAGATTAAATAAAAATAAAATTATAAATAAATTTGCTTACGGATATTCATATGTATTTAGAGGCACACCATTACTTGTTCAAATATTTATTATTTATTTTGGTCTTGGACAGATAGAATATTTTAGATCAACTTTTTTATGGGTTATTTTTAAAGAACCTTACTGGTGCGCAATTATAGCATTTGCTTTAAATACGGGTGCATATACATCAGAAATATTAAGATCAGCATTTCAAACAATTAAACCAGGGTTAATTGAAGCAGGAAAAAGCCTGGGTATATCCAATAAAATAATTTTTTATAAAATTCAAATACCCGTAGCTATCAGACAATCCCTTCCAGCATACGGTAATGAAATTATATTAATGATGAAAGGAACCTCTTTGGCAAGTACTGTGACACTAATGGATTTAACTGGTGTTGCAAAATATATAATTTCAACTACTTTTAAGCCAATAGAGGTGTTTATTGTAGCTGGAAGTATATACTTATTTATGACTTTTATTATTCATAATCTAATTAAATTTTTAGAAAAAAAATACAGCTTTAATTAGTGCAAAAATTCTAATCTGAGTTTTTTGACAAGTAATTCGATGAATTGAAATGAACGGAAAAAAAAATTTAACCCCAAAACAAATTTTTGATCTTGCCGTCCAAAGTCATCAAAAAAATAATCTTCAAGTTGCTGAAAATCTTTATAAAGAAGTGCTAAAGACAAATCCTGATCACATTGAAACAATTTGTCTTTTAGGAACATTATTAGCCCAAACTAAAAGAGTCGATTTAGCAAAATCTTTACTTCAAAAAGCAATTAAAATTCAACCTGATTACGCAATGGCACATAACAATCTTGGAAATTTACAGAAAGGATTAAAAGAATATCAAAAAGCAATTAGTAGTTTTGAAAAAGCAATTGAAATCCAACCAAATTATGTAGACGCTTACTATAATCTTGGGAATATTCAAAGAGAACTAGGAGAATATCAAATAGCAGTTAGTAGTTTTGAAAAAGCAATCAAAATCCAACCTGATTATTTAATGGCGTATAATAATCTTGGGAATATTCAAAGGGAATTGGGAGAATATCAAAAAGCAATAAATTGTTATGAAAAAGCAATTGAAGTCCAACCAAGCTATATAAGAGCTTACAATAATCTTGGAGAAGTATTATTAGAATTAAAAGAATATCAAAAAGCAATTAGTGTTTTTGAAAAAGCAAAAGAAATTAATCCCAATTATGTGGACACCTATAATAATCTTGGATTAGCATTTAACGAAATAGGAGAATTTAAAAAATCACTAAATTTTTATGAAAAGGCAATTAAAATTGATCCTAATAATATAAATGCAGTAAATAGGTTATCAGATTTACTTAAAATAATTCAATTAGACAATGTAACAAAAAATAATAGTAACAGTTTAAAGGAATTGTTTTTATTTCTATTTAGAAAAAATACCATTATTCATAAAGATATTTTTAACAAAGCTAAATCGTTATTATTAATTGAAGAAATAACCAATGAATTACAGCAAATTGTTGATTCAGATTCATTGTTATTAAAAAATGTTATTATTCAAAAAATATCAAAAGAAGAACTGCTTCTTTTAATACTCCAAAAATCTTTAATCACAGATAAATTTTTAGAAAAATTACTCACAAAACTTAGATCTGAAATACTTTTTACAATAATTGATTCTAATCAAAATATTTTAAAAGAAAATTTTAATTTTGTTATTTCACTTTCTAAACAATGCTTTCTCAATGAATATATTTATGTTCAATCTAAAAAAGAAATTAGTTATACAAACCAATTAAAAAATAAAATAATTAAAAATAAAAATATCGACGAATTGGAAATTGCAATATTAGGATGTTATATTTCACTAAGTACCTCAGAAAAAATCACAAACAAATTATTAGACTATAAATCTAAAAATGTTTTATTTAATGATTTAATTAACATGCAAATTAAAGAACCTTTAAAAGAAATAAAATTGATAAGTTCCATTAAATCTTTTGATAAAATTGTTGATCCAGTTTCTAAAAAAGTAAAAGAACAATATGAAAATTATCCGTATCCTAGATGGAGATATACATATAAATATTTGCCATTAGATTTAATATTTCAACTAAATCAAGAAATAAGACCAAACAAAATTGAATATAATAATAAATTTACTAACCCCAATGTTCTTATTGCAGGTTGTGGAACTGGAAATCATATAGCTTTAGCAAGCAGATATTTGAATGCTAATATAGTTGGAGTTGATCTAAGTCTAAAAAGTCTTGCTTATGCCAAGAGAAAAACAGAGGAATTAGGTTTTAAAAATGTAGAATTTTTGCAAGCAGATATTCTACAATTGAAAAATTTAGATAAAAAATTTGATGTTATAGAGTCACTGGGAACCCTTCATCATATGAAAGACCCTTTAGAGGGTCTTAAAATATTACTGAATTTGTTAGAACCGCATGGCTTTTTGAAGTTAGGCCTTTATAGCAAAATATCAAGACAGCATATAGTTAAAGGAAGAGATTTTATTAAAAAAAGAAATTTTAAAAATACAATTGAAGATATTAGAAGTTGTAGAGAATTAATTTTTAATGAAAAAAAAGATCCATTACTTCAAAAAATTACTTATAGTGGTGATTTTTATTCAACATCTAGTGTAAGAGATTTATTGTTTCATGTTCAAGAACATCATTTTACTATACCAGAAATATCTAAAATACTTAAAAATTTAAAATTAGAATTCTTAGGTTTCACGAATCCGAACATTAAAGCTAAATTCTCGAAATCTTTTCCTAACGATAAACAAAATATCTCTTTAGATAATTGGAATCAATTTGAAATAAGCAACCCAGATGTCTTTTCTAACATGTATCAATTTTGGGTAAGAAAGGTATAAACTAAAGTATTACCAAATCTAACTTTTGTTTGCCTAATCTTTCATTGCCATTCTTTGTTACAAGATAGGTTTCACCCAAATTCATCGCTAATTCATTATCTGAGTCCATTAAGATCATATGCATGAAAAAGATATTACCTGGCTTTATAATATATGGATTACCAGTATAAAGCATTGGCCAATCCATCCAATTTGGAGAAAATGTTGCACCTAATGAATATCCACATGCGTTCATTCTAGATTTGTTAAAACCCAAATCATCAAAAGTTTTTGCATGAACATCAAATAATTCTCCAATTTTGTTTCCTGGTTTTAATTTATCTTCACAATTTTTTAAGCTCTCCATGCATGCTTCATGCATTTTAAAATGTTTTGGATCAGCTTTTCCGATCGGTATCGTTCTAAACATTGCAGAATGGTAATGTCGATAAGTTCCTGCCCATTCTACAGTTAATTGATCCTTGTTTGATAAGATTTGTTTATCAGCCTGATATCTACATAAGAGGGCATTTTTTCCTGAACCAATTATAAATTCATTAGCAGGATAATCTCCACCTCCTTCAAAAATTACTCTATTCATTTCTGCAAGAATTTTGGATTCACTTACTCCTGCTTTTGCATGTTTCCAAACTTCATCAAGGGCTCTATCAGCAAGTTCTGCAGCTTTTTTAACATGAACAATTTCTTCATTTGATTTAACCACTCTTAGTTTGTTAATTAATTCTGATTTATCTTGGATTGAACAATAGTTATCTAAAGACTTGTTTAATTTTAAAGTGTTTCTTCCTGTTAAACCATAAGCTTCATATTCAACACCTAAATTTTTTCCTTTAAGATTCAATTCATCTAATATTTTCTTAAGATCATCTGTTGGATTTGAACCATCTTTATCAACCCAAATTTTTATATTTTCAATATTTGAAGTATTTTGTGCTTGCCTTAAATCTGGTGCTCGAGTTAGCAAGACTATATCACCATTATCTTTTAAAACTAAACACTGAAAAAAAACATAACCAAAAGTATCATAACCTGTTAGCCAGTACATTGACTCTTGTCTGAAAATTAGTAGAGCATTTAAATTTTGCTCTTTCATTATCATTAAAACTTTTTTTTTTCTATTTGAGAATTCTTCTTTGCTAAAATGAAGTGCCATTAAGTAGTTTAATAGTTGGTATACTGTTTAATTTCTTTTATTTTTGAGCCAGTGTGCGTGTTTATTTCTAATTTAATTTTAGCTCTATTATCATTTAAGAAATGTATATCTCTAGAAAACTTAACAAATTGTTCTCCAAAATCAGAATTTTTTTCACATAATCTTTTTTCATCTTCAATAATCCAAAGTTTTGAATTTATTTCCTTAAGAGACTCGAATAAATCATCAAGTTTTCTATCTGATTTTATATTACTATCTAATTGATTTTTTAAAATTTTGTACTCATCATCAATAAATTTAAGTTTTTCAGAATCTACGATTTTTTCTTTTTTGATTTCTAAAATAGAGATCTTATCTAAAAGCTCTCCTACTGATATCTCAACTAGAATTTTATTCATAAAATTTTATATTATGTTAAGTTGTTAAAAATATGTCTAATATTTTAATTATCAAACATGGTTCACTAGGAGATATAGCGCAAGCATGTGGTGCAATTCAAGACATATTTGAAAATCATAAGAATTCCCAAATTTATCTTTTAACCACTAAACCATATTTTGATTTATTTAAAAAAAACCCATTTATAAAAGAAGTAATTTTGGACAAAAGACTATCAAGATACAACTTAATATATTTGTTCACTTTGATGAGAAAGTTAAAAAAATTAAATATAGATAAAGTGTATGATTTACAAAATTCCTCAAGGACAAAACTTTACAAAACTATTTTATTCCCTAAATCAAATTTAGATAAATGGTCAAGCTCAGAGACAACTTTACCGAAAGGTGAAACAAAAGAAGAATTTGATAAAAAATCTGTTTTGGAACGCTTTGAACATCAATTAACAAGCTCAGGTTTGAATGCAAAGAATACGAAACTTCCAAATTTTGATTGGTCTTGTTCTGATATAGAAAAAATTAAAAATAAATATAGTTTAAACAAATATATTCTTTTATTTCCTTTTTGCTCTCCACATTTAACTTCTAAGAAGTGGCCTTATTATAATGAACTTATAAATTTGATAAAAAATAAATTTCGTGATGAATATAATATTATAATTGCTCCAGGACCCGATGAAATTAATGATGCAAAAAATATAAATGCAGTTTGTGTGTTAAATGACGATAAAGCTTTAGATATTTCTCAATTATCAAAATTAATTAAAGATAGCAGCTTTGTAATCGCAAATGATACAGGTCCAGCTCACATGTCAGCACATTTAGGCGCAAAAGGTTTAACTTTATTTGGATCACATACAACAGCTTACAAAGTAAGTATAGAAAGAGAAAATTTTAAAGCTATACAAGTTCAAGATTTAAAAAAACTTACTCCTGAAAAAGTTTTAGAACATTTAATAAATAAAATTTAAATATAAATTTTATCTGATAGTCCGTAACACAAAATAGCGCTTAGGATAGTTAATAAACCTGGAGCTATAATACCTTCAACAGAAGTTTTTTCATTTGTTCCTAAGTTTCCTTTTTTATGTGACCAAATAGCAAAAATAAAAGCCGCAGCATTTTGTAAAAATATTAAATTAAAAAAAGCCCAAGTATTTTCTATTCCGCCTGATCTAACAAAACCAACATAGATTGCCATTAAGACTGATCCAACAAAGATAGAACCAAAAAATCTTGTCATAATTGCAGCTCCGTCACCCATGCCATATTGATCTACAAACTTTTTAGTCATGAATAGACATCTATAAGCATAAACAGCATAAGCAATAAAGTGAACTAAGAATATTAAGAGGTAAATGATTCCATTAAATTTATCTATCATGAAACAATCTTATCATAAAATTTTAAAATATTGTTTAATAATATTGTCCCATTCAAATCTTTTTGCAAATTCTTTTGTTTTATTAATAAAATTTTTATATGAATTATTTTTTAAAACTAAATCTATGCTAGAATAAATTTCATCTAAATTATTTCCATCACAAATAATACCTGTTTCATTATTTTTTATTGCATCAGCTTCTCCTCCATCTTTGCCACCGACAGAGGGTAAGCCGTGTTGAGCAGCCTCAATATAAGCTATCCCAAAACCTTCTACTGATTTTTTATAAATTATTGAAGGCATTACAAATACATTAGATTTTGCTAATAGAGCATTTTTTAATTCTTGAGATATATTTTTAAAAAATAATACATTATTTTCTAAGTTTAATTCTTTGACAATTTTTTTAATATTTTCTTCCTCTTCACCCTGACCAATGCAAGTATAGACAATATTTGGATACAATTGTTTTAGATTCTTTAATGACATAATTATTTTTTCGTGATTTTTTCTTTTATCTAATCTTGAAACAGTTATTAGTCTTGGGCTTTTATTTTGAAGTAAATCTTCGGCTTCAAATAAAATATTTTTACTTAATTCTTTTAACGGTTCAATACCAGGATTAATTACAATGATTTTTTCAGGATTTACTCCACAACTAATCGCAAGATTTTTAGTAAATTGAGAGTTTGAAACTACAAAATCAACATTATTTAAAATATTCAAAACTCTTCTATTTAGCATACTTCCTTTATTATGGTTTATTTCTTTTGAATGAATTAAACAAATTTTTTTCTTTTTTGTTTTTATTAATTCAAGACTTTTCCAGTGGTCGGCAATTATACCGCTAATGTTTTTATTATTTTTTATAAAATCATTTACAAGATAAGCTTTTCTATACTTTCTGATTAATTTAGGACCACCAATTCTATCTACACTATAAGAAAGTTTTTCATCTAAATTTTTATTTTTACTTTGGTCAGCAAATACTTTTACCATGAAATGTTTGGCGAGAGAATTTGTTAAACCCCACATTAGATTTTGCATACCCCCTGTATCTGGTGGAAATGATCGTGTTACAATTAAGTACATTAATTATTAATCCACTTTATATTGCAGCCCATACTTGGAATTTGATCTTTGGGTCCATTTCCTGTTTTTGAAATTTCTTTCATTGCTTTGTACAAATCGCTATCACCACTTATTACTGGTTTTAAATCTTTTAATTCTCTCATTCTTCCTCGGTATTGCAGTTCTAGATTTTTATTGTAACCAAAAAAGTCTGGAGTACATACAGCGTCATATTTTTTTGCAATTTCTTGAGTTTTATCAAACAGATAAGGAAAATTAAAATTATTATTTTTAGAAAATTTAGCCATATTTTCAAACGAGTCTTCTGGATAATTTTTTACATCATTTGAACAAATGGCTACAGATTTTATTCCATTTGATTCTAATTTTTTACAATCTTGAACAATCTCTTTAATTACCGCCTTAACATAAGGACAGTGATTGCATATGAACATTATTAAAGTTCCATTTTCACCTTTAACATCATTAAGTGAAATAACTTTATTATCAGTAGATTTTAATTGAAAATTTTCAGCATTTTTCCCAAAATCACATATTGGAGTTTTTGTAAGTGTCATGTTAAGTATTATATAAGATATGTTCTACGATTTGGAAAACAAAAAACCAAAAAATTCGGGCGAAAATTGGGTCGCACCTAATGCAATTATAATTGGTGATGTAACTTTAGAAAAAAATACAAGTATTTGGTTTAATGCAACTTTAAGAGGAGATATCGAAAACATCCATGTTGGCGAAGGTTCAAATGTTCAGGATGGAAGTGTTTTGCATACAGACCCAGGTTATCCACTTAAAATTGGAAAAAATGTTACAGTTGGACACATGGTAATGCTTCACGGTTGCACTATTGGCGACAACAGTCTTATTGGAATAGGAGCTGTAATTTTGAACAATGCTAAAATTGGAAAAAATTGTATTATAGGAGCAAAAACTTTAATCACAGAAAATAAAGAGATACCAGACAATTCATTAGTTATTGGCTCACCAGGAAAAGTTGTTAGAGAAGTTACTGAGGAAGAAAAGAAAGCCGTTTTTGAAAACACAAAACATTACCAAAATAACTGGAAAAAGTATTCAAAATCAATATTCTAAATTTATTGAAAAAAATATTTGTAATTCTATTTTGCTTATTAATTGTAAGCCCTGCATTTGCAAGTAAAGAGCTAGAAAGATTATCTAAAAAAATTAAAAATGGTAAGTTAGTAAAAATTAAAACATACGAAGCGTATAGTTTTTATCCAATACAAGAGGGGTGGTATAAAAATTCGCCAAGTGAATTTGATGCATTAATTTCATATCCTAAGGGTAAAGGTCCATTCCCAATGGTAATAATTGTTCATAGCAGCTGGGGACCCGAAGAGTTTAGATCTCAATGGATGACATTTCATAAAAACTCCCACAAGAAATTATTGAAAATGGGAATTGGAACAATGTTCATAGATAGTTATAGTTCAAGAGGTCAAATAGCTAGTTCAGCTGCAGATCAATTCACTGTTCCTCTTTGGTCAATGTTTATGGACCAATTTTTTGCGCTCGAACATTTATCAAAAGACTCAAAAGTTAATATAAAAAAAGTAGGAATTAGCGGACATTCAAGAGGTGGAATGGTTTCAACTTTATCCTCAGAAAAAAGATTAAGAGATGCACTTATAAGTAAAGATTTATATTTTGCTGCCGCACAACCAAGAGCCCCAGATTGTGAAAATGTATCAATGTTTAGAAATCCTCAACCAATAAAAGAAACTAAAACTTGGATGGTTTTAGGTGGAGCTGATGACTATACTCGAGCAGGACCATGTGTAGAATTGGGTGAAAAAATAAAAGCAAATGGAGGGGATATAAAAATAGATGTTAAAAAAGGATGGCACCATGGATTCCTCGGCAACTATCCTGCTGAATTAAGTGAAGATGCGCAGATTTTTTGGAAATGCCCCCGATTGTGGACTGAGGATGATGGAAAATACAATAAAGAATATATTGATTGGATGTTGAAATACGGTGCTTATGACTCAGAAGAAGCAATGTGGGAAATGGTAAAAAATGATCCAGAGAAAGCTTATGCAAGAAGTGGTATACCTTATGAAAAATCTAATTGTATGTTTTTAGGTGCACACACAGGTGGTGATAAAGGAAGAATATTCATGAAACCTTTTTTAAAATTTTGGGAAGAAAATTTACTTAACTAAGGAACTAACCAAGTATTTTTATTATTTTCTAAATCAAACTTTGCTCTTCGGTGACCTTTAGCTGCTAGATAAAGCCATTCAATAGATTTTACTTTACATTGAATAACTGTAAAATTTTTATAACCTTCTTCACTTTGTTCCATGGTAAATTCAAAATTATCTAACTCTGGTTTTAAACCAGATGTAGGATTATCAGACTCTGTACCTGGACCATTATCAACCAAATAGCACTTTCTACTTATGTGTTGAGTTTTTGACCAAGATTCTTTTGTAATATCATTTTTGTGATTGAGCACACATTCTACTTTTAACCTTACTTGGATTTTTTCTTCTTTATCATAAAAAAGCATTGCTGCTTTTGAGTTTTTTTTTAATTTTTCAATCTTATCTGATCTAATGTCGCTATGAAATTGGACTATATTATTTTTCTTATCTGATTTTCTTAGAACTACAATTCTTCCATCAAAGTCAGATTGATCTCCACAAATAAAAGTTGGTATTCTAAATTGAGAACTTCTATTGGTTACTGCATCATCTAACATTAACCAAATCTTCTTCTTTATCTCATTAAAGTTTTCGTAGTATGCTGGCTGCATACAGTATTACTTTCTAAATCTTCTGATTAAGCTAGATGTGTCCCATCTGTTTCCACCCATAGCTTGAACTTCAGCATAATATTTATCTACAACTTCTGTTATTGGTAATATTGAACCGTTATTTTTAGCTTCATCCATTGCAATTTTTAAGTCTTTTCTCATCCAGTCCACAGCAAAACCAAATTCAAATTTATCATCGATCATAGTTTTATATCTATTTTCCATTTGCCACGATTGAGCTGCTCCTTTTGAAATTACTTCAATTACATCTTCCATATTTAATCCAGCTTTCATTCCAAAGTTTATTGCTTCTGATAATGCTTGAACTAATCCACCAATACATATTTGATTAACCATTTTTGCAAGCTGTCCACTACCAGCCTTACCAAGCAACTTCATTTTTTTGCTATAACAATCAATTTTATCTTGAGCTTTATCAAAGTCTTCTTGGTCTCCTCCAATCATTACAGTCAATGCACCATTTTCTGCGCCAGCTTGACCTCCTGATACTGGAGCATCTAGAGAACCAAAACCATTTTTTTTAGCATACTTGTAAATCTCTCTTGCAATTGTTGCTGAAGCCGTTGTGTTATCTATATAGATTGCACCTTTTTTAATTGTTTCAAAAGCACCTTTGTCACCAAATGTAACTTCTCTTAAATCGTTATCGTTACCAACGCATGTAAAAATATACTCCGCATCTTTGGCAGCGTCAGCAGGTGTTTCTGCTATTTTACCTTTGTACTCACTGATCCATTTCTCAGCTTTTGATTTTGTTCTATTAAAAACAGTTACACTGTGACCACCTTTTGATATATAACCAGCCATTGGATAACCCATGACTCCAAGGCCAATAAATGCAACCTTACAAGACATAAAAAATGTTTAATAAGTTAAGTTTAAAAGTAATCATATTTGGATTTATTTTTACATTTTTTTCTAGCTTTGGACAGAGTTTTTTTTTAGGAATCTTTAATAACAGCATAAGAAATGAATTATCTATTACTCATGGACAATTTGGCTCAATTTATGCATCAGCAACATTATTAAGCAGCTTTCTACTTATTTGGGTAGGTAAAAAAATAGATGATATTAATATTTTTAAATTTGCATTTTTGGTTACTTTGCTTTTGTCTTTTTCTTGCTTTTTTTTTTCAAAAATTTCTTCTGTAATAATTCTTTTCATAGCAATTTTTTTAATGAGATTTTCGGGTCAAGGAATGATGTCTCACACAGCAACAACAACTGTATCTCGTTATTTTACAAAATCTAGAGGTAAGGCTTTAAGCACAGGATGGTTCGGTTTATCTACTGCAGAATTTGTTTTACCTGTTTTTATGATTTATTTATTAAGTATAATTGATTGGCGAGATATATGGTTTTATATATCTATTTTAATTTTACTTTTTTTACCAATTTTGTCTTTTATTTTGATAAAAAATCTTAGTTTTGATTCTAGGGAAGAATTGACTGAAGATGGAAAAAAAGAAAAAAATATAAAGAACTGGAAGAGGTCCGAGGTTTTAAAAGACTATAGGTTTTATATTATTTGCATGAACATGCTTGCTATGCCTTGGATTGCAACTGGTGTATTTGTTTATCAATCGTTTATTCTTTCTTCAAAAGGATGGGGACCATATATAATTGCACAATCTTTTATGGTTTATTCTATAGCCTCTGTAATAACTTTATTTTTATCTGGTTTCTTGATTGACAAATTTACGAGTAGAAAATTGCTAATTTATATGAATATTCCTCTTTTAATATCTGCTGCTGTATTATTCTATTTTAAAAGCCCTATTTCTTCATTTTTCTTTTTAGGATTGATTGGAATTTCTAACGGACTAGCTAACGTACTCGGCTCTTCAACTTGGGCTGAAATTTATGGAGTAAAACACATTGGGTCAATCAAAGCCCTAACTACAGCTTTGATGGTATTTGCAACTGCTTTTGGAACTGCGTTGTTTGGGATATTAATTGATAAGGGTTTATCAATTGAGAGTATATCTATCATATCAGGAACATATATTTCTCTATCAATTGTAATGCTTTTTGTAATAAAGGAAAAATTAGATCCTACGTATGAATAAAAATAACTTGATTTTAAATTTTCGGGGGTATAAATAGCACGCATGGCAAGAGTAACCGTTGAAGATTGTATAGATAAAGTAAAAAGCCCATATGAATTAGTTTTAGTAGCCAAAGAAAGAGCTACTCAATTAAATTCAGGCATTGAACCAACTTTAGATAGAGATAATGATAAAAATACAGTGATTTCCTTAAGAGAAATAGCTGTTGAAAAAATAAAAGTTGCAGAACTTAAAGAAAGCGCAATTTATAAATTAAGAAAAAATGTTGAGCAAATTGATGATACTTCAGAAGAAGATGAAGAAATAGGTGATGATTTTCAAAATTTATATAAAGGAGAAATCTCTAAGAGCGGCACTCCAATACTTCCATCAAAAAGAGCAAGAAAAATACCTGAAAAGCTTAAAGTTTCTAAAGAAGATTTAGAAGAATTAAAAGGCTCAACCGATACAAATGTTGATGCGGCAGAAGAAAAAACTGAAGAAGGTGATGTTTCTCTTGATGAAATGTCAGATGCCGAAAATGAAATTTCAGAAGCAAACTCTGAAGATTCAGATACTACAAATTCTTAATAAAATAATATAAAACATAGCAATGAACAGGAAAGTTTCAGTAGCTCCTATGATGGATTGTACAGACCGTCATGAAAGATACTTTTTAAGATTAATAAGTAAAAATGTACTTTTGTATACAGAGATGATTGTGTCTGAAGCTATAGACAGAGGCGATAAAAAAAAACTTTTGTCTTTTAATTTAAATGAAAAACCAGTGGCTCTTCAATTAGGAGGTTCTTCACCTAAATTACTTTCAAATGCATCAAAAATTGGTGAAGAGTTTGGTTATGATGAAATCAATTTAAACTTAGGATGTCCAAGTAAAAAAGTACAAAAAAATAAATTTGGAGCATGTTTAATTAAAGAACCAAACCTTGTTGCAGATTGTTTAAATGAAATGCAATCAAAAACCAATTTACCAGTAACTGTTAAAACTAGAATTGGATATGATGATGTTGAAGATTATGAAAATCTTTTTAATTTTATAAATTTATTGAAATCAACAGGAGTAAAAACTTTTATAATTCATGCAAGAAAAGCTATGTTGGGAAAATTTACTCCAAAACAAAATTTAAATATACCTCCTTTAAAATACGAAATGGTTTATAAATTAAAAGAAGATTTTAAGGATTTGGAAATAATTATAAATGGTGGAGTTACATCTGTGGATCAAATCAAAAATCATCTAAAAATAGTCGATGGTACAATGATTGGTAGATCAGTTTATCATTCACCTTATATGTTAGCTGATATTGAGAAAGAAATTTTTAAAAATAAAAATGTTTTGTCTAGAGAAGAAGTAATAAAGGAATTAATCCCATATGTAAAAAATGAAACTAAAAAAGGAACAAGATTGAATCAAATTATGAGACATACCCTTGGTTTATTTCATGGACAAACTGGTTCAAGTTTTTGGAAAAGATATTTGAGCGAAAATATGTGTGTTAGAGATGCTGATGTTAAAAAAATTGATCACATTATGGATAAAGTTAAACTAGCACCACAAGCGCGATCAGTGGGTTAGATTGATCATTTCAATTTTTACAAACGATTATTTTTTTTTCATAATATTAATGGTGCTTACCGCTATTCCAGTTGGTTTTCTTGCCGGCTTGTTTGGAATTGGAGGAGGACTTATTACAGTTCCTTTTTTATTTTTTATTTTTGACAGTCTAGACATAAATCAGAATTACTTAATGCATTTAGCAGTTGGAACTTCATTTTCAATAATTGTTCCTACCTCTATAATTTCTGTGCTAACTCATAAAAAACATGGATCTGTTGATTTTAGTGTAATCAAAAATTATGCAATTTTTGTTATAATAGGGGTCCTATCGGGAACTATTTTTGCAGCTATTTTGCATACCAAGTCTCTTTTGTTGTTTTTTACTACAATCGTTTATTTGTGTGGAGCTTATTTGTTAAATATTAAGGATAAAACTGATAAGTTGAAAGTGAACTTTAATCTAATTCCAAGGATTATACTTGGTTTTGTTTCAGGGTTCATTTCATCAACCATGGGAATAGGAGGGGCAATTATGAATGTTCCTATCTTAAAATATTTTGGCTATCCAATTAATAAAGCAATAGGTAGTGCAGCAGCTATCGGTTCAGTAATTTCCTTATTTGGTGCAATAGGCTTTTTAATTACAGGCTCATTTTTGAAAGCTGATTTGCCATTAAGTGTAGGATTTATAAATATTCCTGCTTTTTTAATATTTATACCAATAACAATGTTTATGGCGAGATTAGGAGCTAACACGGTTCATAAACTTGATAAATCAAAGTTACAGAGATTTTTTGGAATTTTTTTATATGTAATAGGAACTATCTTTTTATATAGATATTTAAGTATTTAATTGTAAATTAAATTTTTTGATCGTACTCGCCAATTTTTCCAGATTTTTGTAATAAGTTATCTATAAAATTAAAAATTTCTTTTTTTCTTTTATCCGATGTAGGGCTTTCAGTAACAACTACCAGAGATGGTTTGTTAGAAGAAGCTCTTATTAGTCCCCATGAGCCATCTTCTAAAGAAAATCTAATTCCATTAACTGTTAGTATATTGGTTATATTCAACCCATCAATAGAAATATTATCACTTTTTAATTTATTAATTTTTAAAATTAACTCATCAATTAAATTATATTTTTCTTCATCTTTACAGAAAGGTGCCATCGTTGGACTTTGAAAAGTTTTGGGTAAACTTTTAACCATTTCATTTACACTTGTATTTTGGTTATTTATAAGATGACATATTTGAATAGCAGAATTGATACCATCGTCAAAACCATATCCTAATGGTTTATTAAAAAAGAAATGGCCACTTTTCTCAAACCCCGCAATAGCATTTTCTTCATTAACTTTTCTTTTAATATAAGAGTGGCCAGTTTTCCAATAAATTGTCTTACAATTATTTTTTATTAGAATTTCATCTTTTTCAAATAACCCTGTAGACTTTACATCAATAATAAATTTAGAATTTGGATGTTGATTTGAAATATTTCTTGCTATTAACAAGCCAATTTTGTCAGCAAAAACTTCATTCCCTTTATTATCAATTACACCAACTCTGTCACCATCTCCATCAAAGCCAAAACCAACATCTGCATTGTTTTCTTTAACACATTTGGTTATTTCATGGAGCATTTTCATATCTTCAGGGTTAGGATTATATTTGGGAAAATTAAAATCTAAATTACAATCTAATTCTACAACCTCACATCCAATAGCACGTAATATTTTTGGAGCAAAAATTCCTGCTGTACCATTCCCGCATGCAGCTACTACTTTTATTTTTTTTTTAATTTTATTAATTGATAATTCATTTATATAAACTTTATCAAAATCTTTAATTTCTTTATAAGACCCACTTCCTATAGAAAATTTTTTATTAAGAACAATATCTTTAAGTTCTATCATTTCTTCTTTACAATGTGTTAAACCTTTTTCAATACCCATTTTAATTCCAGTCCATCCATTTTCGTTATGACTTGCTGTAATCATGGCTACAGCATCAGAATTTAATTTGAATTGAGAAAAATATACAGTTGGTGATAGGCATAATCCTAAATCTTCAACATTGCACCCTGTTGAAATTAGACCATCTATAAATTTTTTTTTTACTTCTTCGCTATATGATCTATAGTCATGGCCAACAGTTACTCTAGGATTTTTATTTTTATTTATTATTTGAGTTCCAAAGCCTTTTCCTACCAATTTTATTCCTTCCCCATTTATATTGTTAGGGTATAACCATCTTGCGTCATATTCTCTAAAACCAAGTGGATCAATTTTTATAGGATTTTCCATGTTGATATATGTACATTTATTTTATTTTTTTATTGATATATTTTTATAATGTTCTATAAATGTTCTATTGATTTCTAATTTATATAGTATATTACAGAGATCTACATACAACATCTAGTTGTTTTACTAAAAACGTTATATATTAAGGGAGTTAAATGAACAAGTTTTTATCTCAAGCTATCAAGAAAGCTGTTTCTGAATACAGGCCAGCTGTAGTCGCAGTCGAGACAATTAAAGACAAAAGACCTGATCTATTTTCACTCAACGATCAAACAGAGCTATTTCAAAATGCCAAAGGTATAACAATTAAAATTGATAGAACAAAAGATATTAATTTAACTGATTTTGGTAAAGCAACTTTAAGCGATAGATATTTGGGAGAAAACGAGTCTTTTCAAGATTTGTTTGCTCGTGTTGCCAGTCATTATGCTGATGACAATTTACATGCACAAAGAATTTATACTTATATTAGCAATTTATGGTTTATGCCAGCAACTCCAGTATTGTCAAATGGTGGAACAAAAAGAGGGCTGCCAATTTCTTGTTTTTTAAATGAAGCAGGTGATAGTTTAAATGGAATTTTAGATCTTTGGAGTGAAAATGTTTGGCTTGCAGCAAGAGGTGGAGGTATAGGAAGTTATTGGGGCAATTTAAGATCAATAGGCGAAAAAATTGGAAGAGTAGGTAAAACTTCTGGAATTATTCCTTTTATAAAAGTTATGGACTCTTTAACCATGGCTATTAGCCAAGGGTCATTAAGAAGAGGATCTGCAGCATGTTATTTACCAATTGATCATCCTGAAATAGAAGAATTTATTGAAATGAGGAGACCAACTGGAGGAGATCCAAATAGAAAAGCATTAAACCTTCATCATGGAGTTTTAGTTACTGATGCATTTATGAGAGCTGTTGAAACTGATGACCAATGGGCTCTTAAAAGTCCAAAAGATGGATCAATTCAATCTACTCTCTCAGCAAGAAATTTATGGATCAGACTGTTGACTGCCAGAGTAGAAACTGGTGAACCTTATATTATATTTATTGATACTGTTAATAGACAAATTCCACAACATCATAAACTAGCTGGCTTAAATGTAAAAACTTCTAATCTTTGCAGTGAAATAACTTTACCAACTGGTATTGATAGAGATGGTAAGGAAAGAACAGCAGTTTGTTGTTTGTCATCATTAAATATTGAAAAATATGACGAATGGAAAGATGATAAAAATTTCATAAAAGATGTTATGAAATTTTTAGATAATGTTTTGGATGATTTTATCAAAAAAGCACCGGAAGAATTTGCTGACGCCAAATACTCTGCGCTAAGAGAACGTAGTGTTGGTTTAGGAGTAATGGGACTTCATTCTTTCTTCCAACAAAAAATGATACCACTAGAATCTGTAATGAGCAAAGTTTGGAACAAAAAAATATTTGAACATATACAAAAAGAGGTTGATCAATCATCTAAAGATTTAGCCGAAGAAAGAGGAGCATGTCCAGACGCTGCTGAATATGGTTTTAGCGAAAGGTTTTCAAACAAAACAGCAATTGCACCAACCGCTTCAATTTCAATAATCTGCGGTGGAACCTCACCTGGAGTTGAGCCTATAGCAGCTAATAGCTTTACCCACAAAACACTTTCTGGATCTTTTAATGTTAGAAATAAATATTTAAAAAAAATATTACAAAAACATAATAAAGATAATGACGAAACATGGTCAAGCATTACAACCAATCAAGGGTCAGTTTCTCACTTAGATTTTTTATCTAAAGAAGAAAAAGATGTTTTTAAAACTGCATTTGAGTTAGATCAAAAATGGATAGTTGAGTTAGGAGCTGATAGAACTCCGCATATTTCTCAAGCTCAATCTATTAATATATTTTTACCAGCTGATGTGCATAAAAGAGAGTTGCACCAGATACATTTTCAAGCTTGGAAAAAGGGTTTAAAAAGCCTTTATTATTGTAGGTCAAAATCGATACAAAGAGCTGAAAATGTTAATGATGCTAAATCGACAGATATTACAGCAAATGTTTATAAATCAAAAAATCAACAAGCAAACGAAACAGAATATGAGGAGTGTTTATCGTGTCAGTAATAAATCAAAAAAAACAAGAGATTATTAAACCAAAAAAAATGGGTCTATTAGTAGAAAATCCCGTTTATAAACCTTTTAGGTATCCCTGGTGTTACGATGCATGGTTAACACAACAAAGAATTCATTGGTTACCAGAGGAAGTTCCTTTAGGTGACGATGTTAGAGATTGGCAAAAAAATTTATCACAATCAGAAAAAAACTTATTAACTCAAATATTTAGATTTTTTACTCAAGCAGATGTTGAAGTTAACAATTGCTATTTAAGACATTATACGACCGTTTTTAAACCAACAGAAGTATTAATGATGATGACTGCATTTGCGGCGATGGAAACAGTTCACATTGCAGCATATTCACATCTCTTAGATACAATTGGAATGCCAGAGTCTGAATATTCGGCTTTTATGAAATATAAAGAAATGAAAGATAAGTATGATTATATGCAAGGGTTTAATGTTAATTCAAAAGAGGATATAGCAAAAACCGTTGCAGTGTTTAGTGCTTTTACTGAAGGTTTACAATTATTTGCAAGTTTCGCAATACTTTTAAATTTTCCAAGGCACAACAAAATGAAAGGTATGGGCCAAATAGTTACTTGGTCGGTTCGTGATGAAACTTTACATTGTAATTCTATGATTAGATTGTTCAAAGAATTTATTAAAGAGAACCCACAGATCTGGACACCACAACTTAAAAAAGAACTTTATCAAGCTTGTAGGACAATTATTGAGCACGAAGACGCATTTATTAATTTAGCTTTTGAAATGGGTCCAATGGAGGGTTTAACTGCACAAGAAGTTAAAGAATATATTAGATTTATCGCAAATAGAAGATTAACTCAATTAGGGTTAGAGCCTATTTATAAAGTTGATAAAAACCCTTTAACTTGGTTAGATACAATGTTAAATGCCGTAGAGCATATGAACTTCTTCGAAGGACGTGCAACAGAATATTCAAAAGCATCAACTCAAGGAAATTGGACAGAAGCTTTTAGCTAAAAATTATCTTTGATTTAATTGAACAACTTTTCTATGTTTGCTTCCCTTGTAGCTAGCAAGCGGTCTTATTAATTTGTTTGCTGCATGTTGTTCCATGATATGTGCTGACCAGCCTGTAATTCTTGAGATAACAAAAATTGGTGTAAAGAAATCTGTGTCAAAACCCATTAAATGGTAAGTTGGACCAGTTGGATAATCTACGTTCGGATGTATGTTTTTTCTTTCGATCATAACTTTTTCGACAATGTCATATATTTTTTCAAACTTTTTATCTTTTTTAATTTTGGCAACTTTTCCAAAATACTCTCTCATTGTAGGAACTCTTGAATCTCCATTTTTATAAACTCTGTGACCAAATCCCATTACTACATCTTTTTTATCTAACGCATTATTAATCCATTTAAGTGCATTATTAGGTTTTTTAATCTTATTCATCATATGCATTACTTCTTCATTTGCACCACCATGTAGAGGGCCTTTTAAGCTTGCTATTGCACCTGTGATTGCACCATGAATATCAGACAGACTACTAGTTATTGTTCTTGCTGTGAATGTGGATACATTAAAGCTGTGTTCAGCGTATAAAATCAATGACACATCAAACGCCTTTACAATTTCTTTTTTTGGAACTTTTCCAAAACACATATGAAAAAAATTTTCAGAAAAAGAAAGATTTTGTTTAGGAGGTATTATTTTTTTACCTTTTCTTGCTCTATAAAAAGCAGCTAAAGCAACAGGCGTTTTTGCAAAAATTCTCATTGCTTTTCTCAAATTAGCTTTAGGAGAATTATCTTTGGTTTCATTATCTTCTAAACCCATAATACTAACAACAGTTCTAGCCACATCCATAGGATGTGCTTTCCTTGGAATTTTCTTTATATCACCAAGCAAAGTTTTAGAGAGTTTTCTTTCTTTTCTGTCTTGTTTTTCAAATGTTTTTAGTTGTTTCTTGTTAGGAAGTTCACCATTTAGTATAAGATAAGCAACTTCTTCAAACTTACATTTGGCACACAAATCTTGAGCTGCATAACCTCTATAAGTAAGAGAGTTTATTTCTGGCATAACTTTTGAAACTTCAGTTTCGTCAACTACAATTCCAAGTAAGCCTTTTTTGATCTCATCACTCATTATTCATGTCCTTCAGTAGTGAAGTTATAAATTTTTTCGTCTAAACTATTGTATTTTTCATAATCAACAAGCTCATATAATCGTTTTCTAGTCTGCATTTTATCAATAATATTATTTTGATGTCCATTTACAAAAATGTCTCTCAATCCATCTTCTACATTTTTCATAGCTAATCTCTGCGTAGTGACAGGGTAAATCACTATATTATAACCAAAATTTTCTAATTCTTTGAAATTAAATAGTTTTGATTTACCGAATTCGGTCATATTAGCTAACAAGTAACATGAAAGTTCTTTTCTAACTTTTTCAAAATCTTTTTCATCATGCAAAGCTTCTGGAAAAATTATTTCAGCACCAGCATCAATATAAGCCTTACATCTCTCGATCATTTTATCAATTCCTTCAACACTTTTTGCATCCGATCTTGCAATAATTTTGAAGTTTTGATCCTTTTTTGATGAAACACATTCTTTTATTTTTTTGACCATTGCCTCAGTTGAGATTAATTCCTTGTTATCAAGATGCCCACATCTTTTTCTTTCAATTTGATCTTCAAGATGAACCGCAGAAATTCCAAACTCTTCAAAGGTTTCAATAGTTTCTCTACAAGATTTAAAACCTGTATCTATATCGACAATAGTTGGTAAGTTTGTTACTCTAGAAATAAGGTAAGATCTAGTACTTACATCTTGTAGTGTGGTTAAACCAATATCAGGAAAACCTAGATCGTTAGCCATTACACCACCCGAAACATATACTGCATCATATCCAATTTCTTCAATTAACTTTGCCGTTAGAGGGTTGTATGCACCGGGGACTCTTAAAATTTTGTTAGATTTTAATTTCTTATCAAGATCTATTCTTTTTTGACTAGGTTCTTTTTCAACAAAATGCATTAAAAAATTCCTTTTTTAAAATTTCTTTTAATCTTACTTCTTTTAACTTCTATATTTAATTTTTCTAATTGTCCTGATTTAATTTTTTTTAGGTTTTGAACTATTTTTAAAAATCTATCACTTTCTTTTTTGTCAATAATACCTTCTGTTAAAGCTTGAAATTTTTTAATATAGTTTTGCCTTTTAAATGGGCGCATGCCATAAGGATGTGCATCAGCAACAGACTGTTGTTCAATTATTTTTTTACCATTTTTGAGGGCAATAACTACTTTTGCACCAAAAGATTTTTTTCTTGGATTTGGATCATGATATTTTTTTGTCCACTTTTTATCTTCATGAGTTTTTATTGAACGCCATATTCTAATTGTACTTTTTTTATTTGCCCTAGATTTAGTATAAGATTTTACATGATGCCAATCAGCATCTTCTAAAGCCACAGCAAAAATGTACATTATTGAATGATCTAAAGTTTCTCTACTTGCATTAGGATCCATTTTTTGAGGATCGTTTGCGCCAGTACCAATCACATTATGAGTGTGATGGCTTGTATAAATATCAATTTTTTTTATTTGATTTAAATTATTAATTTTTTTATTAAGCTTTTTTGCAATATCAATTAAAGCTTGTGCTTGATATTCTGCAGAATATTCTTTTGTATAGGTCTCTAGTATAGCTTTTTTTTCTTGATTTTTTTTTGGTAGTGGCACTTTGTATAATGCTTTTTTTCCATCTAAAATTCTTGCTATTACACTATCTTCACCTTCGTAAATAGGACTTGGTGCTCCTTCACCTCTCATAGCTCTATCTACTGCTTCAACAGCAAGTTTACTTGCGTGAGCAGGAGCAAAAGCTTTCCAGCTAGAAATTTCTCCTTTTCTAGACTGTCTGGTTGATACAGTTGTGTGCAATGCTTGTTGAATAGCTTGATAAATAGTTTCTCTATTGAGTTTTAACATTGTTCCTAGTCCTGCTGCTACACTTGGGCCTAGGTGAGCGATATGATCAACTCTATGTTTGTGAAGACAAATGCCTTTTACCAAATTAACCTGAACTTCATAAGCTGTAATAATCCCCTTTATTAAATTTATACCACTAATTTTTTTTTGTTGAGCCACAGCAATCAAAGGAGGAATGTTGTCTCCTGGATGACTATAATCTGCTGCCAAAAATGTATCGTGAAAATCTAGTTCTCTTACTGCTGTACCATTTGACCATGCAGCCCATTCACAATCAAATTTTAACTTTGAGCTTATCCCAAATAAATTAGCACCATTTTTTCTTGGATGTTTTATAGCCATTTCTCTAGAAGCAATAACCGCTTTTCTATTTATTGACGCAATAGCTACTGATGCATTGTCAATTATTCTGTTGATAACCATTTCAACAGATTTTTTATTTAATTTTGAATTATCACTTGCGATTTCGGATAATTTCCAGGCTAACTGTTTTTTTTTAGGTAATTGTATCTTCGATGGATATACTTTAATTTTATGAACTATCAATTTACCTCCTAAAAATGTCTCTACTGTAATACAATAATAATTGCAGTTATCAAAAGCAAAACTGCTAAAAAATACTCAATTAATACTTTAATTTTATTATTATTTACTAAATTTCTTATTGCTGATCCAAAAGCTGCCCATGGAGATATTGATAATGGACAAATAATTAAAGCAATAACTGATATAAAAAAAATAGAAAAGATTAAGTTTCCGTCACTAGGCAAAAATCCTGAAGCGGCCATACTTGATATTGTCCAAGCTTTAGGATTAACTATTTGAAATAGCGCGGCCTCATGAAATTTCAGAGGTCTTGAGTCGTCTTCTTTTATTTTACTAAAAGACCCTATGATTTTATATCCTAGATATAATAGGTATAAAGAACATAGTACTTTTAAAATATTTTGTAGTTGAGGAAATATTTGAAAAATTTTTCCTAGGCCCAAACAAACCAAAATTAACTGAAAAACATGTCCAATTGTAATACCAGACATATGGGGAATAGTTTTTATAAAACCAAATTTAAGACCAGAAGCAAGAACCATAGCATTATTAGGTCCAGGCGTTACATACATTACAAAATAAAAACTAATTAATGCAATTAAAATATTTAAATCAACCATGAATGTAAGGTGATATTATTTTTTCAATATCAACAAAATCTTTTGTTAAATGATCGTGAAAAATTTCGTCTGGTTTTTTTTCTGTATAACCATTTTCTAGTAATATGAAAGGTACATTAGCAGCTTTTGCGGTAGTCGAGTCAGTTTCGCTGTCACCTATCATTAGGCTTTTATTTAAATCACCTTGCATAATTTCAATAACATTAGTTAGATGTCGCGGATCAGGTTTACGATAATCGAAAGTATCACTACCAGCAATATATTCGAAATAATCATATACATTAATTTTTTTAAGTAGATCAATTGCAAGACGTTCTGGTTTATTAGTGCATATACCCATTGAGATATTATTTTTTTTGCACCATTTTAAAAAATCTAAAGCCCCACTTATCAATTTGCTCTCATTAGCAATATTTTTTCCATAGTAACTTATAAATTCTGTAACCATTTCTTTTTTAATTTCATCATCATCAATGTTTCCAAATTCTTTCTTAGCCTGACCCCAAACCGATCGACCTATTAATGATTTTGCACCTTTGCCAATTAATTTTCTAATGTCGTCAGTTGATTTGGTTTCGTAGCCAAATTTTTTCATTACATGGTTATGTGCGCTCATAAGATCTGGAGCTGTATCAACCAAAGTTCCGTCAAGATCAAATATTATTGTTAAATTTTGAGTCATTTTAAAAGTATTAATAAGAAATAATTTGTGACTTAAAGAACATTATTACTTAACTATAAGAAATCTTAATAAATGAAACAAATAAATTTACAAGAAAATTTAAGGAAAAAATTCTTAAGAAATGGAGTTAAGATGATGGCCCCAGAAACAGTTTTTTTTTCTAAAGATACAAAAATAGGAAAAAACGTAACTATCGATCCTTATGTTGTAATTGGAAAAAAAGTAAAAATTCAAAATAATGTAAAAATTTTTTCTTTCTCCCATTTAGAGGATGTAAAAATAGAAAATAATGTAAATATAGGACCATATGCAAGACTTAGACCTGGAGTAATTTTAAAATCAGGTGCTAGAGTTGGAAATTTTGTTGAAGTGAAAAAAAGTATAATTGGAAAAAAATCAAAAGTTAATCATTTATCTTATATAGGAGACTCTAATTTAGGATCAAAAGTAAATATAGGTGCTGGAACTATAACTTGTAATTATGATGGTGTAAAAAAAAATAAAACAAAAATTAAGAATAATGTTTTTATTGGTTCAAATACTTCTTTAGTTGCTCCAGTTACTATAAATGAAAATAGCACTATTGGCGCAGGATCTGTAATAACTAAAAAAGTGAATAAAAAATCTTTAGCACTAAGTAGATCACCACAGGTGGAAATAAAAAATTATAAAAGAAAATAAAAATGTGTGGAATAGTAGGAATAGTTAGTAATAAATCTGTATCAGCAAGTATTATAGGAGCTTTAAAAAAACTTGAATATCGCGGTTATGACTCAGCAGGTATATCGACGATAAGCAACGGACAAATAAATGAGCAAAAGTGTTCTGGTAGAGTAGACAACCTAGAAAAAATTCTTTTTCAAAATCCATCTAGTGGAGATCTTGGCATTGGTCACGTTCGATGGGCAACACACGGAATACCCAACCAATTAAATGCTCATCCACACTCATCTGAAGTTGTTTCTGTAGTTCATAATGGGATAATAGAAAATTCAGATGAATTAAGAAAAGAATATAAAAAAAAAGGTTATTCTTTTAAATCTCAAACAGATACAGAGGTAATTACAATTATGTTAACTGATTTCTTAAGAAAGGAAGACTTAATTAATTGTATTCATAAAACATTAGAAAAACTAGAAGGTAGTTTTGCTTTAGGAGTTATTTTTAAAGATTTTGATAATTTAGTAGTAGGAGCAAGAAGGGGTAGTCCTTTGGCAGTTGGATATGGACATAATGAAAATTTTATTGGATCAGATTCTTATGCACTCAAATCAATGACAAATAAAATTTCATATCTTGATGATGGAGATTTTTGTATTTTATATAAAGAGAAAGTTGAATTTTATAGTTCTGACAAAAAAAAAATTAACAAAGAAATATTTGAGTTATCTCATGAAGATAATACAGCAGATAAAGGTGATTATAGAGATTTTATGTCAAAAGAAATTAATGAACAATCTATTACAACAAAAAAATGTATTAATGAATATTTAGATAAATCACGTAATGAGATAAATATTTATAATCTACCAATCGATCCAAAAAAAATTAATAAAATTCGTTTGATAGCCTGTGGCACTGCATATCATTCTTGTTTAATGGCAAAATACTGGATTGAGGAGTTTACCTCATTAGATGTCGAAGCAGATATAGCATCAGAATTTAGATATAGAAAAGTTAAATTAAATCCAAATGATCTATATATTTTTGTCTCACAATCTGGTGAAACCGCAGACACATATGCAGCTCTAGAAAAATGTAAAAAAAATCAGATAAAAACATGTGGAATAGTTAATGTTGTAGAAAGCTCTATAGCGAGATCGGCAGATTTTGTTTTACCAATTCATGCTGGCCCAGAAATAGGGGTTGCTTCTACAAAAGCATTTATTGGCCAGTTAATAGTTCTTTATTTATTGTCATTAAAAATATCAAAAGAGAGGAGCGATATAAGCACAGAAGAATATTTAAAATTGGTATTAGATTTAAAAAAATTACCTGATTTAATTGAAGAAACCTTAAATAAGCAAAAAGATATTCAATTAATAGCAAGAGATTTCATAAAAGCAAAAGGTATAATGTATTTGGGTAGAGGTTACTCTTATCCAATTGCAATGGAAGGAGCTCTGAAACTTAAGGAACTTTCATATATTCACGCTGAGGGGTACGCAGCTGGAGAAATGAAACACGGACCGCTTGCGCTTATTGAAGATGGAATGCCGGTAATTGTTTTAGCACCTAAAGACAGATTTTTTGAAAAAACTATTTCTAATATGCAAGAAGTAATTGCAAGAGGTGGCAAAGTTCTAATGATTACAGATGATACTTCAGAGACGATGAATGAAAATATTAGGTTTAAGTTTCAAATCCCAAAAACTAATTCAACGATAAACTCTTTTCTTTTAACAATACCAATTCAGTTTTTGGCCTATCACGTTGCATTATTAAAGAATTGTGACATAGATAAGCCACGAAATCTTGCTAAATCCGTCACTGTTGAATAATTAATAAACTTTGATAAAACACTCTTAGGTTGAACATGAAAAAATGGAAAATTAACAGTTGGAGAAATTATCCTGTAAAACACATCCCAACATATGAGGATGCAAAGGAGTTAAACTTAGTTTTAAATAAATTAAAAAGTTTTCCTCCTTTGGTTTTTGCTGGTGAAACAAGACATTTAAAACAACAACTTGCAAGTGTTGTTGATGGAAAGGCATTCTTATTACAAGGAGGAGATTGTGCAGAAAGTTTTGCTGAGTTTAATCCTGACAATATCAGAGATACATTTAAAGTTATTCTTCAAATGTCTTTAATTTTAACATACTCAGCATCTTTACCTGTAGTTAAATTAGGAAGGATAGCAGGCCAGTTCTCCAAACCTAGAAGCGCACCCACGGAAGTACAAGGAGATAAAGAATTACCAAGTTACCTAGGTGACAATATTAATGGAATTGAATTTAATGAGAAATCAAGAAAACCTGATCCTAAAAGATTATTTAAAGCTTATTCCCAAGCCGCTTCAACTTTAAACCTGCTAAGAGCTTTTTCCAAAGGGGGTTTTGCTGATTTAAATAAAGTTCATTTGTGGAATTTAGATTATATTAAAAAAAGTCCACAAGCTAAAAAATTTAAAGAATTAGAGGACAAAATTGCTGATGCTCTTGCATTTATGGATGCATGTGGAATTACTTCTGATTTTAATAATAGACTTTACACAGTAAATTTTTGGACTTCACACGAGGCTTTACTTTTACCATTTGAGGAAAGCATGACCAGAGTTGATTCAACAACAGGCGAATATCACGATACATCTGCTCATTTTGTTTGGATTGGAGATAGAACTAGACAAATAGATGGTGGCCATGTTGAGTTTTGTAAAGGAATTCAGAATCCAATAGGAATTAAGTGTGGCCCAACTTCAAAACCTGATGAAATTGCTAAAATTTGTAATGTTTTAAATCCAAAAAACGAAAAAGGAAAAATTACATTAATTTCAAGATTTGGTCATGACAAAGTAGAGAAATTTTTACCAAAATTAATTAGAGGTATTAAAAAAGAAGGCCTTAATGTTATTTGGTCATGTGATCCAATGCACGGTAATACAATTAAATCTTCCACAGGTTTTAAAACTAGACCATTTAACAATGTTGTTTCTGAAGTAAAAAATGTTTTTGGGGTGCATCAAAGCGAAGGTTCTTATGCAGGAGGGTTGCATATAGAAATGACAGGTCAAAATGTAACAGAATGTACAGGTGGAGCAAAAAATATTTCTGATGCAGATTTATCAAGCAGATATCACACACATTGTGATCCTAGACTAAATGCAGATCAAGCTTTAGAACTAGCTTTTTTAATTTCTGATGAGATTAAGAAGAATTCTAATTACGCTAAAAACGGGATTAGAGCGGCATCTTAAACAATTGCAATATTTAGTTTCTACAATTAATTAAAAGAAAAGATATGACACCTTCTGAAAAAGTTAAATACATAAGTAACTGGATACTGAGTTATGTTAACTCTATGCCAAAAAAAGCTGAGTCTCTTGTAATAGGAATATCAGGAGGAATTGATTCATCTGTATCAAGTACTTTGAGTGCTTTGACAGGATTAAAAACTATTGTTTTATCTATGCCGATTAATCAAATAAAGTCACAACACGATTTGAGTATCAAACATCAAGAATGGCTAGTCAAGAATTTTAAAAACGTTAAAGCTCATACAATTAATTTAGATAATTTATTTAATAGTTTTAAAACAACTCTCTCAGATTTCGATAATGAGCACGGACTTGCAAATTCGCGAGCCAGATTAAGAATGACTACTCTTTATCAGGTAGCTTCATCAAACAATGGAATTGTAGTTGGTACTGGAAACAAAGTTGAGGATTTTGGCGTTGGTTTCTATACTAAATATGGAGATGGAGGAGTAGATATATCTCCAATAGCTGATTGTAATAAAACTCAAGTTTGGGAACTAGGTAAAGAATTAAAAATATTAGATGAAATAATAAAAGCAGAACCTACTGATGGTTTATGGGATGATGGTAGAACTGATACTGGTCAGCTAGGTTTAAAATATAATGAATTAGAAGAAGCAATGAACAATCTTAATTCAGAAAATAGAGAAAAGTACGAAAAAATAAGAAAATTAAACTTACATAAAATGGAATCAATTCCAGTATGTAAGATTCCCAACTAATCAATTAGATTAACAAATCTAAAATTAAAGTATATTTCTATAGTTATGGATAAAGATATTTTTTTAACAAATAGTCTTGGAAACAAAAAAGAAAAATTTGTACCAATAGATAATAAGAAAATAGGTATGTATGTTTGTGGACCAACTGTTTATGACGATCCACACATAGGAAATGCAAGGCCATTAGTGGTTTTTGATATTTTATACAAAGTCTTAAAGTGTAAATACGGCAATAAATCTATTTCTTATGTAAGAAATATAACAGATGTTGATGATAAAATTATTCAAACTTCATTAGAAAAAAAAATTTCTATTGAGGATTTAACTAGAAAAATAACAAAAAATTTTAATAATGATTGTGAATATTTAAACTGTGAAAAACCTAACGAGGAGCCAAAGGCAACCGAAAATATTTCTCTTATGGTTAAAATGACCGAGGAATTAATAAAAAAAAATTATGCATATATAAATAAAAACCATGTTTATTTTGAGGTTAAAAAATTTAAAGATTATGGAAAACTTTCAAATAAAAATTTAGAAGAACTAATTGCTGGCTCTAGAGTAGAAATATCAGAAAATAAAAAAAATCCAGAGGATTTTGTTTTATGGAAACCATCCAAAGAACATGAACCATCTTGGGATTCTCCTTGGGGCAAGGGTAGACCGGGTTGGCATCTAGAATGTTCTGTAATGTCCAAAAAATATCTTGGTAATAAATTTGATATTCATGGTGGCGGTAGAGATCTAATATTTCCACATCATGAGAACGAAATTGCTCAGTCTAGATGTGCAAATGATACAAATACATTCGCGAACTATTGGGTACATAATGGATTTATAACTATTTCAAATGAAAAAATGGCAAAATCTCAAGGGAATATTTTAAGGATAAAAGATTTTAAAAAAAATATTAATGGTCAGGTTTTAAGATTAGCTCTTATAAGCACTCATTACAAACAACCATTAGATTGGAATGATAAACTGCTTGAAGAATGTCAAAAAACTTTAAACAAATGGTACGATTGTTATGTTGAGGTAAAAAAGAAAGTTCTAATTCCTGATGAATTCTTAGCTCCACTCTATGATGATTTGAATACTCCAAGTTATATTGCAAATATTCATAAATTATATGAAAAGGCACATCAGGGAAATATTCAAGATAAGGAAGTTTTTACAACAGCATGTAATTTTATTGGCTTATTAAGCGAAACAAGAAATCATTGGTTAAAATTTAAAAAAGAAAAATCTGAGATATCAGAAGAAGAAATATTATCCAAAATTAAAGAGCGTGATAAAGCTAGAAAAGATAAAGATTATAAACTCTCTGATAAAATCAGAGATGAATTATTGAACAAAGGTGTTTTAATAGAGGATAAAGATGGTAAAACCACGTGGAAATTAAAATGAGTAAAGAAAAATTATATATATTCGACACAACACTTAGAGACGGAGCACAAACACAAGGTGTTGATTTTTCTATTGATGACAAATTAAAGATAACTAAATCTTTGGATAGTCTTGGAGTAGATTATATTGAAGGTGGATGGCCTGGAGCCAATCCTACAGATACAGAATTTTTTCAAAAAAAAATTAAGTGCAAAAATTCAGTTTTAACTGCATTTGGTATGACAAAAAAAACTGGAAGAAGTGCTGATAATGATCCAGGTTTGTCAGCTCTATTGAATAGTAATACTGAAGCAATATGTATTGTCGGAAAATCATGGGATTTTCATGTAGATGTTGCTCTTGGTATTAGCAATGAAGAAAACTTGGAAAATATCAGCGAAAGCACAAAGCTTTTTGTTAAGGAAAAAAAAGAATTTATGTTTGATGCTGAACATTTCTTTGATGGTTATAAAGCAAACCCTAAATATACGGTGTCATGTTTAAAAGCTGCTTATGATAATGGAGCAAGATGGATAGTTTTGTGTGATACTAATGGCGGAACACTACCTCACGAAGTAACAAAAATAGTTAATGAAGTTGTAAAAGTTATCCCCGGAAAAAATTTAGGAATTCATGCACATAATGACACCGGAAATGCTGTATCAAATACTTTAGCTGCTGTATTGGCTGGTGTTAGACAAGTTCAAGGAACAATTAATGGACTGGGTGAAAGATGTGGGAATGCAAATCTTATGTCTTTAATACCAACATTTTATTTAAAAAAAGATTTTTCAGATAAATTTGAAATTAATATTAAAGAAAATAACATTAAGAATTTAACTCAATGTTCAAGACTTTTAGATGAGATATTAAACAGAAAACCAAATAAACATTTACCTTATGTTGGTGCGGCTGCTTTTTCACACAAGGGTGGTTTGCATGTTTCTGCAGTTCAAAAAGATCCAAAAACTTATGAACATATTAACCCTGAAGAAGTTGGAAACGTTAGAAATATTGTTGTTTCAGATCAAGCTGGAAAATCAAATATTTTATCAAGATTAAAAACTATTGGAATTGAAATTAAAGAAGATGATCCAAAAGTTAAAAAGCTTTTGAGTGAGGTAAAAGATAGAGAATTTATTGGTTATAGTTACGATGGAGCAGATGCATCATTTGAACTATTAGCGAGAAGAATAATGAGTGAAATACCAAGATATATTTTGATAAAAGAATATGATGTATCAGTTAAAAAAAATTCCTCTGGAAAAATAATTTCTTCAGCAAAGGCTCATCTAGAAGTTGATGGAGAAAAAATTGTTTGTGAGGGTGAGGGTAATGGACCAGTTAACGCATTGGATAATGCTATAAGAAATAACGTTGATCGATTAGCAAAATATTCTAAATATTTAAAAGATCTTAAATTAGTAGACTATAAAGTTAGAATTTTAAATACTGGTACAGAAGCTATAACAAGAGTTTCTATAGAAAGCACAGACTCAAAAGGAAAAAATTGGTTTACGATAGGAGTCTCAACAAATATCATTGAAGCTTCATTTAAAGCGCTAATTGATAGTTTGGATTACAAATTATTTAAAGATAATGCTCCTGCAAGTAGTTAATGTCATCTGTATCTTTTATTCTTCATAAACCACAGTTATCTGAAAATATAGGAGCATGTGCCAGGGCTATTAAAAATTTCAATTTTAATAAATTAGCAGTAATTAATCCAAAACCTGCATTTCCCAATGATAAAATCGTTGCAACATCTGTGGGTGCCAAAGAAATAATTCAAAACTGCAAAGTCTATGATAATTTGGAGCTAGCTACAAAAAATATTGACTACCTTATTGCAACATCATCAAGATTTCGTAACAAAAATATTAAACATATAAGTTTAAACGATTTATCTAAATTAGATTTTAATAAAAAAATTGGCTTTCTTTTTGGATCAGAAGCTTCAGGACTTTCAAATAAAGAAATAGTTTATGCTAATTGTACTATGCAAATACCTACTAACCCAAATTTTAAATCACTTAATTTATCACATAGTGTAATTATAGTGGCTCAAGCTGTTTCTAGTTTAATTAAATTAAAAAAAACAAACTATAAAAAATCTAAAAAAATTAAATCAGCTTCTAGAAAAGATATTCAATCAATGGTTAATTTATGTATCAAGCATCTAGAAAATAGAAATTTTTTTAAACCATTTGAAAAAAAACCAATAATGTTAGAAAATTTAAGAAGTATTTTTTATAAAATGGAGTTATCAGAAAAAGAAACTCGCATATTATCAAGTGTATTTGCTAGCCTTGCAAAAAAAGGCTGATTGACAAAGTCATGAGTAAGTTTATAAAAGCGACTTATTAAATGACAAAAAGACTTAATTCTAAACATAAAGTTGATAGAAGACTTAAAGTAAATCTATGGGGAAGACCCAAGAGTCCATTTAACACGCGAGCTTACCCTCCAGGACAGCATGGCCAGACAAAATCTGCTAAACCATCTGACTATGGTATTCAGTTACAAGCTAAACAAAAGTTAAAATCATATTATGGAAATATGAATGAGCGACAATTTAGAAATGTTTATAGAAAAGCAATTATGAAAAAAGGTGATACAGCAGAAAATTTAATTGGATTGTTAGAAAAAAGACTTGATGCTGTTATTTATAGATCAAAACTTTCAACAACTATTTTTTCAGCGAGACAACTAATTAATCATGGTCACGTTAAAGTTAATGGAAAAAAAGTTAATGTTGCTAGCTATCAGTTAAAAGAAGAAGAAACTATAGAAATTAGAGACAAATCGAAACAATTAGCTTTAATTGATATAGCATTAGCAAATAAAGAAAGAGAAGTTCCTGAATATCTTCAAGTCGATGAAAAAAACAGAAAAGTTAAATTTGTTAGAGTTCCTAAACTCGAAGAAGTTCCATACCCTGTAGTGATGGAACCTAATCTTGTAATTGAATATTATTCTAGATAAAAAAATTATTTCTTAAAATTAATTGAACTTTCTTCAAGTTTTTTTTTAAGTTCACCGTTTTCATACATTTCTTTTACAATATCACAACCACCAACAAATTCTTTTTTAATATATAACTGTGGAATAGTAGGCCAGTCACTAAACTGTTTTATGCCTTCCCTTAGATCTTGATTTTCAAGAACATTAACTCCTTGAAAATTAACTTCCAAAATTTTTAATATATTTGTCACGGCCATTGAGAAACCACATTGTGGCGCATCAGGCGTACCCTTCATAAACAAACATACTTCGTTTTCGTTTATTGTATTTTGTATTAAATTTTTTGTTTCTTCATTCATTTATTTTTCTTTAGTTTTAATTGCTAGAGCATGTAGTTCATTTCCCATTCTCCCTTTTAAAGAAGCGTAAACCATTTTATGTTGCTCAATTTTACTTTTACCAGAAAACTCAGAAGAAACAACAGTCGCTGAATAATGATTTCCATCACCAGCTAAATCTTGAATATTTACAGAAGCATCTGGTAAAGCTTCTTTAATAAATTTTTCAATCTCTTTTAAATCCATTGCCATCTTTATGACCCCATAAAACTTTTTAACCAATTATTATTTGAATCCATTAAATCGTCAATTGATACTTTTGTCTTATCATCAATAAAAATGTCTTTATCTAAAACAACACCCAATTCATCGTAGTGAACTGAGTTTTTTTGAAGCATTTCCATAACTTGTTTGTAATTTTCTTTCTCGATTTCAACAATATATCTTCCTTGGTCTTCTGCAAACAAGTACTGGAATTCATTAATTAATTGTTTTGGTTTTTTTATTCTAAAACCTTTTCTACCTTTGATACACATTTTTGCGATTCCAACAATTATTCCTCCCAAGGAAATATCATGTACAGATTTAACAAATTTTTTCTTAATTAAATTTAAAATCATTTCTCCATTATTTTTCTCATTAAATAAATTTACTTCAGGAGGAGGTCCATTTTTAATATTTAAAATATCTCTAGAAAAAACACTTTGATCTAAATGACCTTCAGTTTTACCTATAACTAAAACAATGTTATCAACTTTTTTAAAATCCATTGTGATCATATCTTTATAATTTTTTAGCAAACCAATGCCCCCTATTGAAGGAGTTGGCTTTATACCTTTTTCTTTAGTTTGATTGTAAAAAGATACATTTCCAGAAACTACAGGGAAATTTAAATATTTGCTTGCTTCACCAATTCCTTGAACACATTCAACAAATTCACCCATATTTTCTTCTTTTTCAGGATTTCCAAAATTTAAACAATTTGTTATTGCAATAGGTTCAGCACCAACAGAAATTAAATTTCTCCAACTTTCACAAACAACTTGTTTACCACCGGTTAATGGATGCGCATAGCAATATGAAGCTGAAGCATCTACAGTTGCTGCTACAGCCTTATTAGTTCCATGGACTCTGACAATACCTGCGTCGCCACCTGGTTTTTGAATGGTATCTCCCATTACAGTATGATCATACTGTCGCCAAATCCATTCTTTGCTACAAATATTAGGATTGGATAATAATTTATTTAATACATTTAAAATTTTTAAATTTTTAAAAGTATTTTTGTTAACTTTATTTTTTTTTACTAGTTTAGATTTTTTCCATTTTCTATCGTACATAGGTGAGTTTTCCACCAACGTATCAACAGGAATATCAGCAACTTTCTCTTCATCATAAAATAGTTCAATTTTTTTTGTTTCAGTTGTTTCTCCTATTATTGAAAAATCTAAATTCCATTTATCAAATATTTTTTTAGCTTCTTTTTCTTTTCCATTTTCTAAAACTATAAGCATTCTTTCTTGACTTTCAGACAACATTATTTCGTATGGTGTCATGTTTGATTCTCTGCAAGGAACTTTATTTAAATTGAGTTTTATTCCTAATTTACCTTTAGATGCCATTTCTATACTTGAAGAAGTTAATCCAGCAGCCCCCATATCTTGAATTGCTATTATTGACTCTCCTGACATCAGCTCCAGACAAGCTTCAAGTAAAAGCTTCTCAGTAAATGGATCACCAACTTGAACAGTTGGTTTTTTTTCTTCTATTTTTTCATCAAAAATTGCTGATGCCATACTAGCACCGTGAATTCCATCTCTTCCTGTTTTTGATCCTACATAAATTACTGGTTTATTTATTCCTGCAGCTTTCGAATAAAATATTTTATTTTTTTTTACCAGACCCAGAGTCATTGCGTTAACAAGAATGTTACCATTATAAGACTCATCAAAACATGTTTGTCCTCCTATTGTAGGAACACCTATGCAGTTACCGTATCCTCCGATTCCACGAACAACGCCTCTTAGTAAATTTTTAGTTTTTTTATGCTGAGGTGAACCAAAATGAATAGAGTTTAAGTTTGCTATTGGTCTAGCACCCATTGTAAAAACATCTCTCATGATACCACCAACTCCAGTTGCTGCTCCTTGGTAAGGTTCTATAAAAGATGGATGATTGTGACTTTCTATTTTAAAAACTATTGCATCATCATCACCTATATCTACAACACCTGCATTTTCACCAGGTCCCTGAATTACTTTTTTTCCTTTAGTAGGTAAATTTTTTAAGTGTAATCTTGATGATTTATAGGAGCAATGTTCATTCCACATTGCTGAGAAAATTCCAAGTTCAGTAATATTTGGTGTTCTATTTAACAAATCACATATCTTTTTATATTCAGTCTTGTTTAATCCATGCTCTAGAGCTAATGACTCGTTAACTTCCATTTATCTTAAATTAGTTATTAAGTTTTCAAAAAAAACAGAGCCATCATCGCCGGACAAATATGTATCTATCATTCTTTCTGGGTGAGGCATCATTCCAAGAATATTTTTTTGCTTATTAAATATGCCAGCTATATTTTTAATAGCTCCATTAGGATTTGAGTCATCATTAACTTCTCCATCTCTATTACAATAAGATACAGCAATTTGGTTATTATCATTTATATTTTTCATCTGATCAGAAGAACAAAAAAAATTACCTTCGTTATGTGCTATATGCAGTTCTAAAATATTTTTTTTAATATTTTTAAAATAACTATTTTCAGTACTATTTATTTTTATAAATACATTTTTACATATAAATTCTGAATATTTATTTCTTAATAGAGCCCCAGGAAGCAACTCTGTTTCAGTTAAAATTTGAAAGCCATTGCAAATACCCATTAATAAACCACCAGAATTTGCAAATTTAATAACAGACTCAATAATTTTTGATTTTGATGCCATACTTCCACATCTTAAATAATCACCATAGGAAAAACCGCCAGGCAAAACTACCAAATCACTTTTAGGTAATTCAGTATCATTATGCCAAACCATTTTATTTTTAAAACCAAATTTTTTAAGAGCTACATCCATATCTCTATCGCAATTTGATCCAGGAAAGATAATTACAGATGAATTCATTATTTATTACTGTGATCCAATAATTTTATAATCTTCAATTACAAGGTTAGCTAAAAGTTTTTTACACATATCTTCAGCTTTTTCTTCTGCTTTTTTTTTATCATTTTCATCAATTTCGATTTCGAAGTATTTTCCTTGTCTAACTTCTTTAACACTAGAAAAGCCCATTCCATTTAAAGCTTGATGTACAACTTTACCTTGTGGATCTAAAACATCTTTTTTTAAAGTAACTATCGCAGAGATTTTCATTTTTTAATTTTTTTCTTAAATGCACTTAAATTAGTAACATTAGACGAGTCCACATTTTCTTGTTCATGCAAAATACCCAACCTTTTTGCAACTTCTGTATATGCTGGTATTAATCCACCAAGGTTTTTTCTAAATCTATCTTTATCAAGTTTTTTTTCAGTTAAAGAATCCCACAATCTGCATGTATCAGGACTTATTTCATCTGCAAGAATTATATCTTTTTTGTTATTTGATTTTATACGACCAAACTCTAGTTTAAAATCGACTAGTTTAATTCCAATACCTCTAAACATACCAATCATAAAATCATTTATTCTTAGGATAATTTTTTTAATTTTTTCAATTTCTTTTTTGGTTGCCCAACCAAAGGCTAGAATATGTTCTTCTGCTATTAATGGATCTCCAAGCTTGTCATCTTTAAGACAATACTCCAACAAAGGTTGCTTTAACACAGTACCATCTTCAATACCAAGTCTTTTTGTAATTGAACCTGAGGCTATATTTCTGACAACGAACTCAATAGGAATAATTTCTGCAAGCTTAATTACTTGTTCTCTCATATTCAGTCTTTTCACTAAATGAGTTTTTATTCCTATTTGGTTTAAATTTTCGAGAATATGTTCTGATATCCTGTTGTTTAAAACACCTTTACCATTAATTTTAGATTTTTTTTGATTATTAAATGCAGTCGCATCATCTTTAAAGTATTGTATAGCTAGACTTTTATTATTAGTAGAATAAATAATTTTTGCTTTGCCTTCGTATAATTTTTTACCCTTTTTCATTAACCGATTACTCTTCTAAATATTAAGTTAATATTTTTATAATGTGAGGAATGGTTAAAAATAGATTTTAATTTTTTTAGTGAAATTTTAGAAATTATGAATTTATCTTTAGATAATAGATCAAACAAACTTAAGTTTTCTAAAAAACATCTTTTTGCATATTTTTGAACAATTTTATAAGATTTTTCTCTACTTAATCCAGACTTTGTTAACTCGATCATCACCTCTTGTGAAAAAATTACTCCTTTTGTAAGATTTAAATTTTCAACCATTTTTTTTGGATAAACAACCATTTTATCAAGTATATTTTTTAGACGCACAAGAGCAAAATCCAAAGTTATATTTGCATCAGGAGCTATATTTCTTTCAACGCTAGAGTGTGAAATATCTCTTTCGTGCCATAACGCAATATTTTCTAACGCTGGTACAACTGCACCTCTTACAATTCGTGAAAGACCAGTTAGATTTTCACTTAATATTGGATTTTTTTTATGAGGCATTGCGGATGAGCCTTTTTGGTCTTTTGAAAAGAACTCTTGTAACTCATACACTTCTGTTCTCTGTAAATGTCTAATTTCTATTGCAACTCTTTCAATTGAGCCAGCGATAATTCCTAAAATAGAAAAATAAAACGCATGTCTGTCACGAGGTATTACTTGAGTAGAAATAGGTTCAATTTTTAAACCAAGTTTTTTTGCAACATGCTTTTCGACTTTTGGACTTACGTTTGCAAAAGTTCCAACTGCACCAGAAATAGCACATGTTGACACTTCATCAATTGCATTTAAAAGTCTTTTTCTATTTCTCTTAAACTCTTCATAGAAAGAAGCAAGTTTTAGTCCAAATGTTATTGGTTCTGCGTGAATACCATGGCTTCTTCCTATACAAGGTGTGTATTTATGTTTTTTTGCTTGTCTTTTTAAAACTTTTAAAATTTGATCTATATCTTTTATTAATATTTTTCCTGATTGAACTAATTGAATATTTAAACTTGTATCCAAGACATCAGACGAGGTCATTCCTTGGTGTAGATATCTAGCCTTTATTCCAGCTTTTTCAGTTACAGAAGTAAGAAAAGCTATAACATCATGTTTGACTTTAGATTCTATTTGGTGAATTCTTTTTACATTAATCTTTGCTTTTTTTTTAACAACAGACGAAACTCCTTTTGGAATTTGACCTAGTTTTTCCATAGCTTGAGCGGCAGCTATTTCTACATCAAGCCAAATTTTATATTTATTTTCTTCGGACCAAATTTCTGTAAGTTCTTTTCTAGAGTATCTTTTAATCATTAATTATTAGTAAGGAGGCTTATGATAACCTTTAACAGATTCTGTAAAAATTTCATATCCATTTTCAGTAATTCCCAGTGTATGTTCAAATTGAGCGGATAAGGATTTATCTTTTGTAACAGCTGTCCATCCATCAGCAAGAACTTTTACTTCATATTTTCCACTATTGATCATTGGTTCAATTGTAAAAGTCGCACCTGGCAATAATTCTATTCCGGTATCTTTTTTTCCATAATGAAGAACATTAGGTGCTTCATGAAATTTAGTACTAACTCCATGTCCACAAAAATCTTTTACAACAGAAAAACCTTTTTCTTCAACATACGACTGTATTTCATGACCTATATCACCGAGCTTTATACCTGGTTTTAAAATATTTATAGCTTTCATCATAGCTTCATATGTAGCGTTTATTAAATTTTTTGCTTTAACTGGAGTTTTGCCAACACAAAACATTCTACTTGTGTCTCCATGATGATTATCAACAATAGCAGTTACATCTATGTTAACAATATCTCCATCGTTTAAAGCTCTATCAGAAGGTATGCCATGACATACAACATGGTTTAAAGATGTGCATAAAGATTTTTTATAACCACGATAAAATAATGGAGCTGAAAATCCTCCATTATCTCTAATAAATTCATATCCGAGTTTATCAATTTCATCAGTTGAAACTCCCGGTTTAATGTTTTCAGCTATCATATCAAGAGTTCTTGCTGCGAGATTTCCTGCATTTCGCATTTTTTCAAATTTTTCTTTATAATTATTCATCAATAATATTTATTTTTTTTTCAATTTTTATTTCTTTAGAATTCAAGATACATCTGTAAGCTAGGAATTTAACACCTGCTTTTTTTGCCATCATATAATTTTGATAATAATTATTATCAATATCTTTTGCTATTCTAAAATTATTTATACCTTGGATTTGAGTTAAAAATAAGACATAAGGTTTATAACTTTTTTTAATAGAATTAATAAGATTTATAAGGTGTTTTGAACCTCTTGATGTAACAGCATCAGGGAATTCTGCTAAATTTTCGCTTCTAAGCAATGTAACATTTTTTACTTCAATTATATTTTTATCACATAAAAAATCAAACCTGGTGTCTTTAGAGTATTTAAATTCAGGAGTAATTTTTTTAATTGATTTAAATTCTTTAATTAGTTGATTTTTTAATCCATGTTCAACTATTCTATTTGCTCTATGAGTGTTAACACCTATAAGTTTTTTTTTTACCTTAATCATTTCCAAAGTAAATTTTAATTTACGATTTGGATTATTGTTTTTTGTTGCCCAGACATCATTTCCCTCATCTAGCAAACCCATCATCGAACCAGTATTAGGACAATGAGCGGTTATGATTGAATTATTTACTTTTATATCAACAAAAAACCTTTTATACCGTTTGATTAGTTTGCCTTTAATTAAAGTATTGGTAAATTTCATTATAATTTATTTATATTTGTAAATGACAAATAAAAAAGAAATATTTGCTGGAATTATTATAATAGGAAATGAAATACTATCAGGTAGAACCCAAGATACGAATACAAGTACCTTATCAATTTGGTTAAATTCTTTAGGAATTAAAGTTCAAGAAGTAAGAACCATTCCTGATATTGAAAAAACTATTATTAGTACAGTTAACGAATTAAGAAAAAAGTATGATTATATTTTTACCTCAGGTGGAATAGGTCCAACTCATGATGATATAACTGCTTCATCAATTTCAAAAGCATTCAACTTAAAGTACGGACCTCATGAAGAAGCAATGAGCATATTAGAAAAATATTATAAACCTGGTGAATTTAATGAAGGTCGACAAAAAATGGCATGGATGCCTACAGTAGCAAATTTAATACTTAATCCAACAAGTGGCGCCCCGGGATTTAATGTTGAAAATGTTTATTGTCTTCCAGGGGTTCCATCAATTTTAAAATCTATGATTGGAGGAATTTCTCATAAATTAATTGGTGGGAATCCAATTTTAAGCCATACAATAAATTTAAGAACAGTTGAAAGCGAAATAGCAGAATCTTTATCTAACGTGCAAATGAATAACAAAAGTGTAGAGATTGGAAGCTATCCTTTTTTTAGAGCAGGTAAATTAGGTGTAGCAATTGTGTTAAGAGGGGATCAACAAAGTAAAATTGACAAATGCAACACCGAAATAATCAAATTTGTGAAAGAAAAGAATATTGAAATCGTGGAAAAAGATTAATGTTATACTTTGCTTATGGTAGTAATTTAAATCACGAGCAGATGAAAAAAAGATGCTCTGGTTCAAAATATATTAAAAATTATATTTTAAAAAATTACAGACTTTGTTTTAGTCATAAAACAAATCATTCAATTTACGGCCATGCAAATATTATAAAAAATAAAAAATCTAAGGTTCAAGGCGCACTTTGGTATATAACAAAGAGAGATGAATATGAACTAGATGGATATGAAGGTGTTGATTATAACTACTACCAAAAAGAATACTTTAAATTAAAAGGCAAAAAAGTTTTAGTTTATGTTCAAAAAAAATATTACTTACAAAAACCAAACTCTTCATATTTGCATACGATTATAGAGGGTTATAAGGATTGTTTTCTAGATATAAAAAAACTTAAAAGGGTAGTAAATAATTATGATATTAAGTATGCCATCGATTGGTAATTTAATTTAATATTTTATCACTATTTTCAGATTTTATATTTAATATTGCACTCATCAATCCTAAAAATCTATATTTATTTGTTCTAAATTGCTTTTTCGAAAATGGGTACATAAAACATGTATTAAATAAAAAACGTAATAACTTTGAAAAATGCAAAAAGAAAGATTTTATGAAACCATAGTGTTTTTTATGATAGTAAAATCTTGACCAATAATAATTCCAATTTCTAAAATCATCATATTTTAATTTAGAGTTACCATCTAGCGCTTCAGCGTTACCATGTTTAATTTTAATTTTGTTAAACACATATATGTTTTCATTAAGGTCTTTAATACGCTTACAAAGATCAATTTCTTCATAAAAGAAAAAATAATTATCATCAAAAAGTTTATTATCTTGAATTTTTTTGCAATTAATTATTAATGAGCAGCCTTTTATCACTTCAACTTTTTCTCTATTGTTTGTATTTTTATAATTTAATTCAGTTTTAATAAAATTCTTATCGAATTCATTATTTTTGCTGAAATCAATTAAATCATCGTAAATTGGAGATGCCAAAGTAAAACCATCACCATTTTTTATAATTTCATTTTTAATTTCAATTAACTCTGTCTCATTTATCAAAGTATCTGTATTAATGAGAAGCGCAAAGTCAGTATTTATTTTTTTAAAACCAATATTTGCAGCGGCCCCATAACCTAAATTTCGATTATTAATTACAACTTCACAGAAACTAAATTTTTTTTCTATATTTTCTTTAATTGCATAATTATTTGAATTTTCAATAACTGTAACTTTATGGCCATTACCCAATTGAGAGATACATCTATCTAGCTTTGGTAAAGACTTGTATGAAATTATAAGTATTGATAAATCCATAAAATATTTAAAATTTATATTATATTTTATTATAAGTTGCGTTATAAAAAGATTAGGATAACTTGCACTTAAAGGGATAAAATAAAGCCCAAACCCATCTTGGGCTAGATTTGACTAACTTGTAGTTAATTTCAATATATATCTTAGTCGATGAAAAATTTTTTTAAAATTCATTATATTTTATTTTTTTTAGCTTTATTTCTTTCTAAAGCTATAGCGGAGCCAACTCTTGTACGAAGTAAATCAATAAATGCAGACGACGGAGAACATGGATTAACATTTAATAATGATGGTACCAAAATGTATACTACACAATATGACAAGAGTGGTGGTGGCCAACAAAGTGATAATGTTTACGAATATGTGTTAACTACTGCTTATGATATTTCAACAGCAACCTTAAACAATACTAAAACAGTACATGTAACAGGAACTCATGGAAATGGTGATACACTTATACCAACCCAAGTAGTGTTTAATAACGATGGAACAAAAATGTTTATTGCTGACCATGCTTCTAATAATATAGATTACTGGTCACTAACCACTGCATTTGATGTTTCAACTGCTTCACTTGAGGGTAGATATGATATTTCTGGCCAAGAAATAAGAGTAACTTCCGTTGCATTTAATAATGATGGTACCAGAATGATTATTGCTGGTGTAGGAAATAATACTCAACATCGCCTTAATGAATATTCACTAGATACAGCATTTGATCTTAGCTCAGGAGTTACACATCTTAATACCGAAGACTTAAGTTCTTTGCACACTTATCTCACTGGAGTTACTTTTAATCACGATGGTACTAAAATGTATACCATTGATGCTTTAACCGATGATGTTTCTCAGTTTAAATTAACCACACCTTATGATGTTTCTACTTACTCCCTTGAAGGTACCTTTGATGTAGAATCTCATGATACAGGTGCAAGAGAAGTTGCGTTTAGCCATGATGGAAGTAAAATGTTTTTCATTGGTAATTCTAATAATAAAGTTTTTGAATTTAACCTAAGCTGTAATTGGAGCGTAATTGATGGTGCTTGTGATGACCCAGCAGATACAAGTGATGAAGGCAGTGATATTACAAGTTCAATTGAATCTCAAACAGCAACAGCTAAACAAATTGCTATACATGCAACAACTCCAGTTCTAAATCGAATGTATTGGTTAAGACGTCATAGAACTAACGATAAATTAAGTAATCAAAACATTAAATTTAACTTTTCAAATTCAATGATGGCATCTCTATCAAAAGTTATTCCAGCATCTAACAAAAAAACAAATGATGCTTTAGATAAATTATCTGATAATTGGTCATTTTGGAGCGAAGGAAGTATCAGTTTTGGTAGAGTAGGTGACACATCATCTTCATCTTCAAAAGATATCGATAGTAAAGGTTTTACAATAGGAATGGATAAAAAAATTAGTGAAAACAAAATGTATGGTTACGCTCTTCGATTTGGTAATGATTATGTTGATGTAGGTACATCTGGGACATCTTTAGATACCGATTCTTATAGTTTATCTCTTTATGGAACTTTTCCTCATGATGGTAAAAGATTTACTGAAGGTATTCTTGGAATAAGCACATTGAAAACTGATCATGTTAGGAAAAGTGATTTATATACTAGAACTGGGGAAAGAGATGGTGCACAAGTATTTGGATCAATTAATTATTTTACAACATATAAAAAAGATAAATTCAATATTGCTCCAAATATAAGAATTGATCTTAGCTATACAGAACTATCCAAATATAGAGAAAAAGGAACTACTGCATTAGTATATAATAAACAAACAATTGAAACAGGAATGATTTCTACTGGTTTTACAATAAGCGATATTTTAGACTTTAATTCATTTACGTTTAAACCAAATGGTGGTTTAGAAATTGGTTTAGACTTTAGCCCATCTTCAGATGCCACATATCGTTATCTTTCTGAAACTACAGAATATACTAAATCTATTGATCAAGACTCAAAGAATATAAGAGCAAACATTGGATTTGATTTAATAACTGAAAACGGTTTTTCTGTAATGACCATCTATGAAAGAAATCAAAGTGACAATGCTCATAGCGATACTTTATATTTAGGGTTTGGTTATATACCAACAGACGATATCGAATATGCTATGAGTTTAGATAATGATAAAGCATCTTTAAGCTATAAGAGAAATTTAAATGGTTTTGATATCAGAATGAGTTCGAATTACAGCTTGATGAGCCAAATACCTGACTATGGTGCAGCCATAGAGGTTGTAAATACATTTTAGTAAATTTAATTAAAATTCTATA
>CACLQI010000003.1 GCA_902608975.1 uncultured Pelagibacteraceae bacterium
ATGGGATCTTCTTTGTTTAAATCGCTATTTCCTGATGAAAAACCTAAAGTTGCTTTACTTAATATTGGATCTGAAGAGTTAAAAGGTAATGAGATTATTAAAGAAACATATAAAAAATTAAATCAAATAAATAATGAAGATTTTGATTTTAAAGGCTTCATTGAAGGAAGTCATCTAATGGATGGAGAAGTAAATGTAATCGTTGCTGATGGTTTTACTGGTAATGTTGCATTAAAAACTGCTGAAGGAACTGCTAACTTTATTACTAATGAATTAAAAAAAACTATGTCTAACTCACTTTTAGGTAAAATATCAGCATTGTTAAATTTTAATAATTTAAAAGCATTTAAGAATAGACTTGACCCTAGGCTATATAACGGTGCAATTTTTATAGGTCTAGACTCTCCCGTAGTAAAAAGTCATGGTGGCACTGATTACATAGGATTTTATAATTCATTAAATGTTTGTGAAAAAATAGTAAAAGGTAACTTGATAGAAAAAATAAAAAAAAATATAGGTTAAAATGAGAAATAACTTAACCAAAAAAGACATAATAAATTCAATTTATATGCAAATAGGTTTTTCAAAAAAAATATCTGAAAATTTATTAGAAGATATTTTAAATACGATAATCGAAAATTTAATAACTAATAAAAAAGTTAAAATCTCAAATTTTGGTACATTTTCTTTAAAAAAAAAAAATAAGAGAATAGGAAGAAATCCAAAAACTAAAGAAAGTAAAATCATCACAGATAGAAATGTTATAACATTTAAACCATCAAAACAGTTTAAAAGTTTCATAAATAGCCATGAATAAATATGATAACGCATATAAATCAATTGGTGAAGTTGCAAAACTATTGAATCTAATTAATAAAAAAAATGGTAATCTTAACACTCATACAATTAGATTTTGGGAAAAAGAATTTAAGCAAATAAAACCTAAAATTTTAACAGGTAAAAGAAGATATTATGATCAAAGAGATATTTTACTACTAAAAAAAATTCAGTTCTTGCTCAAAGATCAAGGTATGACAATAAATGGTGTTAAAAAACTCTTAAATAACAATAAATCTTTAAAACTTGACGAAATGAAAAATAATTCTATAAGTGAGGGCAGTTTAAATATTAAAACTAAACTTAAAAAAATTTTAAATATAACTAGAGATTTAAAAAAACTTAAATAATTATTTTTATGGCAAAAAAAACTCATGTTAAAGTTCGACTTGTTCCTGAAGCTAAACCAGATAGTCCTTTTTTTTATTATGTTAAAAAACCTGCTGGTGGTGAAAAAGCTAAAGTTAAACTAAAAGCTAAAAAATATAATCCAACAACAAGAAAACACGAAGTTTTTATTGAAAAAAAACTTCCCCCTCATAGTAAGTAACTATTTTTTTTTAAAATTTCTTTTTTCATAATTTATATATGACCAGATCATATTTTCCCAGATTCTTTTCGTAATTTTTGGGTCAATATTATTTTTAATAGATTTTTTTCTAATTTTACTTAAAATTATTTTAATTCTTTTTCTATCAACTATTTGTTTTTTATAACTTTTTAGATTCAAAACTTCATTAACTAAATTAGTTCTTTTTTTTATTAACTTAATAAATGAGTTATCTAGTATATCCAGTTTCTTTCTTAAATTATCTAATTTTTTTTGTTTTATCGGCGACATTAATTCAGTTGGATTTATATATAATTATTATATTTATTATCTTATGTACATAGAGAATAAAGAATTAAAATCTAGCATATCTAATTGGCTTCTTATGATGTTTTGGATGATTTCAATAATGATTGTAGTTGGTGGTCTTACAAGGTTAACAGATTCAGGTTTATCAATAACTAAATGGCAACTATTTACAGGTATTATCCCACCATTTAGTGAAACACAGTGGATGAAGTATTTTAATTTATATAAAGAAATACCAGAATTTAAACTACAAAATTACTCTATGTCATTACAAGAATTTAAAATAATTTTTTGGTGGGAGTGGTTACATAGATTTCTTGGACGTTTAATTGGTATATCCTTTTTGTTACCACTTATATATTTTTCTATAAAAATAGGTTTTTTTAAACTATTCAATTTTTATATTATTTTTTTTCTTATATGTGCCCAAGGTTTTATTGGTTGGTATATGGTATCAAGTGGTTTGGTTGAAAGAGTTGATGTTAGCCACTATAGATTAGCTATTCACTTGATAGTTGCTTTTTTTATACTATCTTTAATATTTTGGAATTATTTATCTTTAAAAAATATCGTTTTATCAAAATCCAAAATACATATTTATTTACCCATAATATTTTTATTTTTAATTTATTGTCAAATATCTATCGGTGCTTTTGTTTCAGGTATGGATGCTGGTACAATTTATAATTCCTGGCCATTAATGGGATCTAGTTACTTTCCTGACGATAATTCTTTTTCCAATTTATTTAATATAAATGCTTTTAACGATCCTTCAATTGTGCAGTTTATGCATAGAAATTTAGCTTATGTTATATTTTTTTTCTATTTAATTATTTTATACAATGTTTATAAAAGAAAACTTAAAGATTTATATTATTCATCAATTGTACTTGGATTACTTTTAATCTTTCAAATTATATTAGGAATTTTTACTTTATTATATGGCGCACAGATAATTCTTGCATCCATGCACCAAATAAGTTCAATTTTTTTAGTCAGTTCTTGTATATATTTTTTATATATAAATACAAAATTTAACTAACAGCCTTAAGACTTGGTTTGCCTGATGACTCTAATGCTTGATTTAGGTCTTCAATAATATCATCAGGATGTTCTATACCTATTGATAAACGAACATATCCAGGTGTTACACCAGCAGCTAACAATTCCTCTGGTGTCAATTGACTGTGTGTAGTTGTAGCCGGGTGTATTGCTAAACTTCTCGCATCACCTATATTAGCTACATGATAAAACATTTTTAAGGACTCAATAAATTTTTTACCTGCTTCTACACCACCTTTGACTTCAATTCCAACTAAAGCACCATTACCACCTTTAAAATATTTTTTTGCTCTAGCCGCTAAATCACCTTTGTGTAGAGTTGGGTAAATAACTCTTTCTACATTTTTATGTTTACCTAAAAAATCAACGACTTTTTCTGCATTTGAACAGTGTTGTTTCATTCTAAGCGGAGCTGTTTCTAAACCTTGAATAATACCCCACGCATTATCTGGAGCTAGTGGTGCACCTAGGTCTCTAAGCAAACAAACTCTGGCTCTTACTGCAAATGCAACGTTAGCTCCTGTTAGTTGTGGTACAACTTCACCCCAAACTGCACCTCCATAACTCGCATCTGGTTCATTGAAAAGAGGTTGCCTTTTAGGATTAGCAGTCCAATCAAAATTACCTCCATCAACTAGGCATCCACCAATAACTGTTCCATGACCACCAATAAATTTTGTTAGTGAATGAACAACAACCGCAGCACCATGTTCAATTGGTTTACAAATTACTGGTGCAGCTGTATTATCCATTATTAATGGTATATTAAGTTTTTTTCCTATATCAGCAACTTCTTGAATTGGAAAAACTCTTAAATATGGATTTGGTAATGTCTCTGCATAAAAACATCTAGTTCTTTCATCAACTAATTTTTCAAAATTTTTAGGATCAGAAGGATCTGCATATCGACATTCAATACCAAGTTTTTTTAATGTATGCGTAAATAAGTTAACTGTTCCTCCATATAAATCTGTTGAACTAATAAAGTTATCACCAGATTGACATACATTCATTATAGCAAAGGTTGATGCTGCTTGACCAGATCCTACTGTTACACAAGCTAGTCCACCTTCTAGAGCTGCAACTCTTTTTTCTAACACGTCATTAGTTGGATTCATTATCCTTGTATAAATATTACCAAATTCTTTTAATGCAAAAAGGTTGGCAGCATTTTCAGTATCTTTAAACTGATAAGAAGTTGTTCTGTAAACAGGTACAGCAACAGCTGTTGTTGCTGGATCACTTCTGTAATCCCCACCATGCAAAGCTATAGTTTCAGGATTTTTAATATTTTTTGACATTTTCCCTCCATTTTTATTTTTTAGTGCTTTTGATAATTCAAGGTGCACAAGTAAATTTAAATACCTTCGAAAAATTTTTTTCGTATTAATAGTTTATTATAATTTTGATACTAGGTGCAAGTTATTAAAAAAGGGAAATTTGTTGTTGTTTTTAAACAATTTTATACAACCTAGCAATTGACATTTACCTAATAAGAAGTATTAATCCTGCACAATGACTAAGTTTCTTAAAAAAAGCGATATATCATGCAATTGGTTTGAAATTGATGCTAAAAATGCTGTAGTAGGTAGACTTGCTACAGTTATATCTAAAATTATTAGAGGAAAAAATAAAAACACATTTAGCCCTCATGTTGATCATGGAGACTTTGTTGTAGTTAAAAATATTGAAAAAATAAAGTTTACTGGAAAAAAATTTCAAAATAAAAAGTATTATAGACATACAGGACATCCAGGAGGCATAAAAGAAACTACACCTGAAAAATTATATAAAAAAAAACCTAACGAAAGTCTTAAGCTTGCTGTAAAAAGAATGTTGCCAGGTGGTGTTTTGGGACGAAAACAACTTACAAAATTAAAAATGTATACTGGTGAAAACCATCCGCATGCTTCGCAAAATCCTACTATTTTAGATCTTTCAAAATTAAATAACAAAAATATAGTTAGAAATTAAATTATAAATGAACGAAGTTTCAATTAAACCAGATTTTAAAGATATTAAATATGCTACTGGAAAAAGAAAAAAAGCTATAGCTAAGATTTGGTTAAAAAAAGGATCCGGTAAAATATTTGTAAATGGTAAAAATTATGAAGATTATTTCAAAAGATCAAATCATAAAATGCAAATTTTAAAACCTTTTGAAGTTACAAACCAATCAACTAGTTTTGATGTTAAGTGTAATGTAAAAGGCGGGGGACACACAGGCCAGGCAGGAGCCATGGTTCATGGAATTTCAAAAGCATTACTTCAATTTGATTCGACTCTTAAATCTACTCTTAAAAAAGAAAAACTGACCACTAGGGACTCTAGAGCTGTAGAAAGAAAAAAATACGGTCATAAAAAAGCAAGAAGAAGCTTTCAGTTTTCTAAAAGATAATTTTTTTTTTTTTCTATTAACTGTTATAATAAAAAATGGCTAAGCTTAAAGTATTAATCGCAGGTTCTACTGGTTATATTGGAATAGAACTAATTAAAATTTTATACAAACATAAAAATGTTTTTATAAAATATTTATGTGGAAATTCTTCAGTAGGAAAAAAAATTTCCTTTTTTGATAATTCGTTAAAATCAAAAAAATTACCCAAAATAACTAAATTTAACAAATCTTACCTTAATAATATAGATGTAATATTTACTGCACTACCAAATGGTGAAGCCCAAGCGTTATCAAAAAATCTATTACCTAATAATGTATTAATTGATATAGCTGCTGATTTTAGGCTCAACAGTTCAAAGAATTATTTAAAGTGGTACAAACAAAAACATAGAGCTCCAAACAATATAAAAAAAAGTATTTATTCTCTTCCTGAATTTACAGGTAAAGTTATCCAAAATTTTAAAATAATTTCATGTCCAGGCTGCTATCCTACTTCAATATTATTACCTTTAATTCCACTTATAAAAGCAAAATTGATTAATCTAAAAAGTATAATAGCCGATTCAAAATCAGGCTATTCAGGCGCTGGTAGAGGTGTTCATAAAATTTATGCTAAGAAAAATCTTTATGATTCACTCAAAGCTTATGGCGTTGGCTTTCATAGACACAATTCAGAAATTGAACAAGAACTAAAAAAATATACAAAGAACAAAAAAATAGATATCACTTTTACACCACATTTATCACCAATGTTTAAAGGCATATTAAGCACTATATATATTGAAACAAAACATGGAGTTTCTATAAAAAAACTTAACCATACACTTAAAAAAACTTTTCAAAAAAAACATTTTATTAAAGTAAAGAAAATAAATACTTTTATAAGTACAAATGATGTTATTAATACGAACGATTGTCATATATCAATATGTAAAACAAAGTATAAAAATAAATATATTATTTTATCAGCTATAGATAATTTGATAAAAGGAGGATCTGGTCAAGCAGTACAGAATATGAATATTAAATTTAATTTACCTGAAACTAGAGGTCTATCATGAATAAATTTTACATAGTGTTGTTTTATTATGCATTTTTAACATCAATGAGTTCAAATGTTAATGCTTGGGAGACAAATCTAAAATCAGGTTGTATAAATGAAAATTTAGATCCATGTTCGTCAGAAGAAATTTCATCAATTAAATCTTCTGAGCAAAGTGAGCTTAATTTAGATGAAGTTACCGACGATAATGAAAAAAAAATTGATCCAAAAATAGATAAAAAAAAGAAGAAAATAACTAAAAAAAAAAAAGTAGTAAAAAGAAAGGAAAAAAATATTTTTAAAAGATTTTTATTCAATAAATCTGGTAAAAATATTGATTTTGATAAAAATAATTCATTTGAAGATTTTAAAACTTCACTTATAGAATATAATAATAATAAAGATTATCCCAATATAGATAATTAATTATGAAAAAAAATGTAAACATTGCTGTAGTTGGTTTAGGACAAATAGGTAATTATTTATTAAATGAATTAAATATTAAAAAAAAAGATATAGAAATTAAAACTGGTAAAAAAATTAAAATTGTTGCCATATCAGCAAAAAATCCTCAAAAAAAAAGAAAATTTAAAATAAATAAAAAGATTTTCTTTAAAAACCCAGTTGATATTATTAAAAAAAAAAATATAGATATTCTGTTTGAGTGCATTGGCAATTCAGATGGCATATCTAAAAAAATTGTTGAGCTTTCTTTAAAAAATAAAATTCATGTAATAACTCCAAATAAAGCGCTAATTTCAAAACATGGCGACTATTTATCAAAAGTTGCAGAAAAAAATAAAGTAAATTTAGAATTTGAGGCATCGGTGGCAGGAGGTATACCAATTTTAAGAACAATCAAAGAAGGATTAGCCACTAATAAAATTACTAAAGTTTATGGAATTTTAAATGGAACGTGTAATTATATTCTATCTGAAATGGAAACTTCAAAAAATACATTTTCTAATGTATTAAAAAAAGCACAGCATTTAGGCTATGCAGAACCTGGAAATCCTAAGCTTGATTTAAACGGATATGATGCCTTTGCAAAAGTAAGAATCTTATCATCACTTTCTTTTAATAAAAAAATTTCTAATAAAAAATGTTTGATGGAGGGGATTGAAAATATTGATTACAAGGACATTGAAATTGCTAGTCAATTAAATTTTAGAATAAAATTGCTAGGAATTACAGAAATAATTAATAACAAGCTATTCGAAAGAGTTCATCCATGTCTTGTAAATAAAGAAACCTATATTGGTAATGTAAATGGCGTTATGAATGCAGTTATTGTTCATGGAAAACCAATTGGTGAAAGTATTTTTCAAGGTGAGGGTGCTGGTCCTGAGGCAACTTCATCAGCTTTAATGTCTGATTTTTTATCAATTTTAAGAGGGAATATTAAATATCCATTCGGTATACCTAATACTAAAAGGAAAACTGCATATACTTACAATATAAGAAATTATTCTAACTCTCTATACTTAAGATTTGAAGTTAAAGATAAACCAGGAGTTCTTTCTCAAATTACTCACCAATTAGCAAAAAAAAAGATTTCCGTAGAGAGATTGATACAAATACCTAACCATAAAAATAAAACAGCCTCTATAGTTATTATTACCCATAAAGCTAACGAATATAACTCACAAAAATGTATTAAATCACTAAGAGCTAATAAAAATATATTAAAAAACCCTGTCTTGATTAGACTTCTTTAAAATGGAAATTTATATCAAGCTTTTTGAGGTACTTTTTCCAGTTTTTTTTGTAGTTGGTATTGGTTATTATATAGGATTAAAGAAACCAAAATTAGATACGTCTTTTATTACTGATTTTGGAGCCAATATAGGTTCACCTGCGATAATTTTCTATTCTGTTGTAACTACTGGATTAACTTTTGATTTATTTAAATCTTATTTTGTTTACTATTTAATAGCTATAATCGGCTTTTCATTTATAGGGATTATTTTTTTGTTTTTTTTAAAAAAAGACATAGTAATGGAGTTACCTCCTTTTATATTACCCAATACCGGTAATATGGGTCTTCCTATATGTCTATTTGCATATGGGTCACAAGGATTGGGTGTTGCTGGTGCAATTTCGTGTTTGATAATTCTATTTCACTTTACTTTAGGTGTTTTTCTTGCGAGTAAAAAATTTAATTTTGGTGTAATTATAAAAAGCCCATCCTTCTATGCAATTTTTATATCAGTTATCTTTCTTTATTTTGATTTAGATGCTCCAAATTTCATCATTAATACAACTATGTTGTTAACATACGCTACAATTTTTTTGATTATGATGTCTTTAGGAATAGCTTTAACTAGACTTAAAGTTTTTTCTTTCGGTAATGCATTAATTTCATCTTTTGCAAGAGTAATAATTGGACCTATTATTGGTTACGCAATCATTATTTATTTTAACCTCACTGGTTACGCTGCTGGTGTATTATTAATACAATGTTCAATGCCTAGTGCTGTGTTAACTTATTTAGTTGGATCAATGTATTCTCCTAAAAAAATTGTTGATAATATTGCTAGCATGATTGTTGTATCTACTATTTTATCATTTGTAACAGTACCAATTATAGTGTTTATTTCTTTAAAGTATTTTTTTTAAATTTTAATGAAAGCTATAGTACTAAATTTATTAGCATGGATAATGCTTCCCATAATGGATGGCTTTGCTAAATATTTAAGTACAACAATCCCTGTATTGCAAATTACCTGGTCTAGATATTTTTTTACTGTTGTTATTGCTTTACCAATAATGTTAATTTTTTTTAGAAAAAATTTTAAATGGACAGAACAACCGAAACTTCAATTGATTAGAGGCTTACTTTTGTTTAGTGCTAATATTTTATTCTTTTATTCAATATCAATTATATCATTAGCTAAAGCTTTAACTTTAGCTTTTATTGCCCCATTAATAGTCACTATTTTGTCTCCGGTCTTTTTAAATGAAAAAGTAGGTATTAGGAGGTGGGCTGCTGTTATAGTTGGATTTATTGGATCTTTAATTGTTCTAAGACCAGGTTTTGTTGAAATTAATTTAGCAGGTATAGCAGCTTTAGGGACTGGTGTTTTGTATGGTTTTTATCTGATTGTAACAAAAAAATTACACAAATCAGATCATCCATTACTAACACTTTTATTAACAGGTGTAGTAGGGGCTATTATAGGATCGTTAATAGTGTCATTTATTTGGGTTGAACCAACCATTAAAGAGTGGTGTATGATGTTTGCAATAGGTTTTTTTGCATCAATAGGTCATTTATTTTTAATACTATCTTTAAAATATGCAGATGCATCAAAACTTGCACCTTTTGGCTATTTTGAAATTATAACTAATATTGTAATTGGCTATTACTTCTTTAGCCACTTCCCAGATAACTGGACTTTCTTAGGTTTGTTCATAATTATTTCATCAGGTATTTATATATTTAGGAGAGAGACTTTTAAAAGATCAAATTAATATATTAATGTAATACATTAATTTACTAACTTAAATTATTGATTTAATTCAATATTTTTAAAAAGTTAATGTAATTTATTAAGTTACAAAATACTAAGTTTTATCGCAAAAATCAGCATAATAATATTAACAAATTAAATAACGATAAAAAAGGTAGCAAATTAGAGGATTCTAAGAGGTTCTAAGAATAAATAATAAGAAATTAAATCATAACAGTTAAAATATAATAAAAAAAGTTATAAAAATGTCTATTTTTAGAGTCAAAAAAACTGTTGATAGACAAAGATTCTAGAGTATTGCAGAAAAGGAATATAGCGTTTAAACGCTCATAGAAGGGGTATATTTAGCGATATAATGATATTCAGTACAACCCAAGGGAGAAAATAAAAATATTATCAGAAGAGGGATCTAACAGTAAAAAAACGTTGGAATTATTAGCTTTTAGAACGAAAAACCTTCTTTTTTTAGTAACCTTTTCTTGGCTTTTGTACCTCCGGCAGAAGAAAAACCACCCAGACTTCCATCAGATCTAATAACTCTATGACATGGCACTCTAGGCGCGTATGGGTTCTTACCACATGCATTAGCCACAGCTCTAGCTGATTTGGGTCTATTTATAGCAATAGCAACCTGTTTATAGGTTTTTACCTTACCTTTAGGTATTTTTATAAGATATCTCCAAACTTTATTCTGAAATTTAGTGCCTTGCATGATTTTATAAATTGAAAAAACCCCTGTTTCCTTGTGCTTTTTACGGCACAAAGAACAGTAGTTTTGGCACGTCGTTGTATGCGCTACCGCCATGCCTTCCGCCCTACAATTTTAGCGCTACTCTGTAGGACTTTCTGCCCCCTGGGCTTGAACCTCTCGGTTTTTCCCCAATCGGCCAGTTAAGGGTTGCCCCTTAATTCAAAAATCAGCTTATCAAACAATAAAAGTTGTATGTATCACTTTATTGTTGAATATATTGATTTTTTAACACCTGTGAATATTGGGGATAATTTTTAAAATATTAGCAATACTATAGCTACTATAAATCCTAACATAATAAGCCCAAATATTGATGCAATTATTTTATTTCTAGTTTTTTCTTTTAATGATGGCCAATAGTTCATTATCATAAATGTTCCAATAATTACTATTAATCCAATTAAAATATATTTTGGCATATTTTACTTTAATTTATTTTCTTGACTTTAAAAATGAGATATATTATAACTTCCGATAATTAATGGTTATCGGAAATTATTATGAATGAATTAGTAACTGATGTAAAAAGTCTCGAATTGGAAACTTTAAAAAACTTAAAGAATTCTAAATCTTATAATACTTTAAGAGCATATCAGGCAGATTTTAAGGACTTTTCAGCTTTCTGCTTTAAAAATGGACTATCCTCAATGCCTACAGAGCCTAAAATATTATCAATTTATCTTACATATTTATCTAAATCATCAAAATTTAGTACTTTAAAAAGAAGAATAGCCTCTATAAGCGTGATTCATAAGATGAAAGGACATTATTTAGATACAAAACATCCAATAATAATGGAAAACCTTCATGGAATTAAAAGGACTCTAGGAGCAAAACAAATATCAAAAAAACCTATATTAATCAACGATTTAAAATTAATAATTAATGTAATTGATCAAATAAAAATTAAAGATAAAACCGGTTTAAAAGAATTGAAAGCTAAATCATCAGATGTAAAAAGAGATAAGGCAATAATACTTTTAGGATTTGCAGGTGGTTTTAGAAGATCAGAATTAGTAAATATAGATTATGAGGACATTGAGTTTGTTCAAGAGGGTGTCAAAATAATAATTAAAAGATCTAAAACAGATCAGTATGGTGAAGGAACCATAAAAGCTATCCCCTACTTTGATAATGAAAAATATTGTCCTGTAAAAGCTTTAAAAAATTATATGAATTATGGATTTGCAAAATCAAATAAGGGAAAAATATTTGATATTTCAGATAAATCAGTAGCACTTATAATAAAAAAATATGCCGAAAAAGCAGGCTTAGATTCAGCCAAATATGCTGGACATAGTTTAAGATCTGGATTTGCTACGTCAGCAGCTGAATTTGGTGCCGAGGAAAGAAATATTATGGCCATGACAGGTCACAAAACAACACAAATGGTTAGAAGATATATTCAGGAAGCAAATTTGTTTAAAAATAACGCTCTTAACAAAATAAAAATTTAAAACAAATAAGAAATTAATTTTTTTATTTTATCAGAAATATTTATCTTTTTATCTAGATTGTAAAAATAATTAATACTCTCTCCTTTTAATATAAATGCAATATTTTGATGTAAATAAATAGATTTAACTTTACCATCAAACTTATTTTTACTAAAAAAAGGTCTATCATTTTTTTCATAATTTATTGAGTCAAATAAAGATTTAATAAAATTCATAGACGTACTTTTTTTATTTAAATTAATTCTTGATCCACCAAATCTCGGGAAGTAGGAAGTTTGCAAATCTTCTATTACATAAAAACCTCCATCATTTAGATATGGGAATAAATATTTGAATGAAGCAATAATATGTTTTGATTGATGACTGCCATCATCAATAATTATATCAAAGTTGTCATATTTACCAATTAAAGACTGTAAAAATTTTTTATTAGATTGGTCACCTATTAATATTTCAGTATTATTAATCTTAAAATTTTTTTTCTTAATATCGATTCCACAAATTTGAGCTTTAGTGAAATACTCTCTCCAGATACGAAGACTGTCTCCGTCTTCAATACCAATTTCTAGAATATTTATTTTTTTATCTTTAAAATTTGAAAAATATTTATCATAAAGCTGGATGAAACCTGAAATATTTTTGGAAGAGGGATATTTTTTTCCAATTTCAACAAGGTTCATATAATTTCTTTCCATTTTAAAGGCCAAAAGTCAATATTATTTATTTTAAAATCTGAGAAAAAATTGTCACTTGGTCTGCAGATAAATTTGTCAGGATTTGGAGAAAGCCAAGCACCCCACCAGTTAAATGAAGAAGGTATTACAATATGATGTTTGCACTGAGAAATAAGAAACATATCAAGAGATCTTTTATCTAAATTTGAAAGGAAATTATTATCATGATTTACTTTAACAATTTTGCAATGAAATAAATCCATATTTAAATCATGTAAGTCGTTACTCCATAAATAAAAAATAGGATTATCAATCTTATTTTTTAAATATTCTATCGATTTGTTGATAAAATTAATCTGTTCATTTGCGAAATTAGCTGATTTTTTTTTATTAAGTTCACTTTTTGTTGTTTTTCCTTCTATAAATCTATTTTGACGTAAGCATATTGAAACTGAGTTGTTTTTAATAATATTATTATAATGATTTGATTGTTTATACTTTATTTCGTTTATAAATTTAAATTCATTTATTATTTCATTGGTAATATCTACAAAGTATTTTTCAGTTTCAAAATAACCCTCTAAAAAAATATTATTTGATAAGTTCATGTCATGTATGCTGTCATTATACATTGTTATTTTATTGTTATCTTTAGGCTCTATATAAAATTTTTTCTCCTTAATGTATGGATTCATTTTTTTTAACAATTTCCTTCTTAAGTACCCCCATTTTCCAATGAATTTAAAATTTTTATTTGCTTTATTTGACGTAATTGAAAAATTATCAAGTGCATATTTACTAATATTTTTTTTTGATAAAAATGCGGTTTCATTATCAATATATAACTCTCTATTAAGTTTCTTTGCTATGGCAAATGATGATGCATACATAAACATTTGATTTCCAATCTCGTTTGAGATTCTAATTGTTAATGTTTTTCTCATAGAGTTTTTTTAAGTGAAAATTTCATCTTACTTATTGTTTTGTTTATATTTTTATTAGGTACAATGAAATCATAACCTTTGTATTTAGGCTTAAATTCATACAAAGCATTTTTATATCTTCTAAAATCTTCACGTGATTTTATATCACAATAAAACAGATCAAGAACTGGTCTTTTTTCAATGGACGCTAAATTTGTCATCATACCATGAAAGCCAACAACTTTATCTGCATTTCTAATTAATTTATATAATTTAATACCTTTAATATTATCGTATAAATATATACGAGATTTGTTAATTTTTTTTGTATTATTAAAAAAATCTATTACATTATAATTCTTTTCATAATTATGATTTTGATTACTTAATTCTATATCTTTTGTAAAAATAACATTTTGTTTATATTTTAAAAATTCATTTAAGATTAAATCTAGCTCACTTAAACCCCATCCCAACTTTTTAAAATTTGAAAATTTTAAGTGAAAATATATATAATTAACTATTTTAAAATCATTATTATTTTGAATTTCTGATGGTAAGTTAATTTTATATTTTTGTTTAAAATTTAAATCTTTTGTTAATTCAACTTGTAATTCTGAAGTTGATTCTCTTTTGTTTATTTTGTCACGTTCATTAATAACTAAAAAATATAAATATTTTCTAAGAAAACTTAATGGTCTTTTATAATTATTTACATTGTTAATACATAAACCATAAAATTTTATTTTTCTGAAAAGTATAGGGAGATAATAATAAAAAGTTTTTGGTGAAAGAATATATGCTGATTTAAAAGATCCTTTAATTAGCTCAATCAAAATTTTTATTTTATCAATTAACTTAAGATCATAATTCAAAATTTTAATTTCAGTATTTTTAAAATTTAAAAGAAATTTAAAATTTTTACTTCTTTCAGATAAATATATAGTTATTTTTGTATTTTTGTCGTGATTAGCTATGTTATTAATAGCATCAAGACTTTGTACCAAGTCTCCAACTGCATCATTTTTAAATATAATAATTTTTTTTTTATTCAATTTTAAAAAGAGTTAATGACTTTAATTATTTTTTTAATTTCATTTTTCTTCAAATTTGGATCTATGGGCAAACTAATTCCTTCATTTGCTATTCTTTCAGCATTTACATATTTTTGTCTTGGAAATTTTTTCTTCAGTGCTTTTAGTTGATGTATAGCATGTGGGTAATGAAAAGCATATTGTATTTTATTATGATTTAATATTTTGATTAATTTTTTTCTTTGTTTCGAAAGAATAATATATTGATGAAACACACAGCTTTTTGAATATATTAATTTTGTTATTTTTTTGTTATCTAAAAACTTTTCATAACTTTTGGCAATAATTCTTCTTTTTTTGTTGTTTTCTTTTAATAATTTTAATTTAACATTTAATATTGCCGCTTGTATTGTGTCGAGCCTACTATTGTACCCTACTCTATTATGTATATATTTTTTATCAGACCCAAGGTTTCTTAAATTTTTTAAAATTTTATAATATTTTTTCGAATTTGTTGTGATTATACCGGCATCACCATATGCTCCTAAATTTTTTCCTGGATATAAGCTGAAGCAGGATATATCCGCAGATGATCCGATTTTTTTGTTATTTTTTGAGCTATCATCTAGTGAACCATGTGCCTGAGCGCAATCATCAATTAAATAAATCTTATTCTTACTTGATTTAATTATTTTCTTTATACCACTAAGATTCGACGTGGAACCATATAAATGTACAGGCATAATAACTTTCGTTTTACTATTAATTTTTTTTTTAATTTGATTTATGTCAATGGTAGGTTTGTTTATATCAAGATCAACTAGAACAGGTTTTAAACCAGCGTTTAAAATTGAAAATGCAGTTGAGCAGTAAGTCATAGCTGGAATTATTACTTCAGAATTAGTTGGTAAATTAAGGGATTTTAATGAAAGTGTTAGAGCATCAGTACCATTCGCACAACTTACAGCATAATTTGAACCAACAAACTTTGAAAATTTTTTTTCAAAACTAAAAACCTCATTTCCGAGTATATAGTCACCTTTATTAAAGATTTTTTTAATTTTACTTAAAATTTTATTGTGGATTTTTTTATCTAAGTTATATAAATCGTAAAATTTGATCATTAATAATTCTATTAAATAAAAATTGCTATAACGTTAATTAGTTACTATAGGTTTTATTTATTTACAATAAGATTATAAAATATAAATATAAAATATGTCAAAAAACAATAAAGTTGTTCTTGTAGGCGCAGGGTACTGGGGAACGAATATTGCTAAAAATTTGGTAAAACTTAATAAAAAATTTTTAGTATGTGATTTAAATAAAAAAAAATCAAATTTATTAAAAAAAAGATTTCCAAACAATATAATTGTTAATAACAATTTTAAAAAATTATTAAAAGAAGAAAAAAATAATCACTTTATATTTGCCACTCCACCATCTAAAAATTTTAAATTGATTAAATTAGCAATTAAAAATAATAAGAAAATATTTATTGAAAAACCAGGATTTAAAAATACTTATCAAATTCAAAAATTAAAAAAACTTTTTCCTCAAGGTGTTAAAAATTTAACTTTTGGGTATATTTATTTGTTCAATAACTATATTAAATTTTTAAAAAAATTTATTAACAATAAAAAAAATGGTAAAATATTGTATGCAAAATTTCAAAGACAAAATCTTGGACCAATAAGAAATGATGTTAACGTATCATATGATTTGTCAGCTCATGATATATCTATATTGATATATTTATTTGGTAAAAAAATTAAGTTAATTAACTCAAATAGCTATAAAATATTAAATAACAAAATATCTGATATATCTAACCTTAGTTTTAAAGTTAATAATTTTTATACTGACATTAATAATAGCTGGTTAAATCCGGACAAAATAAGAAGAATAATTTTAATTACTACAAAAAAAATGCTTTTATTTGACGAAATGAAAGCTGATGAAAAAATTAAAATTTATAATAAGTACGCTGTTTATCCAAAATTAGAGAAACTTAAAAATAATTTTTTTTCAAAGGAAGCGAAAATTTATGATGGATTAAATTTTTCACCGCCAATAAAAGAAAATGATCCACTCTTTGATGAAATTAAATATTTTTTAAGTAATAAAAAAACTTTTATAAATAAATTCACTAACATTAATTTTGCAGAAAATGTTTTGCAAATACTTCAAAAAGTAAAATAAGTTTTAAATTGTTTTATCTATAATTTCTTTTGTAATTTTTTTACTATTAAACAGTTCAAAATATCTTTTTTTACCTTGTTTCGCATAATGATCAATTTTATTAGGATTTCTTAGCATTTTTTCAATTTTGGATCCAAGATCATTTATGCTTGTGTAGAAACCCATTTCATCATTATCAAAGAAATCGCTAAATTTAGTTTTTTCATCTATGAATGTATATATCCCATTACCAATTAACGAAGCAATACGATTGCTTGAAGTATACTTTAAAGGTTTTCCTCTACTAAGATTTAATGCAATTTTACACTTAGATAACTCATCGTAAAAATCATAATTCCATTTAGGTTCATGATTTGATACACCCAATATATTATAATTAAATTTGGGAAATCTATTCATCAGTGTATTAATAAAAAACTCTCTTTCATCAGACTTGCCTCTTTTTAATTTTCCAAAATTAACTCCATGACTAAAAGCAAAAAAAAGATCTTTATATTTATGTTGATTTTCAAAAATGTTTAAATTTTCGATATTTTCATCTACTGGTATTGGTAAAAAATACATTTTAGATCTTTTGATTTTTGATTTTACTTCGCTGGGATGTGTTGTTAAAAAATAGCTATCTATTAAATTATTATTTTTTTCTACTAAGTTTAAATTTTTCTTCCAGTTTGGTCCATTCCCTTTATAACCTAAAGCATCTTCATACCACAAAACAAATTTAGAGTTATATTTACTTTTTATATCTAATATAGTTTCCGGCTCTAATATATTATTATGTCCAAAAATTACTAGATCCGGGCGGTAATTTTTACATATTGTAACTACTTTATTGTTAATTACAGGATTTTTATCTGAAACTAAACTTTTACTTAAAAAACCTCTATAACTAAAATTTATCACATCATGATTATTTCTTATAAAACCTTTTGATAATTTATTAGCTATAGAAATATTAAATAATCTATGATCATTTTTTTCATCAAAAGTTGAAATATGTAGTATTTTTAATCTTTTTTTAATTGAGGAGTTTGTATTGAATATCAAATTAGATTTTTTCCAAGTGTCAATTTTATTTACTTTTTTTTTAATTGTATGAACTACAGAACGAAAATTTTGTAACTGAATTTTTTTTCTTTTAATGGGATCGTCTATAAGATTTTTAATTTTATTATACAAATCATCTTCTGTTACATTGTTAATAAATAAAGGATTTTGAAAAGTTTCAGGTAATCCACCATTTTTTGAGGTTATTGTTGAACATCCATATGCAGCTGACTCCATAGCTGTTCTACCAAAGGGTTCTTGCCATTTAGATGGAACGACTGAAATTGACGATTTCTTGTAGTAATTTAATATTTGGTTGTGTGTAATCCAATCAACAACTTTAAATCTTGGATGATCAAAAAAATGCTTTTCACGAGGCTCATTCCCAATTGCTAAGGCTTTCCATTTTTTATATTTGTTTAAAATTCTAATTACAGATTTACCAAAAACGTCATATCCTTTTGATGAATTTAATTTTCCACTAAAAATTATTATATTTTCTTTTTTTGGAAATTTATTTAGTGGCTTAATAGCTGGATATAAAATATCACAATTGTTTCTATATTTATAAGGTAAACCTTCAAAAAATTTGTTTTTTACCCATTTGCTAACAAAATATATTTGATCAGTATTTTCAGCTATAAAAATTCTTTCTTTTACAGTGGAAGATCCTCTTAAATCTAGTGGATTATTATGAAAAACAAATATAATTTTTGTGTTAATTTTTTTTTTCAACAAATAAACTAAAGATTCCGGTCTGTTATGTATTTCAATTATTTTGAATTTATACTTTAAAAATTCATTATATAATCTCGATGTATATGTTATATTTTTTTTAACAAATGTTCCTTTAAAATCTAATGATTTAAAATTTTTTGAAAATGGTTTATATTTTTTTTCAAGATTTCCATATACAATTGTTTGATTTTTAAGATCACTCTCTAACATGTAATCTTTTACCCATATTGAAGCAGCGCCAGCTTGATCTTCTGTGTATTGTTCTTTGTAAGGTAAAAGTATAGCTATATTTTTATTCATAAAGTGGATGTTCTTTTATTAAGCCCTTAAATCTTATAATTTCTTTTTGTATAACTTTGGAACTAATTTTTTTTCTTTTTAAACCTATAATATTTTTTTTAATTTTTTTTATAGGGTTTCCTGCATAAATCTGACCTGGGATCACCTTAAATTTTTTTGTTACGATGGTACCCATACCGAGCATTGAGTAAGTTCCAATAATTTGATTTTGATGGACTATAACATTAAAGCCTAATTGTGAGTCTTTCATAACTCGTGTGTTACCACCAAGCGTAACGTTATTACTAAAAACAACATTATTTTCAATATGACAATCGTGGGCTATGTGACTTAAAGTCATAAAATGACAATTATTTCCAATATAGGTAATTTTTTTTATTTTAGTTGGCAAGTGGACTGTTGAAAATTCTCTAAAAATGTTATTATTTCCAATTTTAATATTTCCAAAGGATTTACCGTTAGTATGTTGGGCATCGGTTCCAATAATAACATATGGTCCTATAACATTATTTTTTCCTATTATTAAACGTTTCCAATTAATTATAGCTGTTTTGTGAATATAATTACCTTTGATTTTTTTAAAATTCATTTTTACTTTTTATACTAGCCCTTAATTTATAATTTTTTTTTAATTTATATTCTTCTTGCATTGCTTTGATTTTTGACTTGTATTTTTTAAAATATATTAATTTCCACTTTTTTCCTTTTGTAAATTTAGCCCCTTTTCCAGAATTATGTAGTTTTAATCTTTTTTCAATATTATTCGTATATCCTACATAAGATATTGTTTTTTTTTTGTTCTTTGACGCAATTAAATAAACTGAATATTGCATTGTGGCGGTCCCTAGGGGAATCGAACCCCTCTTTCGAGGATGAAAACCACGTGTCCTAACCGATAGACGAAGGGACCGAATTTGGATCTTTTATTGTAAAATATTATATTTATCAAGTTTTTATAATATTTCTTTTACAATTATTTTAGTCATAGAGCTATGTTTATGTGTAACTAATGTTTCAGTTAAGTATTTTTTGTCTTTTAAAACGACACCATCTACTAAATCTCCAGATGTTATGCCTGTGGCACAAAAAATTGAGTCACCTTTTATTATTTCATTTAGATTATATTTTTTTTTTAAATCTGATATGCCCATTTTTTTTGCTCTTTCAACTTCATTAGTTGTTTTAAAAATAAATCTACCTTGAAATTTACAACCAAATGCATCTAAAGCACACGCTGCCAAAACACCTTCTGGACCACCACCTATACCTAAAAATAAATCAACATTATATTTTTCATTGGTAACAAGTAAAGCACCTGATATATCGCCATCTGTGATCAGTTTTAAATTAACTTTTAATTTAATTAATTCATTAATAATATCCTTGTGTCGAGGTCTGTCTAAAATACAAACTGTTAAATTTTCTACTTTTTTATTTGTAGCATCAGATAAATTTTTAATATTTTTTGTAATTGAAAAATCAAGATCAATAGCATCATTAGGCAAATTTTTACCATAGGCGATTTTATTCATATATGTTTCTGGTGCTTTAAAAAGATTACCTTCTTCTGCAATAGAGATAACAGATAAACCACCAGGCATATTATTTGCAACAAAATTAGTTCCTTCAAGAGGATCAACAGCAATATCAACGTTTAAACCATGTCCAGTACCAACTTTTTCTCCAATATATAACATGGGAGCTTGATCTAGCTCACCTTCGCCTATCACGACTTTACCATTAATATCTAATTTATTTAATTCGGATCTCATAGCATTAACTGCTGCTTGATCTGCCGATATTTTATCTTTCTTGCCAATAAAATTTGAAGCAGATATTGCACCTTTTGAAGTTATATTAGCAAACAAATCAATATATTTTTTATTTAGTGACATTAGATTTTTTGTTTTGAGATTAAATTCGACTCTAATTTTCTTTCGAATTCTCTTAATCTTTTCCATACAGAAATTAATTCAACTATTGTTGACCAACTTTTTACTAAATATTGCAATGAACCTTCAACTCGACCGAATGCTCTTGTGATTTGTTGAACAAAACCTAATGTTATCGCTCCTGTGACTATGGTAGGTGCTAAAGCAAGATATGGAACAATAACCATTCCTTGAAAGTAACTCCATTTTACCGTGTTAAAATATAAGTAATGAAAATATGATTTATAATGTATTCCTCTAACTCTATTGTACAGTTGACCTATAGTTGGAGGAGCTGCTCTAATTGGATCATCTTCACCATGTACTAATTCTTTTCGATATCCTGCTTCTTCTTTTTGTATATCATATTCTATACCAGGTAATTTAATTCCAACAGCAGCTAACAAAATAGTTCCACCTAGCGCAGAAATTATTGCAACCCAAACTAATGCGTGATCTACTTGACCAATCCATGGTAATTTATCAATCTGCTTTGATAAACCCCATAATATTGGAGTAAATGCAACTAAAGTCATCAAACTATCCAACAATCCAGTTCCAAGACCTTCCATTATTCTTGCAAATTTGAGCGTGTCTTCTTGAACTCTTTGTGAGGCTCCTTCAGTTAAACGAGCTTTCAACCAATTTTTGTGATAATAATCAGCCATTGAAGTTCTCCATCTAAACACCCAATGACTAGTAAAAAATCCTGTAAATACAGCTATAATAATCCAAAGACCAGCTATCTTTGCAAATGTAAACAAGTAACCAATAAATTCGGCTTCGCTAACGGAATTTGGTGTTGTTAAAGCTTTTTGAAGAGTGTCGTAAAACTCTCCAAACCACTCATTAATTTTTACGTCTAGTTGAACTTGATACCATGTAGATACCAATATAAATATTGAACCCAAAATACTCCACTTAAACCAAACTTTAGATGTAAAAAATTTAAACATTTATTCTACGAAATTATTTGCGTATGATTTTTTTACAACTTTTCTTTTTTTAGGTTCAACTAAATCATATTCAATGTTATTTTTCTTAGCATAATTAATAGCATCTTCTTTATGTAAAAACTCTAATTTAACTTCAGAAAGAGTGTCGGTGGATGTTTCCCATCCCATCAAAGGGTTTGGCATACCATTTTTTTCATAATATTCCAAAATCCATTTATTGCTTTTTCTAAAGCCAGATTGCATTGCAGTTTTGCTGGGTATATAAATTTTTGCTTTTTTCATATAATGGTCGGGGCGGCAGGATTTGAACCTGCGACCCTCTGGTCCCAAACCAGATGCGCTACCAGGCTGCGCTACGCCCCGAATGGTAACTAATACAGTAGTTAATAGTAATTTCAAAGGATAAATATTACCAAAAATGAAGAAATTTAATAAAAATCTGATATATAAGAAAGCATGATAATACCATGCCCATCATGTAAGAAAAAATTTGAAGTTGAAGCATCTTTAATTCCAAATGAAGGAAAGATGTTACAATGTGGTTTTTGTAGTGAAAAATGGTTTTTCAAGAAAGAACCAAAAAAAAAAGTTATAAAAGAAGTAAAAAAAATAATAGATAAAACAACAGAAAAAATTCATAAAAATGTTCCTGATAGTACAGAAAAAATAATAAATGAGGCTGAAAAAGCTATTACAAAAAAAAATAGTAAAATTAATAATACAAATAGTGTTAATATTTTAAGTTTTTTGGTTGTTTTTATTATTTCAGCTATAGCAATTATCATTTTGGCTGATACTTTTAAAAATTCAATTAAAATTTTTATTCCAGGTTTTGATATAGTTCTTTCCAATTTGTATGAAAGTTTTAATGACGTTTTTCTTTTTTTTAAAGATTTGCTTAATTAAACATGATTAATTATATATCTGCACCATTTAAATGGTTTTTTAAACTTGAAGCAGCAAGTGGTCTTGTTCTATTGTTAGCTGCAATTATTGCACTTTTCATAAGTAATTCTAGTTTAAGTAATTTATATTTTTCAACTTTAAATGAATATTTATTTATTGGAGTTAATAATTTTGGAATAAAACTTTCTGTAATTCATTGGATAAATGATGGTTTGATGGCTATTTTCTTTTTCTTTGTAACATTGGAAATTAAAAGAGAGTTTTTACAAGGTGAATTATCTAATATTAAGCAAGCTATGTTACCAATAATTGCTGCAGTTGGTGGAATGTTAGTGCCTGCTTTATTTTATGTGTTTATTAACTGGGGTGATAGTGAAACTTTAAATGGATGGGCAATACCTTCAGCAACAGACATTGCTTTTTCACTTGGTGTACTTTCTCTATTAGGAAAAAGAGTACCTTTGTCACTCAAAGTTTTTTTGACTGCTTTAGCAATAATTGATGACTTAGGTGCAATATTAATAATTGCATTATTTTACTCTGGTGATTTAAATATTAAATACCTAACACTAATGTTTTTAGCTTTTTTAATTTTGTTAATTATAAACAAATTTAATATTAAAAAAATTTTACCATATTTATTTATAGGAGTGTTACTTTGGGACTTTACTCATAACTCAGGAATTCATGCAACAATAGCTGGTGTTTTATTAGCTGCTACAATACCTCATAGAAAAAAAGAAAAAGACTTTTCTCTACTAATTAAAATAGAACACGCAATCAGCCCATATGTTGCATTTGGTATTATGCCATTGTTTGCTTTTGCAAATGCAGGTGTATCGTTAGAGGGGCTATCATTTCAATCACTACTAGATAAAGTTCCTCTAGGTATTTTATTGGGATTGTTTGTAGGTAAACAATTAGGAGTTTTTGTTTTTTCTTATGTATCTATAAAATTAAGAATTGCTCAAATGCCAAATAATTCAAATTGGTTTAATTTTTATGGTGTTGGAATTCTAACAGGTATAGGTTTTACAATGAGTCTATTTGTTGGAAATTTAGCTTTTGTAGAAAATCTACAATACATGGATGGAGTTAAAATTGGAGTTTTAACTGGATCATTATTATCAACTTTGGCTGGATACTTTCTAATATTACTTACTTCTAAAAAATAAATTATTGTTATGAAAAAAATACTAATATTAGTTATATCTATATTTATGATTTTTTTTAAGAATTCTTCAGAAGCAACCTATGATAAGTTAATTTATGATTTTACAATTAATTCAATAACTGGTGAAGTCATTAATTTTGCTGATTACAAAAATAAACCAATTCTTTTAGTTAATGTTGCAAGTTATTGTGGTTTTACTAGCCAATATAATGATTTACAAAAACTATGGGAAAAGTATCAAAAAAAAAACGTGATAGTTATTGGTATTCCATCCAAATCTTTTAATCAAGAAAAAAATACAAACGAGGAAGTTAAAAATTTTTGTAAAATAAATTTTAATATAGATTTTCCTTTAACAGAAATCCATGATGTTAAAGGAAAAAATGCGCATGATATTTATAAATGGGCTAAAAAAAATTATGGAAAAGGAGCTATTCCAAAATGGAACTTTCATAAAATTCTTATAGATAAAAATGGTAAAATTATTGATACCTTTGTATCTTTTACTAATCCTATGTCTAATAAAATTATAAATGTTATTGAGAAAATTCTTAAATAGTTTTATTTATAAATTTTTCTATGTAATTTTTAAGACTTTCTTTACCAAAATATTTATATACTTTATTCGATAAATTCATATTTGTTAGCGCAGACGCATATCTTTCACCAGGACGTTTTGGTAGAAATTTAATTCTTGATTTAAACATTTTTGCTACATTTAAAATTGAATAACTTTTGTGGTGAGCTATACTGTAATGTCTGCATCGTTTCTTTTTCCATGCCAAATAACAAACTTCAACAGTATCATTAATATGTGTAAATCTTCTTGTTTGTGTACCAGGTCTTACTATAGGAAGTGGTTTATTTTTTTGATAATAATTTTCAAAAATTCCAATTACAGTTGACATTTTACCTTCACAAATTTGATTTGGACCATAAACATTATAAAAATAAATTACTTCATACTTAAAATTGAACCATTTTTTAAGATTTTCCAGTAGCTCAAGATTTTTTGCTTTAGTAAAAGCGTAAGGTGATAAATTTTTATCGTTGCCTTTATTGCCTAAAGTTGCCGATGTAGCTGAATATATAAGTTTTACATTATTTTTTAAACAGTAATTAAAAACAGCATTACTTCCTATAGTATTTGAATCTATGCATTCATTCATTTTAATAAAACTTTGATAAATTCTTGCAAATTCACCAAAATGAAATATGGAACATATTTCTTTATTTTTTAATAAAGCAAAAATATTTTTTGTATCGCCTTTGATATAATTAATTCTTTTTGATTTGATGTGGTTTTTTTTAAAACCTGATGAATAATTATCAATACTGATAATCTTAAATTTTGTTTTTTTTAATAAAAGATTTATTAAATTACTCCCTACAAAACCTGCACCACCTGTTACTACAATATGTTTTTTTTTCATTTAAATATAAAATGATAATCCGTCGTAAGCTGGTTTTACATTCTTCGGAAGAATTTTCAATAAATAATTATAATCAAGATCTGAATGTAAATTCGTTAAAATTGTTTTTTTTGGTTTAATTTTTTTAACTAAATAAAGCACATCATCAAGATTAAAATGAGATGGATGTGGAGCCATTTTTAGACAATCTACAACAAAATAATTTAAATTAAAAAAATGCTTTAAGTCCTTTTTATAAATTTTATTTACGTCACTAGCATATGCACACGTATCATTAATAATAAATGCTAGGCAATTAATATTACCATGTTTTACTTCAATAGATTTTATTTTAATTTTTTTTTTTTTATACGTAAAAATAATTTTTTTTTTAAACTTTTTAAAATTTAAAATTGCAGGATAATTAGTTTTATCAATAAAACAGTAAGAAAAGTTTTTTTTTAAATATGTTTTTGTATAAGAATTTGTATAAACATCAATTTTTTTTCTTTGCTTTAAATAAAAGATTCTTAAATCATTAATACCATGCGTTTGATCTCCATGAGAGTGACTGTAAAAAACACTACTAACATTTTTTACCTTTTCTCTAATTAGTTGAGTTCTTAAATCAGGTGATGTATCAAATAGTATTGTAAAATTTTTATTAGAAATCATTGCAGAGCATCTTGTTCTATAATTTTTCTTTTGTTGTGGGTTACAGTTCCCCCAGTTACCATCGGCTCTAGGCACACCCAGCGAGCTACCACACCCCAAAATAGTGAATTTGATTGGCATTAACTAAAAAATAAACTATTAAAATTGTTTGTTGTAATTATATCTAGTTCGTTTTCATCAATTTTTTTAATATCGGCTAATTTTTTTAAAGTATATTTTATATAAGAAGGTTGATTTTTTTTTCCTCTCATAGGCACAGGAGATAAAAAAGGACTATCAGTTTCTATTAATAATTTATTAGATGGAATTTCTTTAAAGGTCATTTGTAACTCAGAACTATTTTTAAAGGTAATGATACCACTAGCAGAAAAAAATGCATCAAGGGATAATAGTTTATTCATAAAGTTTTTAGAACCAGTATAGCAATGCATTAAAATTTTAATTTTTTTTTTTTTATTATATGCATTTAGAATATCAAAAGTTTCATTTTCAGCATTTCTAGAATGGACAACTAGTGGAATATTTAAATTTAAAGATGCTTCTATATGATTTTTAAAACTTTTAATTTGTGATTCTTTGTCGCTATTATTGTAAAAAAAATCAAGTCCTGTTTCACCTACTCCAATAATTTTTTTATTCTCTTTTATGGGTTTAATTATTTCCTCAGGAGCTAATATACTATCTTTTGTTTCATGAGGATGTATACCAAATGTTCCATAAATCATATTATCATATTTTATTATAGTAATAATATTTTCAAAACTTTTAACTGTAGTGCATATAGTTAGTATTTTCTCTACACCATTTTTTTTAGAATTCAAAATAACTTCATTTAAATTTTTAAAAAGTGGTTCGTGGTCTAAATGACAGTGTGAATCAATCATAATTTTTCAATCTTTTTAAATAGTATATTTATTTTATTAATTTTTTGACCCTTTTTTAGAAAATTATTATTCTTTATACTCTCAAAAGAAATTTTGTCTTCATTAATATTGAAAACTTTAAGCACCTTCATGGAAGTATCGGGAATTATTGGATATAATAAAATTGAAATTTTCCTAATTAACTCTAAAGAAACATATACTATTGTATTTAGCCTATCAATATCATTTTTTTTTTTCCAAGGTTCTTCATCATTAAAATACTTATTGGAAGCAAAGAGACGTTCGATTATATAGTTAACATAAGAATTTATATCTTGTTTGTTAGTATACTCTATAAGATTATTATAATTATCTTTGAAATTATCTAAAATTTTTAAGTCTGTATTGGAAAAACTGATATTTTTTGGAACTTCAGAGTTAAGGTTTTTTTCATTAAATGCTGTAACACGTTGACATAAGTTTCCATAATTATTTGCTAAATCACTATTAATACAATTTTCTAATTTTTCTTTAGAAATATTTCCATCATTTCCAAACGATACTTCTTTAATTAAATAATATCTTAATGGATCTAAACCATATTTTTTAATAATTTCAATTGGATCTAAAATATTACCCTTTGATTTAGACATTTTTTCTTCACCCGATAAAATCCAGCCATGGCCATAAACTCTTTTGGGGGGTGGTATATCTGCCGCTAAAAGAAAAGCTGGCCAATAAACTGCATGAAATCTTAAAATATCTTTCCCAATTAAGTGTACTGTTGCTGGCCAGAATTTTTTGTAAAGATTGTTACTTATATCTGGATAGTTTAAAGCGCTTAAATAGTTTGTTAATGCATCAAGCCAAACATATATAACATGTTCGCTATTAGATGGAACCTTGATTCCCCAAGAAAAAGATTTTCTACTTACTGATAAATCTTTTAAACCTCCTTTAACAAAACTAATTACTTCATTTTTTCTGCTTATAGGTAAAATGAATTCTGGGTTTTCATCGTAAAACTTTAGAAGTGGCTTTTCCCATTTCGATAACTTAAAAAAATATGACTCTTCCTCAAGCCATTCAACATCGGAAGCAGATATTTTTGCTTTTTTGACACCATCAATATTTTCAATTTCTTCTTCAGAGTAAAAAGCTTCATCTGAAACTGAGTACCAGCCGGAATATTTAGATAAATAAATTTCATTTTTTTTTTCAAGAATTTTCCATAAATTTTCTACTGATTTAAAATGTCTGCTTTCTGTTGTTCTGATAAAATCATTATTTGAAAGATTTAATGTTTTAGATAGATCTCTAAAAGTAACACTAATTTCATCACAAAAAACTTTTGGATCCTTACCTTTGCTTTCAGCCGCTCTTTGAATTTTTAAACCATGTTCATCGGTTCCGGTTAAAAAGAAAACATTTGACCCTTGAATTTTTTTAACACGAGCAAAAAAATCTGCAATTATGCTTGAATAAGCATGCCCCATATGAGGCTTTGCAGATGGATAATAAATAGGTGTAGTTATATAAAAATTTTCAGCCATTTAATATTTTTGTTTTAAACTCCATAAATAGGTTTTCACTATTTAAATTAAATTTATTAGAATTATAGGTCATTTTATTAAATTTATTATAAAATAAAATAATATTTTCTTTTGATGTTGATTCGTTTAAAATTTTTAAAAAGTATAATTGTATAAAATTATAAATATAATATTTAATAAAATTGTTTTTTTTATAATAACCATCGTTAATTAATAAAAATAAAAATGACTTTAAAGTAAATTTTGTTAGATCAATATCATTATCTTTTGAAAATTTAACAATGTTTATGATTTCACCTGGGGTATTGTAGTAACTAACGAGATCATAACTTATATAATCAAATATATTAGCTCCTAAAATTGAATTAGCTATTTCAATTGATTGGTTAAATTTAAGATTTAATTTAAAAGTTAAACATCTAGACTTTAATGTACTTTTGATACTTTTTTTGCTGTCATGCGATAATAAAAAAAAAAGATTTTCATTAGGTTCCTCTATAACTTTAAGTAATGCATTAAGAGAATTTACATTAAGATTTTCCACATTATCTATAAAAACAAATCTTGGCTTGCTATTTAAACTAGATTTATTTGTGTAGCTAAACATTTCCCTAACTTGCGAAATTTCAATATTATTTTTATCATTAATCGTATCAATCAAATAAAAGTTGGGATGCGATTGATTTTTAATTAATTTAAATGATTTATTTTCCATACAAATAGTATTATTAGCTAAATTATATTTAAACTCTTCTTCTTGAGAAAAAATATAATTTATAAAGTGATATATCAAAGTGGATTTTCCACTACCCTTTGGTCCACTTAATAATATTTTATTTGATAGATTGTTACTATGAAAAAGCTTAACGAGTTCATTTAAATATTCACTTAAACCGTATAAATTACATTGTAGTTTTGGATTGTTATTCATTTTGTTAACTTTTTAAATTCAGAAATTATAATTTTTTTATTTGTTAATATACTTTTATTAGAATCAATAATTTTATACTTATTTTTATTTTTTGCATATAATTTTAAATATCCATTTTGCACCTTAGTGTAAAAACTCATTTTAAATTTATCATATCTGTTTAAAGTCTTACGTTTTAATAATCTGTTTTTCATATTTTTTTTACTTACTAAATTTAAAAATGTAAGATTAGTTTTAAAATTTTTTAAAAGAAAACTATTAATAGAATTTATTAAATTTATGTTAATACCCATACCATAATGTTGGTAAGCTAGTGTAGAATCTGTAAATCTATCAATTAATATAACTTTTTTTTTATAATTTTTTATAAGTAAATTTTGTAAATTCTCATTTCTTGCAGCTAAATATAAAAGTAGGTCAGTGTTTTTGTGAAATTTAGATTTGTTATTAAGAATTAGTTTCCTTATTTTTTCTGAATTAAAATGGCCTCCGGGTTCTCTGATTTTTATAAATTTAATTTTTCTTTTTTTTAAAAAATTAGACAAGTGTTTTATGTGTAAAGTTTTACCTGAACCTTCAACACCTTCAAAAACGACTATAGGTTTTTTATACATCGCCCCAGATTAAATAGTTTATTGACTTTATTAACCTGTTAATAATGTTTAATTTTTTAATGTCTTCAAACGCTAAAACTTCATATTCGTTTATTATTTCATCTTTATAAAAAATTTTTAAAATACCTAAAACATCATTTTTTTTAATAGGTGCTTTTACTGGCCCTTGATATTCAACTACAGCTTTAAGATATCTTTTTCTAGCTTTTGGAATTGTTTTGTATACGTTTTTATTAACATAAACTTTAACTTTATCTTTATTTCCCAACCAAACATCCAATTCTGTTAATTCAGAATCTTTTTTTACTATCTCGATCAAATCGAAATGTGTCCTGCCCCATGCAAGTAGTTTTGCAGATTCTCTCGATCTCTCTTTTTTAGTTTTAAATCCGCTAGCTACAGCAATTAATCTTCTATTCTTTCTATATATCGATGATGCTAGAGAATATTTTTCTACAGCCAAATACCCAGTTTTAATTCCGTCGGCACCTATATTTTTGTATAATAATGGATTTCTATTTCCTTGGGTAATTGGATCTCCTCCTGTTCTGTCCCATGTAAATTCTTTTTCTTTAAAATATTCATAATAGCTTGGATAATTTTTTATAAGATAGTTTGACATCAACAAAATATCTCTGACCGTTGAATAATTGTCAGGATCGTTTATTCCTGATGAGTTAGAAAAATTTGTATTATTCATTCCTATTTCTTTTGCTTTTGATGTCATCAAAACAGCAAATTCTTCTTCAGATCCAGCTATACCTTCCGCAAGAGCTACACATGCATCATTACCAGATGCAACGATTATACCTTTTAATAAATTTTCTACTGAAACTTCGTCATTTACCATTATAAACATTGATGAAAAACCAGCTTGGGATAAACGCCATGCATTTTCTGATATCATAAACTTATCGTCTAAACTTAAATCACCTTTTTTAATTAACTCAAATGCTATTATTGAAGTCATAATTTTAGTCATAGATGCGGGATAGATTTCTCTGTCTGCATCTTTTTCAAAAAGTATCTCACCAGATTGGTAGTCTTGAAGAATTACAGTAGGAGCTTTTATGTCAAATTTAGCAATTGCAAAAGTGCTTATTAATAAATTGAATAAAATAAAATATAATAAATGCTTAATCATTTTTAATAATTTCTATATTTTCAAAGTTTAGCATATTTATATCATTAAATGTTTTTTTTAGAGTGATTAAGTCATCAAATGGACCTAAAAAAACTCTGTAATTTGTTTCAGAAAGAGATTTAAGGTTAATTTTATCAACTGTAGTCTCCTCTTTAATTCTTTCTATCATTAAATTAGCTGAATCAATAAAATAAAAATCCGCAATTTTAATTATATATGAGAATTTATTTTTATTAACTTTTTTTACCATTTTTTTATTTGAACTTAAATCATTAATACTTATAGATTCAACTGGAGCTTTATTTGCGACTTTTTTCTCTTCTTCAAAAGTTTTTGCTTTTTTTGCAACAAAAGAAGAATTGTTTAATATTTCAGTAATTTCAATATAAGGCTCTTTTAAATCTAATTCAATAGCTGTTGCTATACGTTTTGTTATCACGGAATTGTTAAAATTTGGATATTTCGAATTTTTTCCAACTTTAACAATTATAGATTTATTATTCATATTATTTTTAATCTTCACTGTTGACCCTTTTTTTAAATTTTTCTGAAGAACTACCAAATCTCTATCGTCTAATTTTGATGATATAATTTTTTTTTCGTAAAGCTTGTAATCATAAACTAAAGCAAAACCATTATTTTTAAATCCAGATTTAATTGATCTTTCATCTACTTTATTAGTAGTTTTATTAATTGAACAAGAGTTTATCAGAATAAGAAATAAAAATATAAAAAATTTATAATTCATTAGATATTTTATCTTTTAATGTGCAAACAGCTAAAGCAAATCTTAACGAGCGGTTCCATTTTAAAATTAATTCATAATTATCAAATGTTAAATATGCAGGTGCCAAATTTTCTGCATCAGGAATAATATCTTTATCGGGAGTTATCACTCCTATTATAACTTTATCAGATAATTTTAATTTTTCATTATTTAATATATATTTTTTAATTTTATTATAACTAGTTTTGTTTTTGATTTTTCTCGCTGAAGTATTTAAATATTTTTTTGGTATTTTATTTGAAAGTTTAGCACTTTTAAAACATGTATTATTTTTTTTCCATCCAATTTTATTGATATAATTAGCAGCAGAAGCAAACGAATCTTCTATTTCTTTTAATTGAATTACACTGTTATTGTCATAATCAATAGCATAACTTTTTATTGTTGACGGCATAAACTGAAAATTTCCAAATGCTCCAGCCCATGAACCATAAAGTATGTTATAGTCAATTATACCTTGATCTATTAATTGAAGAATTGTTATTAATTCACTAGTAAAAAAATCTCTTCTTCTTTTATCATAACTTAATGTAGCAAGTGATGATAAAATATCCATTTTTCCAAGATATTTTCCAAAATTAGTTTCTATGCCCATAAGTGCTAATAATAATTCTTTTTCAACCAAAAATTCTTTTTCTACTTGATCTATCAATTTTTTATTTTGTTTATAAATTTTAATAGCATTTTTAACTTTTTTAGATGAGGTTCTTTTGCTTATATATGTTTTTGTATCTTCATAAAATTCAGGTTGAAATCTATCATACTCTATAACCTTAGGATTAAATTTAACTTTAGACATAGATATATTAAAAGTTTGTTCTGAAATTCCATTTTTAATAGCAAGTTTTTTAAATGATTTAAGCCATATATCAAAGCTTTCGTCGGCAGCGTATACATTTGAGAGAAATGTAATATAAAAGAAAATTAATAAAATTTTATAAATTTTTTTCATATAAATCCTTTAGATAAATAAATACAGCTATCCATATAATAATAAAACTAATTAACTTGTTCATAGTGAAAGGCTCATTAAAGTAAAAAAAACCAAGTAAAAATTGACTTGTTGGTGTCACAAAAAATATTAACCCTGAGGTTGCCATTGTTGTTTTCTCCAAGCCTTTAATAAACAAAAATAAAGGAATCACAGTCATGACCCCTCCTAGAAACAACAATAATATATTAATAGGTTCATCTATAGTGAAGTTATTGTGACCAGATTTATAAATAAAATACCAGATAACAAGTGAAATTGGTAAAATATATAAGCTTTCAATAAATAACCCTACATCTGTATCAACATTTATTTTTTTTCTTAATAAATTATAAAAACCCCAAAAAAAAGCTACCAAGAATCCTATCCATGGGAACGATTCTAAATTAAAAAGTAAATATAAAGATGATATAATTACAGCAAAAATTGCTAATTTTCTTTGAGCATTAATTTCTTCTTTTAAAAAAATATATCCCAAAAATACATTTAATATAGGAAAAATAAAATAACCGTAACTAGCATCGATAATTTTATTTACTGAAATAGCATAAATCCAAGTACCCCAATTTAAAAAAATTAATATACTTGTTAAAAAAAGAATTATTAAATTTTTTTTTTGTTTAAGTATTTTTTTAAAAACATAAAATTTTTTAAATACTAGAGTTGATATAAATAAAATTAAACATGTCCAAATTAATCTATGAATTGTAACTTCTAAGGCACCCAACGAAGAAATATGTTTAAAAAAAACTGTACCTAATATACCCCACCATAATGATCCAGCGGTTGCATAAAATATTCCTTTTTTAAACTGAGATTGCTTCATAAAATAATTTGAATTCTATTCTTTTATATATCATTTTTAAGTTGAAAAGGTTCTAAAATCGGATAAACACTAGCGCATGGAGAGATGGCTGAGCGGTTGAAAGCACCGGTCTTGAAAACCGGCAAAGGGGCAACTCTTTCCTGGGTTCGAATCCCAGTCTCTCCGCCATCATAACTGAAAATCTTGAAATTTTTTTACTAATTTTGTATTTCTAAATTTTAATTTCGATTCATTTTTTTTAATAGATATTAGATTTTCATCATCCAAATTAACTAAACTATCAAGTTCTTTAAGCTGATTTATATCAATTTCATTAATGATTGATTTAACAAAACTAGTAACTAATATATCCATTTCTTTTGATCCTCTATACGAGGCCCTATAAATAATTTTATTTTTAAGATCTTCTTTATTTTGTGACATAACTATATAATTAAAGAATGACTTCCTATGAATATTTGTTATCAGATATAGATACCATAAAAGGTATTGGAAATAAAACTGCAAAATTATTTAAAAAAAAAAATATTAATACTATTTTTGATCTTCTTTGGAGTTTACCTAGAGATTTCATTGATAGAGAAAACTTAGTTAAAATTAATGAGTTACAAATAGGTAAAATTCAAACAATTGTAATAGATGTAAAAAAATATGTTTTTCCTAGAGTGAGAAACTTGCCTAATAGAGTGTTGTGTGAAGATGATACAGGAAAATTAGAATGTGTTTTTTTTAATAGTTATGAAGGATATATTAAAAAAATTCTTCCTATTAATGCAAAAGTAACAATAAGTGGAAAAATTGGATATTATAAAAAAAAATATCAAATAACAAATCCAACACATATATCGTCAGATAATAATTCTGTTAAAAAGATATTTACAAATTATAATTTAACAGATGGATTAAATGAAAAAAAATACTATAAAATAATTAATGATGTTTTAGAAAATATCCCAGATTTAAAAGAATGGCATAGACCTGAAATATTAAATAAATTCAACAATATATCTTGGAAAGATTCTATATTAGAACTTCACAATCCAAAAAATATAAAAAGAAAAGGTTTTTTTTTAAATAGACTAATATTTGATGAAATTATTTCAACTTTTTTAATTAATTCAAATATTAGAAATAATATTAAAAAAATTAAAAAAAGAAAAAAAATTTTTGGTTTAAAGCCTTTTAACAGTATTAAAAAAAAAATAAATTATAAGCTTACAAACGACCAAATTAATGCACTGGAAGAAATAAATAGAGACCTTAAATCAGATAAAAAAATGTTTAGGCTTTTGCAAGGTGATGTTGGTAGCGGAAAAACAATTGTTGCTCTTATAGCGTCATTAAATGTAATAAAAAGTAGTTGTCAAGTTGGATTTATGGCTCCCACTGAAATTTTGGCAAAACAACATTATGAGCTAGCAAAGAAATTATTTGATAAAAAAATAAATGTAGCACTTTTAACAAGCAAAACTGATTATAAGGAACGCAAAAAAATCTTAGATAACTTAAATAAAAATAAAATTAATATGTTAATTGGTACACATTCTTTGTTTCAAGATAAAATAAAATTTTTTAATTTAGGACTAATAATAATAGACGAACAACATAAATTTGGAGTAAAACAAAGAAAAAAATTATCTGACAAAGGTGGTGATGATTGTGATATTTTGGTTATGTCTGCAACCCCAATACCGAGAACTATGGTTATGACAATCTTCGGAGATATGGATACGTCGGTTATTAAAAATAAACCCAAAAATAGAAAGGAGATAAAAACTTACAGTAAACTTGATACTAAACTTGATGAAATTATTTCATTTGTTAAAAAACAAATAAATAATAATAATCAAATATTTTGGGTATGTCCTCTAATTGAAGAGTCTAAAAAAATTGACCATCAATCTGCTATACAAAGATACGAGAGTCTAAAAAAGAAATTTAATTATAAAGTTGGATTATTACATGGATCAATGGAAAAAGATAAGAAGAATGATATATTGTTAAAATTTTTAAATAAGGAAATTGACATTCTTGTATCTACTACTGTAATTGAGGTTGGAATAGATTTTCCCGATGCAAATTTAATAATAATCGAAAATGCGAACAAATTTGGTCTTTCTCAACTACATCAACTAAGAGGAAGAGTTGGTAGAGGATATAAGGACTCATATTGTATACTAATGTTTAAATCTAGTTTGAGCGAAAATGCGAGAAAAAGAATTAATATATTAAAAAATACTAATGATGGTTTTAAAATATCAGAAGAAGACATGAAATTAAGAGGTTATGGAGATTTACTTGGTTTTAAACAAAGTGGTATTCAAAGCTTTAGATTAGCAGATCCAGTTATAAATGAGGATTTATTCTTACTTGCTGAAAAGGAAATTAAAAAAATTGAATTAGAAAAAATAAATATAGATAAATATCTTCCATTACTTAAATTGTATGATAGAGCAGATATATTGAACGATTTGGCTTAATTTTTAGGATTAGATGTTCCTGCAGATACAATAAATTTGGAAGCTTCTTCAAATGTCATATTTAAAAAAATTAGATCTTTTTTTGGAAACATAATTAGAAATCCACTAGTAGGATTCGGAGTTGTTGGAATAAAAACATTAACTAATTTTTCATTTGTTTTAGCAGACATTTCAGTTTTATTATCTTTGGTTGCAAAACCAACTGCCCAAGAACCTTTCTTTGGATACTCTACTAACACAACTGATTTTTTACTATTATCTTTTTTTGTAAAAGTTTCTGTCATTTGACCTATAGCTGAATAGATTGTTCTTAAAATTGGTATCTTTTTGAATAGGTCATCTATTAACTGTAAAAATTTTTTCCCTAAAAATGATAATGATAAACCTCCCACTATAGTAATTATAACTATAGATAAAATAATTTCTAAACCAGGTATTGAGAAAGGCAAATAAGTGTTAGGGTTAATTTTTTCGGGAATCAATTTTGAAGAAATACCAATTAAAAATTTAGTTAAATAAAGAGTAATACCAATTGGTATTAATACCACTACTCCTGTAAAAAAATAGTTACGAAGTTTCAATACTATAGATTTCTTTTTTTTCTTAATAAGCATAGTCTGTTGTGATTTATAGTAAATTATATAATATATTAAGGAAATGGATAGAAGAAAATTTTTAACATTTATGGGTTGCGGCTGTTGTAATCTAATATTACCGTCGTGTGGAACAACACCTATAACCGATCGTAGACAATTAAAATTAATACCCGAGGCAAAGTTAAATGCCCAAGCTGCTCAGATATATGAAAAAGTCAAAGAAAAAGAAAAACTAATAACTAATACTAAAGAAATTAATCAAATAAAAAATATTGGTAAAAAAATGCAAGATTCTATTAGTGAATATTTTTATCAAAGTAATCAAAGTGACCCTACTGCATACTTTGATTGGGAATATATTTTGATAGATAATAAAAAAATAAGAAATGCATGGTGTATGCCGGGCGGTAAAATTGCAGTTTACACAGGAATGTTAGAAGTTACTAAAAACGAAGATGGACTTGCCGCTGTTATGGGGCATGAAATTGCTCACGCTGTTGCAAAACATTCTGTTGAAAGAGCAAGTAGAAATGCTGTAATTAATGTAGCTACTCAAATTACAGATGTTCTATCAGGAGGAAAATTATCTCAAGTTAATAGAACAACCGGAATGAATACAGTTGGTCTTCTTACAAGAATAGGAATTTTTAACCCATTTAACAGAAAACAAGAAAGTGAAGCTGATTATTTGGGTTTAATTTTTTCATCTTTATCAGGTTATGATATTAGAGAAACTCCTTTGTTGTGGGACAGAATGAAAGAAGTCAATAAAGGAAAAAAAGTTCCCGAGTTCATGAGCACTCACCCTTCAGAGGACAACAGAATTAAAAAAATTAATGAATGGATATACCAAGTGATGATTGAGTATCCACCAAATACATAAAAAAATACATTTTGAAAAATATCACCAATAAAATGAAACTTTGTGGTGAGCCCTGTTGGACTCGAACCAACGACCCATTCCTTAAAAGGGAATTGCTCTACCAACTGAGCTAAGGGCCCAACAGAAAAAACTTATAGACTTTTTTTTAAAATAATCAATGTGTATTAATATTACAACTTGTTAATATATCTATCATGAAAATCATCAAAAGTGCCATTTTTAATATTAACTCTAATTGATTCCATTAGTTCTTGATAAAAATTAATATTATGCAGAGTTAGTAACATTGATGCAAGAATTTCATTAGTATTAAATAAGTGATTTAAATAATTTTTACTGTATTTATTAAGATTAAAATTTTCACATTTTGGATCTAAAGGTCTGTTATCTTTTTTATATTTGGAATTTCTTATATTAATTCTACCGTTCCATGTAAATGCAAGACCAGTTCTACCTGATCTTGTTGGCAAAACACAGTCAAACATGTCTATACCTCTTTTAACAGCACCCAAAATATCAGAAGGTGTTCCTACACCCATCAAATATCTAGGTTTATTTTCAGGCATTAAATTTTTTAAACTATCTAAAATTTTAAACATTTCTTTTTGAGTCTCGCCGACAGCTAAACCACCAATAGCATAACCATCAAAATTTATTTTAATAAGTTCTTTTAATGATACTTGTCTCAAGTCATCAAACAAACCACCTTGTACAATTCCAAATAAAGCTTTATGTTTAATATTTCCAAATTCTTTTTTAGATCTCTTTGCCCAATAAACTGATAATTCCATTGATTTTTTAATTAATCTATAATCTTTTGATTTTTTTGGACACTCGTCCATAACCATTAAAATATCTGAATTTAAACCTTTTTGTATTTTTATACTTTCTTCAGGACTTAAAATAAATTTTTTTCCATCAATATGAGAGTTAAATATTGCACCTTTTTCTCTATCAACTTTGTTTAATTTAGATAGTGACATTACTTGAAAACCACCAGAATCAGTTAATATTGGAAGAGGACAGTTCATAAATGAATGGAGACCACCTGCTTCTTTTATTCTATCAACACCAGGTCTTAACATTAAATGGTACGTATTTGACAATATGATTTCCGAACCGGTTTTGATAATATCGTCTATAAATGCAGCTTTAATTGTTGCCTGAGTTCCTACTGGCATAAAGGCAGGTGTATTTATTATTCCTCTATGTGTTTTTATCTGAGCACATCTGGAATGTTTATTTTTTTCAACTACATTAAAAGAAAATTTTTTTAATGCCATTAAGACTTTACAATGATTTAAAGCTTATAATTTTATCTGGATTGTCTACAGAACCATTTTTATTTTCATCACCACGTTTAATTTTATCTACGTGTTCCATTCCCTCTATTACTTTACCAAAAACTGTATATTGACGATCCAAAAAAGGAGCCGCCTTAAAACATATAAAAAATTGACTATTTGCACTATTTGGGTCTTGTGATCTAGCCATTGATAAAGTTCCTCTGTCATGCGGTAAGTTATTAAATTCTTGATTTAGGTTAGGTAGGTCTGATCCACCAGTGCCAGCTCTATTCAGGTCAAAATCACTATTAGAAGAGTTTCCAAATTTGACATCACCTGTTTGGGCCATAAATCCATCTATAACTCTATGAAAAACAACATTATCATACTTTCCATCGTTAGCTAATTTTTTTATTCTCTGAACATGATTTGGTGCTACATCTGGAAATAATTCAATTTTTACTTCTCCATCTTTTAACTTTAATATCATTGTGTTTTCTCCTCCCATTGAGTTGTTTGTTGTTAATATGAATATAATTAATAGCCTTAATAAAAAATTAATCATATTTAAGCTTTAATGCTTTAATGGTACTCTTGGTAGTAAATTTTTTAACATCTCCACCTAATGATATTATTTCTTTAACAAAGTTAGATGATATAATTTGATTTTCAACATTAGACATTAGAAAAATTGTCTCTATTGAGTTGTTTAGTTTTCTGTTCATACCAGCTAACTGAAATTCATATTCAAAATCTGAAACTGCTCTTAATCCTCTTAAAATAATATTAGAATTATACTTTTTACATAAATTTGTAGTAAGTGATTTAAATGAAATAACTTGGATTTTTTTTTTACTTAGTTTTAAATCAGAATATAATGCTTTTTTAACAATATTAATTCTTTCTTCTGAATCAAAAAGATAATTTTTGTTATTAATATCAGATATAGCAACTACAATAGTATCAACAATTTTTAAAGCCTTTTTAATTACATCAATATGTCCATATGTAATTGGATCAAATGTACCTGGATATATTGCTCTTTTTTTCATTACAGTAAGTTATCATCAATTTTTATAGCTGAAACAACTTTTTCATCTCCTGATAATTTTATAATTCTTACACCTTGAGTATTTCTACCAGCAACTCTTATTTCTTTAACAGCTACCCTTATAACTCTACCTTTGTTTGTGGATATTAATATTTCATCACCTTCATTTACTGGAAAGGATGATGATACATTACCATTTCTATCTGAGTTCACTATTCCAATAATACCTTTTCCGCCTCTATTTGTAGTTCTAAAATCATAATGAGATGTTCTTTTACCAAATCCATTTACTGTAATTGAAAAAATAAATTTTTCTTTTGCTTTTAATTCTGATTTATCATTTTTATTTAATTTACCATTTTTTTTATTTACATCTTGATCAATGATTGACAATGACACAATTGAGTCATTATTAGATAAATTTATTCCTTTTATACCTTTTGAAGATCTGCCTTTAAAAATTCTCAATTTTTTTGAATCAAACCTAATACATTTTCCATTAAATGTACTTAATATTATGTCCTGGTCTTCTCGACATATTTTTACACCAACAATTTTATCATTTGTATCTAATTTCATTGCAATTTTTCCAGATGTATTGATTGATGAAAAGTCTTCTAAATTGTTTTTTCTAACTTTTCCCTTAGAAGTGGCAAAAACTATACAAAGATTTTTCCAATCAGACTCATCGTCAGGAAAAGGCATTATAGAGCTAATTGATTGATGATTTTTTAAAGGCAAAATATTAAACAAAGATTTACCTTTTGAAGAAGAAGATCCTTCCGGTATTTTCCAAGCTTTAATTTTATAAACAAGTCCTTCAGTTGAAAAAAATAGAACTGGCGTATGTGTATTTACTGACAATGTCTGAACAACAGAGTCTTCGTCTCTCGTTTTAATGCCCGATTTTCCTTTGCCACCTCTTTTTTGTTGTTTGACACTACTTAGGGCGCCTCTTTTAATATAACCTTGTAAAGTTACTGTTATTATAACCGCTTCTTTTTGTATAGTTTCTTCTATATCATAATTTAAAACAGCATCTATAATTTGAGTTCTTCTTGGTACAGAAAATTTTTCCTTAATACTTTTTAATTCATTGCTTATTACTCTCAAAAGTTCTTTTTTAGAATTTATAATTTTTTTAAACTGATCAATTAATTCAGAAAGTTTTTTAATTTCAGTTTCTATTTCATTTATACCAAGTGCTGTAAGCTTTTGAAGTCTTAACTCTAAAATTGAGTTTACTTGATCATTAGATAAAGAATAAATATTTTTTGATTTTTTTTCATTAACTAAATTAATTAATTTAAGAGATTTATTAATTTTCCATTTCATTTGAAGTAGTTTCTCTTTAGCTTCGTCAGGATTTTTTGAATTTCTAATTATTTTTATAACTTTATCTAAATTTTCAACACTTACAGATAAACCAATCAATATATGTGCCCGATCTTCTGCTTTTTTTAAGTCAAATTTAGTTTTTTTAATTACTACATCTTCTCTAAATTTTAAAAAATTTTCTAAGAATTCTTTTAGATTACATGTTTTTGGTTTGTTATCTACGATTGCTAAAGTGTTAAAACCAAAAGAACTTTCAATAGAAGTAAATTTAAATAATTGTCTTTTAACAGTTTCAGGTTCAGTATTTGATCTTAAATCTATTGCAACTCTTATTCCTTCTCTATTAGACTCATCGCGTATATCTCTTATTCCTTCAATTTTTTTATCTCTTACAAGCTCTGCTATTCTTTCATTAAGAACAGATTTGTTAACTTGATACGGTATAGATGAGATTACCAAGCGTTCTCTTCCATTTTTCATTTGTTCAATTTTTATATCTCCTCTAATTTTAAATGAACCTCGACCACTTTTGTAACCTTCTTTAATTATATTTTTTCCAATAATTATTCCACCTGTTGGAAAATCAGGTCCTGGTATATGTTTCATTAGCTCATTTAACTTAATATCTTTATTTTCAATAAGAGCCAAAGTTCCATTAATAACTTCTCCTAAGTTGTGAGGTGGTATGCTTGTTGCCATACCAACAGCAATACCTCCAGCACCATTGACTAAAAGATTTGGAAATTGCGCTGGTAAAACTGATGGTTCTTTTTCTGTTTCGTCATAATTGCTTTTAAATTCTATTGTTTGTTTATCAATGTCGTCTATTAAAAATTGTGAAACTTTTGAAAGTCTAGTTTCTGTATATCTCATAGCTGCTGCAGGATCACCATCAACCGAACCAAAATTACCTTGTCCATCAACCAAAGGTAAGCTCATTGAAAAATCTTGAACCATTCTTACTAGTGCGTCATACACTGATTGATCACCATGCGGATGATATTTACCAATTACATCTCCTACAATTCTTGCAGATTTTCTATATTGTTTAGACCAATCATATCCACCTTTGTGCATTGCATATAAAATTCTTCTATGTACTGGTTTTAAACCATCTCTGACATCAGGAAGAGCTCTACTAATAATTACACTCATTGCATAAGACAAATAAGACGAGCTCATTTCCTCATGCATTGATATTAACTTAATTTTCTTATCTTTTATTATTTCGTTTTTTTGCATAAAAACTAAAAAGGAATATCATCATCTAAATCGTTAGATGATTGAGGAATATCTTCTAAACTTTTTGAGGTACCTTGATTTTTATCGTTCTGTATAGAACCACCTGATGCTCCACCACCAAGCATTGTAAGAGATGAATTATAACCTTGTATTATAATTTCAGTGGAATACTTGTCTTGGCCTGATTGTTCATCCTTCCACTTTCTAGTAGAGAGCTGCCCTTCTATATAAATTTGAGCACCTTTTTTTAGATATTGTTGGACTACATTTACTAAACCTTCATTAAATACAACTATACGGTGCCACTCAGTTTTTTCTTTTTTTTCGCCTGTATTCTTATCTTTCCAAGATTGGCTAGTGGCTAAACTTAATCGAGCCACACTTTTACCGTTAACCATTTGTTTTATTTCGGGATCTGCGCCTAAACGACCAATTAATAATACTTTATTTAAACTTCCAGCCATAATATTTTAATATTTTTAAATTAATGATGTACAATTATACCATAATTTTAATCTCATTATTAATTTAATTAAATTTATGCAACAAGAATTATGCAAAAAAAGATAGTTATTAAGGGCGCAAAAGAACATAATTTGAAGAATATTTCTTTGGAGCTTCCTAAAGATCAGTTTGTAGTAATAACTGGTCTTTCTGGGTCAGGAAAATCATCATTAGCTTTTGACACAATATACGCAGAAGGTCAAAGAAGATATGTTGAAAGTTTATCAGCTTACGCGAGACAGTTTTTGGATAAAATGAAAAAGCCTAATGTTGATTTAATTGAAGGATTAAGTCCAGCTATTTCTATTGAGCAAAAAAATACTTCAAAAAATCCTAGGTCTACTGTTGCAACAGTAACAGAAATTTACGATTATATGAGAGTCTTATATGCTAGAGTTGGAACTCCATATTCTCCTTTCACAGGCAAACCTATTGTATCTCAAACTATATCACAAATAGTTGATAAAATTAAAAAACTACCAAAAAAGTCAACAATCTATTTGTACTCACCTGTTGTTAGGGGTCGTAAGGGTGAATATAAAAAGGATATATTAGGGTACAAAAAAAGAGGATTTAGAAAAATTAAAATAGACAATACTTTATATGATATTGATAAAGTTCCAGAACTTAATAAAAAAGTTAAACACGATATTTCAATATTAGTTGATAGAATTGTTTTAAATTCAGATTTAGGAAACAGATTAGCTGAAAGTATTGAATCATCAATAAATCTTTCTAATGGACTTCTTTTTGTTGAGTATGAAAATGAAACTTTACCCAAAAAATTTAGGAAAATAGAAAAAATAATATTTTCAACAAAATTTGCGTGTCCAGAAAGTGGTTTTACAATTGAAGAAATTGAACCAAGGCTGTTTTCTTTTAATAGTCCTTATGGAGCATGTGAAGAATGTGAGGGTATAGGTATCAAGCTTAATGTTGACCCTAATTTAGTAATACCTGATGAAAAAAAAACTATTGCCGAAGGCGCTATTGAACCTTGGTCAAAAAGCACAACAATGTACTATGCTCAAACATTATCTTCGTTAGCGAAGCATTATAATTTTTCATTAGATGAAAAGTGGAATAAAATAAATAAAAAAATTAAAGATATAATATTATTTGGTTCTGATGATGAAGAAATTAAATTTTCTTATGATGATGGGTATGAAAAATATTCATATAAAAAAACTTTTGAGGGTGTAATAAACAATCTTGAAAGAAGATATCTTGAAACTGATAGTGACTGGAAAAGAGAAGAAATTGCACAATATCAATCAGACTCAGATTGTGAAAAGTGTAATGGACAGAGGTTAAAAGATGAAGCTTTATGTGTAAAAATTGATGGTTTAAATATAAGCCAAGTTGCTGAAAAATCTATTTTAGATGCAACATCATGGTTTGAAAGCCTCAACACTAAACTTACTCAAATACAATTAAAGATTGCTGAACATATATTAAAAGAAATTAACGAAAGATTGAATTTTTTATTAAACGTAGGTTTGGATTATTTAACCTTATCCAGAGTATCTGGAACTTTATCTGGAGGTGAAGCACAGAGAATTAGATTGGCATCCCAAATTGGTTCTGGACTTACGGGTGTTTTATACGTTTTGGATGAACCATCAATTGGATTGCATCAAAAAGATAATGTTAAACTAATTAATGCACTTAAACGATTAAGAGATTTAGGAAATACAGTTATTGTTGTTGAACATGATACAGAGACAATGGAAAATGCAGATCACATTATTGATTTAGGACCTGAGGCTGGAAACAAAGGCGGAGAAATTGTTGCTCAAGGAACTTTTAGTGAAGTGGTAAAAAATCCTAACAGTATAACTGGAAAATATTTATCAAATAAATTATATATTCAAATACCAAACAAGAGAAGACTAGCAAAAAATGGTAGATTTTTAGAAATCAATGGAGCTACGGGGAACAATTTAAAAAATATAAACTTAAAAGTTCCTTTGGGTAGTTTTACTTGCGTTACTGGAGTATCTGGTAGTGGTAAATCGACATTAATACTTCAAACTTTGTATAACGCTTTAAATCTGACTCTTAATAATAATAAATCTAGAAAAGTACCAAAACCTTTCAAAGGATTTAAAGGTATCGAGCTAGTTGATAAAGTAATAAATATCGATCAATCACCAATTGGTAGGACACCAAGATCAAATCCTGCTACTTACACTGGAGCGTTTGGTCCAATAAGGGATTGGTTTACAGGACTTCCTGAATCTAAAAGCAGAGGATATAAACCAGGTAGATTTTCTTTTAATGTTAAGGGTGGAAGGTGCGAAGCATGTGAAGGTGATGGAGTAATTACATATGAAATGCATTTTTTACCAGATGTTTATATACAATGTGATGAATGTAAGGGTACAAGATATAATAGAGAAACATTAGAAATTAAATTCAAAGACAAAAGTATTGCCGATGTTTTGAATATGACTGTTGATGAGGGGTGTGAGTATTTTGAAAATATTTCAAATATAAAAACTAAATTACTAACTCTTAAAAAAGTTGGATTAGGATATATAAAAATTGGCCAACAAGCTACGACTTTATCTGGTGGTGAAGCTCAAAGAATTAAATTAGCCAAAGAACTTTCTAAAAGATCAACCGGTAGAACAATGTATATTTTAGATGAACCTACTACTGGTCTTCATCAACATGACATAAAAAAACTTTTAGAAATTTTGCATACTTTTGTCGCATTAGGAAATACTGTCGTTGTAATTGAACATAACTTAGATGTTATTAAAACCGCAGATTATATTGTTGATATGGGTCCAGATGGTGGTGTAAAAGGTGGAAAAATAATTGCCGAAGGTAAACCTGAGGAAATTTGTGAAATTAAAGACAGTTATACGGGTAGTTTTTTAAAGCCTATGTTAAATAACAAATTTAAAAAAACTGCTTAAGTTTTTTGATGGTTTGTGTATAATTAATCTATGGGAAATCTTTTATCTTCATTACCAAAAACAATACATGCATCTCTTGGATTAGCAATTCTACTTTTTTTAGGCCTATTCTTCGGAAATGATGGTTTTGAATTTGATAGATATTTTTGGAGCTGGTTATTTAGATTTATTCATGTAGTTGTTGCGATTATGTGGATAGGCTTACTTTGGTATTTTAACTTTGTTCAAATACCCAATATGCCTAAAATACCTGACGAACAAAAACCTGCTATAGGAAAGGTTATTGCGCCTGCAGCTTTGTTTTACTTTAGATGGGCTGCGTTATTAACAATAATATCAGGTCTAATACTAGGATATCTAAACGGATATCTTCACGAAGCAATGACACTAGGAATTGGATCAGGTGGTGGAAAAAATACAGCTATAGGTATTGGTATGTGGCTTGGTTTAATTATGGCATTTAATGTGTGGTTTGTAATTTGGCCAAACCAAAAAAGAGCTTTGGGTATAGTCGAATGTGAGCCCGATAAAAAAGCAAAATCAGCAAGAACTGCAATGCTGTTTTCTAGAACAAATACATTGCTTTCTTTACCAATGCTATTGTCTATGGTAGCAGCACAAAACCTTTATTAATCTTTATCTTCTTTTAAAATAGTTTTTTGAGATACTCGAAGAAAAACTAGTATTGGATTTGCTATATATATTGATGAATAAGTTCCAAAAAAAACTCCTAGTATCATTGCAAAGGAAAAACCTTTTAATATTTCACCGCCAAAGAAAAATATAGAAAATAATGCTAATAAAGTAGTAGCAGAAGTAATTATAGTTCTGGATAATGTTTCGTTAATTGAAATATTTGTAAGTTCAAATATTTTAATATCTGAATATTTTTTGAGATTTTCTCTAACTCTGTCAAAAATTACGACTGTATCGTTCATTGAATATCCAACAATAGTTAAGACAGCAGCGACTATAGACAAGTTTATTTCTAAGCTTAAAAGTGAAAAAATTCCTAAAGTAATTAGAACATCGTGAAATAAAGCAACTATAGCACCCAAACTAAATTGCCATTCAAAACGTATCCATATGTAAATTAACATAGCAACTAATGATAGTCCTATGGCAATAATACCTGATTTTAATAATTCAGAACTTACTTTTGGGCCAACATTTTCAACTCTTCTGAATTCGAATCCATTGCCTAATGAAGTAGATAATTTTTTTTTTATTTTGGATATAAAATTAGGATCATTAAAATTTTTTTTTTCAAATTTAATTAAATAATCACTATCTGTGCCAAACTTTTTGACTGACACATCGCCTAGATTTATTTGATTTAAAGAGTCTCTTATATTTGAGATTTTAATACTATTATCTGTTGTTCTAAGTTCAATTAAAGTTCCACCTTTAAAATCAACACCAAAATTTAAACCTTTAAACAGAAGCAAAAAAATAGATAAAATAATTAATATAAATGAAATAATGTTGAATAATTTATAAAATCTATTGAAATATATTTTTTTTATCATATTAATTTTTCTTTATTTTTATTTTTTATTACATAAATCGATGTCAATAGTCTTGCTATAAAATAGACCGAAAATAAGGTTGTAAAAATACCAACTCCAAGAGTTACAGAAAAACCTTTTACAGGACCTGACCCCATAAAAAATAAAATAATTGCAGCTAAAAGAGTAGTAATGTTAGCATCAATAACTGCGGTCTTTGATTTTTCATAGCCACTATCAAAAGCAACTAACTGATTTTTTTCATCTTTTATCTCTTCTTTAATTCTTTCAAAAATTAAAACATTTGCATCAACAGCCATTCCAACTGTAAGGATTATACCTGCTATACCAGGTAAAGTTAATGTTGCTTGAAATAAAGTTAAAATTCCAACTAAAAGAAACAAATTTAAAATAAGTGTAATATTGGCAATTAAACCAAAGATCCTATATTTAAAAATCATAAAACATATTACTAATACAAATCCAATTGCTAATGCAATTACACCAGCATTTATTGAGTCTTGTCCTAAATCTGGACCAACAGTTCTTTCTTCAATTATATTCAATGGGGCCGGTAAAGCTCCAGACCTTAAGAGAAGGGCAAGGTCAGTTGCTGATTGAAAAGTGAAATCTCCACTAATTTGTCCTGAACCACTAACTATTGCATCTCTTATAACTGGAGCACTTATAACTTTTCCATCCAAAACTATAGCTAATCTTTTTCCAATCCCTGTGGAAGTTGCTTTACCAAATCTTTTAGCTCCTACTCTATCAAGATTAAAAGTTACAACTGTTTCATTATTTTGAGTATCCATTGAAGGTTGAGCATCCAACAAATTATCACCACTCATTATAATTCTTTTGCTAACTATTGCCTCTTCGGAACCATCTTCAAATTCTAATTTTTCTGAACCAAAAGTTTCTTCAGAACCTTTTATAATAAATCTGAAAGTTAAATTTGCGGTTTTTCCTAATAAATTTTTAATTCTAGATGGATCATCTAATCCAGGAAGCTCAACAACTATTCTATCACTTCCTCTTTTAATAATATTAGGTTCATTAGTACCTATCTCATCAACACGTCTTCTAATAGTTTCAAGGGCTTGATCTTGTAAAGAGTTTTTAATTTCTACTAATCCATGTTTTGAAAAATTTAATTTAAATAAATTTTTTTCAATAGAAAAAACAAATTTATGAGATTTGTATGTTGGATAATATTGATTGATAAAATTATCTTCTTTATCTTCAAGTATTTCTTTGACTTGATTTACTTTATCCTGATTAACCTCAAAAAATAAAGTGTTATCTTCATTAATTTTAAAATTTTTAAGATTAATTTTTTTTTCTTTAAAAAATTTTTTAAATTCAGATATTGAATTTTGAAGTTTCTGTGTAATTACTGGCGCAGTATCAATTTCTAAAAGTAAATAAGATCCTCCTTGTAAATCCAGTCCTAAATTTATTTTTTTACTAAATATTAAATTATCAGATTTAATAAAATTAGATAAAAATATTAATACAAAAATTAATGTAAATATAGTTATTAGAAAAATTCTAATTTTAGAAAAGTATAACACTTTATATTATATTAATGTTATTTTTTTGGTTCCGGAGTATTTAATAGTCCCTGGATTCCAGTAGATCTAACAACTTCAACCTTAACATCGTCAGATATAGATAATTCAGCTCTATCATTGTCCATAACTCTTTCTACTGTTGCAATAATCCCGCCAGAAGTTACAACTTTGTCACCTCTTTTTAAACTTTCAACCATTAGCTTATGATCTTTAACTTTTTTTTGCTGAGGTCTTATTAAAAAGAAATAAAAAACTACAAATATAAGAATTAGTGGTATGAACTGAGCTATCCCTGAATTTTGCATTTAACTCCTTATTTTATTTTTTATTTATACTATCTGTATTACTAAAACAACTCTATTTCTTTACTATTTTGTCGAGGTTATTCATATAAGGTTTTAGTGCATTTGGAATAATTATTGAACCATCTGTTTGTTGATAGTTTTCTAGAATTGCAATTAAAGTTCTACCTACTGCTAAACCACTACCATTTAAAGTTCCTAAAAAAACTGTTTCATTTTTTTTATTTTTGTACCTTGCTTTCATTCTTCGTGATTGAAATGAGCCACATGAAGAGCAACTAGAAATTTCTCTATATTTATTTTCAGATGGTAGCCAAACTTCAATATCAAAAGTTTTTTCAGCACTAAATCCCATATCTCCAGATGATAAAATTATTTTTCTATAAGGAAGCTCCAATAAATCTAAAATTTTAGTTGCACAGTTGGTCATCCTATCTAATTCATTTAAACAATTTTCTGGCTCTACAATGCTTACGAGCTCAACTTTGTAAAATTGATGCTGTCTAATCATACCCTTTGTATCTTTTCCATAGCTACCAGCTTCTTTTCTAAAACATGGTGTAGATGCAACTACTCTTAGAGGTAATTCGTCTGATTGAAATATTTTATCCTTTCCCATATTTGTTAAAATTACTTCTGCTGTAGGTATTAAAAATTTACGATCATTTTTATCATCAAATTTAATTTCAAACTGATCATTTTCAAACTTAGGAAGCTGACCAGTGCCATACATTGTGTTTTCAGAAGCGATTAATGGAGGTGATATTTCTTGATAACCATTTTGATTAACGTGAATATCAATCATAAAATTTGAGATTGCTCTCTCAAGTAATGCCAACTTATCTTTGACGAAAACAAATCTTGATCCTGTTGTTTTAGATGCTAAATCAAAGTCGAGCATATTTAAGTTTTCACCTAACTCATAGTGTGATTTAGGCTTAAAATTAAATTTAGGCACATTTCCAGATTTAGAAACTTCTAAGTTTGAATTTTCATCTTTACCAACTGGAACGTCATCTTTTGGTATATTTGGTAATGAAGATAAAATATTATCTAATTCAACTTTGGTTTCTTTTTGTTTAGTTTCAAGGATATCTATTTTTTTTGAAATAGATTTTGATTTTTCAAATAATTCTTTATTTTTAGATTTAGAAATTTCTTTTTTTTCTTTTTCTAGAGTTTCTTTTTCTTGAATTAGTTTTCTATTATTTTCATCTAATTCTAAAATATTTTTTAAATCTACTTCTAAAAAGCGTTTTTTTAAGGACTCTTGAAATTGATTTGGATCATTTCTAATATCTTTAATGTTATGCATTATTTTTTGCTTTCTTTTCGATTATATTTACAGAAAATATAGATAATTCATATAAAATTAAAAGCGGTATTGCTAAGCCAATCTGTGTTACTGGATCAGGAGGTGTAAGTATCGCTGCTGCTGTAAAAATGATAACAATAACATATTTTCTTCTCTCCTTCAAAAATTGTGAATCAACGACACCAACTCTTGCTAGTAAACTTAAAACTACAGGTAATTGAAAACTTAAACCAAATGCAAAAATTAATTTCATAATCAGTGATAAATATTCATTTACTTTAGCTTCCAATTGAATTGGTAAACTTGTGTTAATACCTGTAGACTCAAATGATAAAAAAAACTTAATTGCTAGCGGCATAATTAAATAATAAACAAGTATTCCACCTAGAAAAAATAAAATTGGTGTTAAAATTAGATAGGGCAAGATTGCTGACTTCTCATGTTTGTACAAACCTGGTGCTATAAATTTCCATATCTGCATTAAAATAAAAGGACATGTCACAAAAAAAGCAGCAAAAAATGAGACTTTAATATAAGTTAAAAAAGTTTCTTGAAGTGCAGTAAAAATTAATCTTCTTTCTACTTCATCATTTTTTACGGCGTTTGAGTATGGTTCTACTAAAAATCCATATAAATATTCAGCAAAAAAATAACAAACTATAAAAAAAACAAACAAAAATATAAAAGAATGAATTAATCTTTTCCTTAATTCAACAAGGTGAGAAATAAAACCACCTTCATTATCATTCTTTGTCATTTTCGCCTTTGGTTACTTTTTTTTCTTTATTATTTTCATTGTCATTAACATCGATAGCTGAAACTTCTTCTTGTATTTGATTTACATATCTTTTTGCGCTGCCGATCCAGGAGCCTATTTTTTTTAGCATAACAGGAAAATCTTTAGGTCCAATGACTATTATTGCTATTGCAACAACAATTAATATCTCAAACCAGCCAATTTGTGGCATCGGATTTATTCTTTATTATTTGAGTCTTGATTGTTTTCTGAAACGTTTTTTGGCTCAGTATCTTCAGTAGGGTCAGAAGCCATGCCTTTTTTGAAACTTTTTATACCTTTTGCTACATCTCCCATCAGGCTAGATATTTTTCCTCTTCCAAATAAAAGAACGACAAGTATTACAACAACTGCTATTTGCCAAAAACCTATACTCATATGTATTTATAACCTTTTTAAATTAATAATTCAAAGTTTCTTTTGCTATTTGTCTTCATTTTTTAAGGTGCTACTCAACATTTCATCTATGTTTGAATAGATATTTTCTTTTTTCTCTTCTTGTTTTTCTTTATAAAATTTTCCTGTACCAAAAATTGAAGAATCAATAGCAGTGCTATCAATTAAACCAGCAGAGCCAAGTTCATCAACAGTTGGTAAATCAGATAATTTTTTAAGACTAAAATGACTTAGGAAGTTATCAGTTGTTACATATTGTATTGGTTTGCCTGGAACATCCTTTCTGCCGTGAGGCTTTACCCAATCCAACTCCATTAAGATTTCTAAAGTATTATTACCAAAAGCAACACCACGGATTTCTTCAATTTCAGCTCTAGTAACAGGTTGGTGATAAACAATAATTGCAAGAGTCTCAATTGCTGCTTTGGAGAGTTTTTTTTCAACATTCTTTTGTTGTGACATTAAATCTGACAAATTTTCAGCAGTTCTAAATGACCATTTTTTTGATATACAAATTAAATTGAAGCCTCTATTTGAATAGAATTTTTGTAATTTTTCTAAAGTTTTCAACACATTAATCTTTTTTGAAAGTCTAGACTCTATAGTTTCTATATCCAATGGTTCTGCTGCAGCAAAAACAATAGCCTCAACTTCTCTATCACCTGAATCAAGTTTTTCTGGGAAATTTACAACGTTGTTTTTTTTTATTTTACTCATTTTTTTTGTTTAACAAATATATCAGAAAACAATTTTTCTTGTTTAATTATTAAATTTCCTTCCTTAACTAATTCTAAAGATCCAGAAAAAATTCCAGCTTTTCCAGTACGTTTAGAACTTTTTTCCAATTTAAAATTTTTAGGAATTAAATCCTCTATATTTTTCCAGCTTGTTAGATTTGAAATAAATTTTTTAATTGTTTTAATTCCATCTTCTGTAGAAAAAACTGGCAATCTTGGAATATTAATTCTTTGAAAATCTTTTGTCATAATGATGGTAGAATAGTTTTTTAAAAGCTCATATAATGTTAATGAGTATGTGTTATTGTAAATAGATTTGATTCTACCTTTCATGCCTCTCATATATACATCTTTACCTAAGCGTTTTCTTTTAAGCATTTGATCTGAAAGCAATCTAATTAATTCTAATTTTTTTAATTGTAATTTTAATCTTTCCGCAACTTCAAGAGCTTTAAATTCTTCATCATCAGATTCTGGCAACAATAATTTGGACTTTAAATAAGCTAACCAAGTTGCCATTAGCAAATATTCTGAGGCTAATTCTAAATTAATATTTTTAGCTTTTGTAATAAATTCATGAAATTGATCAGCTAGTTTTGTAATTGATATATTTTCTAAATTTACTTTTTGTGATTTGGCAAGATCTAATAAAACATCTAGTGGTCCACTATATTGATTGAGTCTTACCTCAAATTGTTGAGAATCGAAATTTTGCATAATAAATATTAATTCAAAATTTTATAAAATTTTAATGTTTTTGTAATTATAAATTTATTAACTTTAGGCGAATTTTTGGCAACAATCATCATTTCTTTGAATCTACCATTGCAATGCAATACAAGATTACAACCTGCACTAAATGCTTTAATGGTATTATTTTCAATTGAAAATTTCAAACCTTTCATTGATATATCATCTGTTATTATTAAGTTTTTAAATTTTATTTTATTTCGTATTAAATCTATAACTTTTTTAGAATGTGTGGCAGCATAACTATTGTCAATTTTTTGGTAGATAATATGAGCTGTCATTGCAAATAAAGATTTTTTATTTTTAAAAGGATAAAAATCTTTTTTATTTAATAAGCTAATTTTCTCAGTAACTATTGGTGTTTTCTTGTGACTATCAACTTTAGCTAATCCATGACCAGGTATATGTTTGATTATAGTGCCAATCTGATTTTTAGTAAATTGATCAATACAGAAATCGCCAATTTTGCTTACAACTTTAGGATTTGAGCTAAATGATCTGTCACCAATAATATCATTAGAGTTCAATCTTCTAACATCTAGAACGGGAACCGTGTTTACATTTATACCTACACTTTTGAGTATATATGAAATTTGTTTTGAATAAATTTTATAGTACGGATAAAATTTTTTAATATCTTTTTTATAAATACTACCAAAAAAACTTCCAGTAAAAATACTTGTATCAAATAGTTTTTTTAAACGATTAACCCTACCACCCTCTTCGTCAATTAGAATTGGATATTTGGGATCATTAAAAATTTTTTTTACATCAGTAGTCAATTTTTTTAATTGATTAAATGATTTAATATTTCTAGAAAAAATAATAACACCCCAAGGTTTATATTTTTTTAGAAATTTTTTTTCATTAACACTTAATGAAAATGATTTTAAGCCTGTTATAAATGCTCTTCTATTTTTAATCATTTTCTAACAATTTCCAGAAATGGTATTTTTTTTTATTTTTAGAAACTTTATTTTCAACATATTCAATTACATTACTAGTATCATTTTTAAGTAACGGCAAATTTAATGAATAAATATTAATTTTTTTATCTAAAGAGCTAATTGATCTATAATAATTTTTTTTATTTTGATCAGAAAAATAAAATTTTCCTATTAAAAAAATAAATAAAAAAATAACTAATAAGTAAAATACAAATTTTAACTCTTTAAACATTACATTTTTTCTGGTGTTTCAACGTTCAATATTTTCATTCCTGATTTAATTACACTTGAAATTGCTTTAAGAAATGCAAGTTTTTCATCTGATATTTTTTTATCGTGAGAAACAAATCTTTTACTTTCGTCATCTTTTCCCATATTCCAGTATGAATGAAATTCTGAAGCCAATTCATATAAATAAACTGGTAATCTATGTGGCTCTAATTTACTTGAAGCAATTCCAATGCATCTTGGCCACTCAGAAATTTTTTTAAGAATTTTTAATTCGTCTTTTGTGTATTTAAAATTATAATTTTTAATAATTATATCTTCATCAATTTTTTTTTCTACGTTACGAAATACGGAGGAAATTCTAGCGTAACAATATTGAACATAGTATAGTGGATTGTCTCTCGATTTTTCTTTAACTTTTGCAAAATCAAAATCCAATTCAACTTCACTGCTTCTATTTAACATTATAAATCTAACTGCATCTTTTCCCACCTCATGAATTAAATCTTCAACAGTTATATAGTCACCTTTTCTTTTTGACATTTTAAAAGGTTGTCCATCTTTGATTAATTTAACAAGTTGACTTACTTTGCATGTAAGTAGATTTTTTTTTCCAGAAATTGCTTCGACTACTGAAGTAATTCTTTTTATATATCCGGCGTGATCTGCGCCTAAAATATTTATCAAAACATCATATTTTCTATCAAGTTTATTGTTATGATAAGCAACATCGCTAGCAAAGTAGGTCCATGATTTATCTACTTTTTGTAGGGCTCTATCTTTATCGTCACCAAAATCTGTTGATTTGAACAATAATTGTTTTCTTTCAGTCCATTCAGAGTTTTTTTCATTAGCAGGAGCTTTAATTTTTCCCTCATAAACAAAGTTATTTTTTTTAAGCTTATTAATAGTTTTTTCTACTTCATTGTTATTTACGATATCAGTTTCTCTAACAAATTTATCGTGAACTATTCCAAGATTCTTAAGATTAAATTTTATTAATTTTAAAGACTCTTGAACTGATAAACTTGTAAGTTTTGATGATATTTTTTCAAAGTTATCAAAATCTAAATCCTTATTGTTTTTGATAATATTTTTCGCAATATCAATAATGTAATCGCCGGGATATAAATCAGCGTTATCTTTAGGAAAAGTCTCTTTTTTGAGAATTTCTCTTATTCTTAAATAAACAGATTTTGAAAAATGTAAAATTTGATTTCCATAATCATTAACATAATATTCTTTGCTAACATTATGATTATTAAATAATAATAAATTCGATAAAACGTCACCTAGTATTGCTCCGCGACAATGACCAACATGAAGTGGTCCTGTTGGGTTGGCAGAAACAAACTCAATAAGAAATTTTTTTTTTGTAATTTTTTTATTTACACCAAAATTATTACCACTTGAAATTACTTCTTTTAAAAAATTATTCCAAAAAGAATTTTTAAATTTGATATTGATAAAACCTGGTTTAGCTATTGAAATATCTTCGATTTCAGCATCATCATTTTTAATTAAACTTACTAATTGATTTGCAACATCTATAGGAGATTTTTTATTAGGTTTAGCCAAAACCATTGCAACATTGGTTGATATATCGCAATTGAATTGTGGAGGTGGAATATCAACATTTATCCCTTTTAAATTTTCAGGGACTTCAATAAGTTTTTCTTTGTTAGCCTGTTTAACTACTTTTAAAATTTTTTCTAAATAAAGTTCAAATATATTCATTTAGCACTATTATATAAATTAATTGCATATCTGTCAGTCATACCTGAAATAAAATCAGCAATAACTCTAAACTTTTCTTTTTTATTAAACTTACGTTTAGCTAAAAATTTATAAGGTTTTTTTGAAATCAGATTAAATAACGATTTTATAATTTTTTTTCCTTTATTATTTTTAGTTAATACTTGAGAATTATTATACATTTTAGATTTCAGAAAAAATCTAATCTCTTTATCAATTATATTAAAATTTTCAGAGAAGCTGGCAAGTGTTTTTGGCGAGTTATAAACATCTTTTAAATTTTTAATTTTAAAATATTTTATATTTTTAATTGTATTATTTATTAAATCTTTAACCATTAGATCTATTGAGTCTCTAATTATTTGATATATCAAAATTTCTTGGTTTTTACCTTTTAAATTTTTTTTATGGAATTTGAAAATTTCCTTAAAAAAATCAATTTCTACTAAATCTTTTAATGTAAATAATTTGGCTTGGATTCCATCCTGTATATCATGATTGTTGTAAGCTATATCATCTGCCATAGCAGCAATTTGTGCTTCTAAAGAAGGATAATTCGAAAATTTAATTTTTCCTTTAAGATTTTTTACCCCTATAAGAGTATCAAGTTTTGATTGATCTTCAAATGGGCCATTATGTTTTAAAAGTCCATCTAAAGTTTCTATCGTTAGATTTAAACCTTTAAATTTTAAATATTTATTTTCCAGGAACATAATTATTCGTAATGTCTGTAGATTATGATCAAACCCCCCATGATCAATCATGCATTCATTTAACGCATCCTCTCCTGCGTGACCAAAGGGTGTATGACCTAAGTCATGTGCTAAGCTTAATGTTTCGGCGAGATCATCATTAAGGTTTAAATATCTTGTTATAGATCTTGCTATTTGAGCTACTTCAAGGGAATGAGTAATCCTAGTTCTGTAATGGTCGCCTCCAGTGTTAACAAAGACCTGGGTTTTATGTTTTAACCTTCTAAATGATGCGCTATGGATTATTCTATCTCTATCTCTTTGAAATGGACTTCTATATTGATTAACTGGCTCCTTAAAAAGCCTACCTTTACTTTTAAATAGTCCTATTTTTGAGTAATTTTTCATCCTTTAAACTTGGTAAATAAATATTATATTAGTAATAACAGTGTTCTTATATGATTAAAGAAATTAAATTTACAGATAAAGCAATAAAACAAATCAATCATTTGCTTTCAACTAAGGATAAAGGGTCTTTTTTTAGAATCGCTATCAAGGGTGGTGGTTGCTCAGGTTTTCAATATGATTTTTCTTTCGATCAAAAACAAAATGATGACGATCTAAAGCATGAAAATATATTGATAGATAAAAATTCAGCAGACCTATTGAAAGGATCTGAAGTTGACTATGCAGAAGAATTAATTGGTAACTCATTTAAAATAAACAATCCACAAAGTAAATCTTCTTGTGGTTGCGGTGTATCATTCTCACTTTAATGTTAATTAGCTCCTGGAATGTTAATTCAGTAAGAGCACGAATAGAAAATATCAAAGAATATTTAAAAAAATTTTCACCTGATATAATGATGATGCAAGAAATCAAAACTCCTGATGAAACTTATCCTTATGAAGATATTAAATCATTAAAATATGAAAATTATGTATTTGGACAAAAAAGTTATAATGGAGTTGCTATTGTTTCAAAGAAAAAATTAAATAATATTCAAAATGATATTTTTAAAGATAAAAATAAACAATCGAGAATAATTTCTGCTGAAATAAAACATAAAAAAAAAGATATAACTTTAATAAATATTTACACTCCAAATGGAAATCCAGTAGATACTGAAAAATATACTTATAAACTTTACTGGTTAGATAGTTTAATTAAAAAATTAAAATCTTTATCTAAACAAAATGAAAATATAATTATAGGTGGAGATTTTAATATAATTCCTTCAGCTAAGGATGTTCATAATCCTAAAAGTTATGAAAATGATGCTCTGTTTAGATTGGAAATTAGAAAAAAATTAAGGGAGTTAATTAACTTAGGTTTTCATGACGCTTATAGATTTATACATCCAGAAAAAGAAGGATATACATTTTGGGATTATACAAGTGGAGCTTGGCAAAAAAACAATGGTATGAGAATTGATCATTTTTTAGTATCTAGTTCCTTAATTAATATTGTTAAAGATGTTAAAATAAATAAATTCCCACGTGGCAGGCAAAAACCATCCGATCATACACCTATTGAAATTGAACTAGCTTAAAGATTTAATTTTATTTACTAGCTCTTCATTAATATTTCTTGGACCTTTATCTAGTCTATTTTTATGACGTCTTTCACCTGGAAGTCTAACTCCATCCATTGATTTCATTTTATTAAAAAATTCATCTGCATGTTTAGCCCAATCACTTCCGGAAGTTTTTTCAGGAGAGATTGCTAAAATAAACTCTCCCCCACTTGGTGGACCTCCATCATTTTTATCTTTTGCAGCTGTTTCAAAACTAAAGTTATCACCAACTAAAGCTCCTGCCATCAATTCTACCATCATTGCTATTGCTGAACCTTTATAGCCTCCAAAAGGAAGTAGTACACCTCCATCAGCTATTGCACCTGGATCAGTTGTTTCTTTACCATCCTTAGTTAAACCAGTTCCAAGTGGAACTTTATGCCCTTCTCTTTTGGCAACTTGAACTTCACCCATTGCCATTGATGCAGTTGCCATATCATAAACTACTGGAGTTTTTCCAGGTCTAGGCCAAGCAAATGAAATTGGATTTGTTCCAAACAATGGTTTGATCGCACCCGCTGGTGCAACAGCAGGCTTATAAGAAGTGCAAGCGAAAGCAACTAATCCTTCTTCAGCTAATTTTTCCGTTTCAGGCCACATCGCAGCCATATGATGAGAATTATTTATTGCAAGTACAGCAACACCATTTTCTTTTGCAGCTTTTGCTAATTCAGGTAAACCTTTGTTTAAAACTATTGGAGCTAAACAATTATTACCTTTTACTTTAATTACTGATGCTGAAACCTTTTGAATCTCTGGTTTACCTTTACCATTAATTTTTCCACTTTTTAAACCACTTACATAAGCAGGTAATCTAAATAAGCCATGAGATAATGAACCATCACGTTCAGCGTTTCTAATTAAATCTGATAGAATAGATGCTGTTTCATCATCACATCCATTAGCCAATAATGTTTTTTTAGCTAAATCAAAAATTTCATCTAATGTAAGGGAAACTGAACTCATCCCAACATTAGATATTATTTAGGACTAAATATCAATTTTAAATTAACAACCTTTGAAAGATTTAGACATGTTTTTGATTAAATCAAAATATAAATCTTTACCTGGATTAAGAGTAGCTCCTAATGGATCTAAAACACCAGTGCTTATATTCATGTCTTTTGCAACAGCATTAATTATATCAGGATTAAATTGAGGTTCTGAAAATACACAACTCACTTTGTCATGTTCAATTATTTCTCTGATTTCAGATAATTGCTCAGCTCCAGGTAATACATCTGTATTTACTGTAAAAGCTCCTAATACATTAACATCAAATCTTTTTTCGAAATATTGATAGGCGTCGTGGAAAACAATAGATTTAAAGTCTTTATTTAATTCAGACTTCACATCTTTTGTTAGTTTATCTAGATCTTTTAAGGCTTTTTTTAAGTTGCTTTTATAAACTGATGCGTTCTTTTGATCTTTTTCAATCAAATGTTCAGCCATTTCTTTTAAAATTACTTTTGCATTTGAAGGATCTAACCAAATGTGTGGGTCATATTCGCCATGTGCATGACCTTCGTGTCCGTGATCATCGTGGCCGTCTTCTTTGTGTTCATCATCATGACCGTGATCATCGTGGCCGTCTTCTTTGTGTTCATCATCATGACCGTGATCATCTTCTTTTTTTGCGTGATCATCATGACCATCTTCTTTGTGTTCATCATCATGTCCATGATCGTCATGGCCGTCAAAAATATTTCTTTCTCTAAATTTTAACTTATTTAGTCCTTTTATTTCCATTAATTCAATTTTTTCAGCTTTTTTAGCTATTGATTTTAACGGTTTCTCTAAAAAATTTTCCAAATCTTCCCCAACCCAAAAAATTAGGTCAGCTTCTTGGAGTATTTTTGCGTGTGATGGTTTTAATGCAAAACCATGGGGAGAGGCATATCCATCTACTATTAATCCTGGTTTACTTACTCCATCCATTAAATAACTTGCTAGTGAATGAATTGGTTTAATTGATGCTACAACCTTTGTTTCAGCATTAACAGGTGAAAAAAAAGGTTAATAATGATAAAATTGATAAGATAATTGGTATTTTTTTTAGATTTTTCATAATTAAAATATTTAGTTATTGTTATAATATAACATTGTGTAATATTATAACATTTAAATAAGTCAAGTATAAAAATGAGCTCAAATAACAATTTATTAGTTAAGTTAAATAATGCTGGTTATCAGCATAATGACAAATGGCTTGTTAAAGGGGTCTCATTAAGAGTTGAAAAAGGAAAAATTGTAACTCTTATTGGTCCAAATGGTTCTGGAAAAAGTACAACTGCAAAAATTGCTTTGGGTATTTATAAAAAAATTGATGGGGAAGTTGAAAAATATACAAATAAAGTTGGTTATGTTCCTCAAAAAATATCAATAGATTGGACATTGCCACTTAGAGTTCGTGACTTTATGTTATTAACAGAAAACCTTAAAGATGAATCAATCAATGAAGCTTTGTCATTAACGGGAGTGATACATCTCAAAGATAAGAATTTGGGTAATTTATCAGGTGGTGAATTTCAAAGAGTTTTACTAGCAAGGGCTATTTCAAAAAAACCAGAGTTATTAGTACTTGATGAGCCTGTACAAGGTGTTGATTTCACTGGAGAGATTGCTTTGTACGAACTAATTAAAAAAATATCAGATGAATTAAATTGTGGAATTTTATTAATATCTCATGATTTACATACAGTTATGAGTGCTACTGATCATGTTGTTTGTTTAAATGGTCATGTTTGTTGTTCAGGATCTCCAATAGATGTTGCAAAAAATAATGAATACAAAGCTTTATTTGGTGAGCAAGCTTCTCAAATACTCTCAAGATATGAACATAAACACGATCATGTTCATACAAATGATGGTGAGATAAAGAAAAATTAAATGTTTGATGATTTTTTTATAAGAGCACTTGTTGCAGGACTTGGGGTTGCACTCGTAACCGGCCCACTTGGGTGTTTTGTAGTTTGGAGAAGACTGTCATATTTTGGAGATACACTTGCCCACTCTGCTCTACTTGGTGTTACTTTGGCTTATTCTTTTGAACTGAACATTGCGTTTTCAGTATTTATAATTTCATCTTTAATAGCTTTAATTTTAATACAACTTCAAAAAAGAACTAATTTACCTGGTGATGCTTTACTTGGACTTTTAGCGCACTCTTCACTAGCTGTTGGACTTGTGGTTATCGGTTTTTTAACATTTATTAGATTTGATATTATGGGATTACTATTTGGTGACATATTAGCAGTGACGGTTGATGATCTATTAATTATATGGATAGGAGGTGCATTAATTTTATTAGTATTAAAATTAATTTGGAAACCTTTATTTGCATCAACTGTAAACTATGAATTAGCAGAAGCAGAGGGATTAAATCCTGATAGAGCAAAAGCAATTTTTACAATCTTAATGGCTGCTATTATTGCAATCTCAATCAAAATGGTTGGATTATTATTAATTACTGGAATGTTAATCATACCTGCCGCTATGGCTAGAAATATTTCTGACAGTCCACAAAAAATGGTAATTTATTCAATCATTGGCGGATTGTTATCTGTAGTTATAGGATTATTCTCTTCATTAGAATTTAATACGTCATCTGGACCTTCAATTATAGCGGCCTCTTTATTCTTATTTATCTTGTCATTATTAAATATAAAACAATCTATTAAATTGAAAAATTAAAAAGGAATCAGTAAAATGAATAAAATGCATAAAGAACATTCTCTCACAAAAAATCAGCAAATTATTTTTGATTTAATTGATAAATCTACTGAACCATTAAAAGCTTACTCAATACTTTTTAATGTTCAAAAAAAAGGTATTAAAGCTCCATTACAAGTTTATCGAGCATTAGATAAGCTAGTTGAAATAGGAAAAATTCACAAAATTGAAAGTAGAAATGCCTTTATAGCCTGTCACAATTCAAGATGTCAGGTAGCAAAAGCTACTGCTTTTTCAATCTGTGAGATTTGTGAAAAAGTAACAGAAATAAGTAGCGCAGGTCTTTCTAAATACTTAGCTAATTTCAAAGACAAAGATGGTATGAAATATAGTAAATACAATCTTGAGTTTTTTGGATTATGTAAAAAGTGTAGATAAGTTATTATCTAAAATCAAAATAAAACAAGCTGAAAGGAAAACGTATGTTTATTAAGAAGTATCTTAAATGGATAAGCACATTTTTAGTATTAGTTGGTATTCTATTAACAAACCTAAATATATATCCTTTGAATATATATTTTCATGGATTAGGAGTAGTTGGTTGGACGATTGCAGGATTTGTATCTAAAGACAAAGCAATATTAACTAACTTTGGATTGCAAATACCATTGTTTGTAATAGGAATTTATAAAATTATAATTTAATGAAAAATATCTTGTTTGTTTGTACTGGGAACTCAGCAAGAAGCATTATTGCTGAAGCTATAATTAACAATAATTTCAATAATAAATTTAAAGCTTACAGTGCCGGTAGTAATCCAACAGGTAAAATAAATAGTGATATTAAAAAGTTTTTAGAAATGAAAAACTATGATCTGAGCAAAATAACATCCAAAAACTTTGATATTTTTATTAATAGTGAAATTAAAATGGATCATGTGATTACAGTCTGTAATAATGCAAATAACGAAGTCTGCCCTATTTGGCCTAAAAAAGATCAAATTATTCACTGGGATATTGAAGATCCTGTATCTAAATTAATAAATTTAAATGAAAATGAAAAAAATAACATTATCTTAAATACATTTAATGTTATTAACGAAAAAATTAAAAATTGGATAAAAAATGAAGAACAATAATAAAATTTTCTTGGGCGAGTTTATAGGTAGCTGCTTTTTAGTAATGGTTATTGTCGGTTCTGGAATAATGGCTGAAAATCTAACTAATGATAATGCTGTTAGATTATTAGCAAATACAATTGCTACTGGAGCAGGCTTGTTTGTTTTAATAACATCTTTTGCCAATATTTCAGGTGCTCACCTTAATCCTTTTGTGAGTTTATCAATGTATTTAACTAAAAAAATTAAAGGAAAAGAATTATTAACTTATGTTCCTGCACAAATACTTGGTTGCCTTCTGGGAGTTATGTTAGCTAACGTTTTTTTTGAACATAGTATTATTGAATTATCTACAAAAAATAGAGATGGTTTTCATATATTTTTATCAGAAATAGTAGCAACATTTGGTCTTATTTTTATTATTTTTGCTACATTAAAAGATGGTAAAACTACAGTAGCTGCATGTGTTGCTACTTATATATCGGCTGGTTATTGGTTTACTTCATCCACATCATTTGCGAATCCAGCTGTTGCAATTGCTAGAACTTTTACAGATTCGTTTACTGGCATTAATTACTTAAATACACCAACTTATATATTTGCTGAACTACTGGGTGCTATTGCCGCTGTGTATATAATCAAAAGATTAATCAAGTAAATACAACTCTGCTAAGAATTTTAAAATTATTAAAGGTAGACATTAATCTTAATTAGTTTAGATCTGAACGAATCCTCGTAAAGTTTCTCAAAAAAATAAATTTAATTATAGTAAATCTCTCCTTCACAGATTACATAGATTTTAAGTCATGAATCAATAGGAACCGAAAACAATAATATAAAGGAGAAAAAGAATGGAAATGACTTTAATTTATACCATCATAGGCTTTGGCCTTGCTGGTTATAGCGTAATCGCTAACGACTCAATTCAAACACTAGGTACATTTATAGCTTCAAAAAAGAAGTGGTTTAAATGGTATACACTTGCAGGATCTGCATCAGCTGTAATGATTTTTGCGTTAGCATGGGGATGGTATGCGTATGATGGTGATATTTCTTATGGAAGATTAACTAGAATACCTTATCAAGAAATTCAATGGTATCATGCAGTAGCACCTGCAATACTATTACTATTAACAAGAATAGGAATACCAGTATCTACTACTTTTTTAGTTCTTTCAGCATTTGCTTCAACAGTTGTGCTTGAAAAAATGTTGTTAAAAAGTGTAGTTGGCTATGGTTTAGCAGCAATGGTTGCTTATATTGCTTGGATAGTAGTATCAAAATTTATCAACGAAAAGTTAGATGAAGTTGATGAAAAATATATTGGCTTTTGGAGAAATGCAGTATGGATTTCGTCTGGTTGGTTGTGGTGGGTTTGGTTATCTCACGATGTAGCTAACATTGCAGTATATCTGCCTAGACAGTTAGATTTAACATTGCTTTTAATTGTAATGGGTTATTTTACTTCATTGTTATTTTACATTTTCTATATTCAAGGAGGACCAATTCAAAAAGTCGTTCTTGAAAAAACAGGAACAAGATATGCAAGATCAGCTACCATTATTAATGTGATTTATGCAGCTGTCTTATTCTACTTTAAGGAACTAAACGATTTACCAATGTCAACAACATGGGTATTTGTTGGTTTATTATGTGGAAGAGAACTTGCAATTTCAACAATGAACAAAGAGTATAAGTTTAAGTATGTCTTTCCATTAATTGGTAAAGACTTTCTTAAAATGATCTTTGGATTAAGTGTTTCTGTTGGAATTGTTTTAGCAATTCACTATATAATTATTCCAAATAATTGGTTTTAAATAAGTCTTAATGCTCGTGTTAATCTAATTAGCACGGGCATTATCTTGTTTTAAGAACTTACTTTTCCTAGATAATTTACAAGAATAACACCTATAATTATTAAGATTATACCAATAGTCCCATAGATATTAGGCAATTGATTATATTTTAAAATACCAAAGATAGTTACTGCAGTAATTGTTAATCCTCCATATGTTGCATAGGTAAAACCTACTGGAATTATATTCATTGCTTTAGATAAGCAAAATAAACAAAGGACGATTGATGTAACACAAAAAATAGTAGGAAATATATTAGTAAAACCATTGGTAGTTTTTAAGAATCCATTTGCACAAATTCCAAGTATTATTGCTAAAAATAGAAAAATATAACCTGATGTAATATTCATTGTTTACTTTATTCTCCCATAAATATCTTGAAATCTTACTATATCAGTTTCTTTAAGGATAGGACCAGTTTGTACTTCAATAATTTTAACAGGTTTTTTAAAATGATTTTCAATTCTATGTATAGCGCCTGTGGGTATAAAAACAGACTCCTCAGGCTTTTTATAAAACCTTTGCTTATTAATAGTAATTTTAGGTTTACCATGCGTAATCATCCAGTGTTCAGATCTATGATGATGTTTTTGCAAACTAATAGATGATTTAGAATTTACAGTAAGTTCTTTAACAAGAAAGTTTTTTCCCTCAAATAAGTTAACATACCTACCCCACGGCCTATAATAAACATTCTTTTTTTTAAAATATTTTGCTTTATCTCTTTTATAAATTTTAGATATTTCTCTCCAGCTTCCAAGATCAGACCAAGGTATATCTAATTTAATAGCATTAATTTTCTTTGTTTTCTCTAAAATTGCATAATCAAAGGATTTTTCTACTGATTTAGAAAATGCTTTTTTATATAAGTAGTAAGTATTGTTTCTATATTTGGCTTTATTAATTGCCTCTAAACAGCTTTTATAAGTTTTATTTTGATATTTTTTAAAGTTATTAATTATAGAGTCTTTTCTTAAATAAAACATTCCAGAGTTCCAATAACCTTTATTTTTAATAACTTGTTTAGCTTTAGAGGTTTTTGGTTTTTCAATAAACTTTGTAACTTTATTAATATTTTTTTTTATTTTTTTAGTTAAAAAATAACCATATTCACTTGATGGGTTTGTAGGTTTAATACCAAATATGAATATATTTTGATCATCTAAATTAGACTTATTTTTATGAATGGATCTATTTAAAATATGAGATTTTTCAATTAAATGATCTGCAGCAAAATACATTAAAGGTTGTTTTAAAGGTATGTCTTTGATTAAAGCTGAGGACAATATAGCTGGAGCAGTATTTTTCTTTGCTGGTTCTAGAACTATTTTATACTTTTTAACTTTATTTTTTTTTAAAGACTTTCTGACATCTTTTAAATATTTTAAATTAGTACTTATTATAGGGTAATCAAAAACAGGTTTTTTAATTCTTTCTAATGTTTTTTGAATTAAAGACCATCCTCCAAAATCAATAAATTGCTTTGCTTGATGTTTTTTTTGCTTTGGCCAAAGTCTTGTTCCAGCTCCGCCGCAAAGAATAACTGGTCTTATTTTCATTAAATATCAGCGTATACTTTTACTTCGTTTTTACCACCAGGATGTGTAGGTGCACCTAAATAAGCTGGCCCTACTGTTTGCGCATATTTCCAAAGTGTACCATTACCAAAGTTTATTTTCTTTGGTTTCCATTTTTTTCTTCTTTTAGCTAATTCTTTTTTTGATAAACGAACGTTAATAGTTCCTTTTTTTGCATCTAAATCAATTATATCTCCATTTCGAAGTAATGCTATTGGTCCCCCTACAGATGCTTCTGGTCCAACATGCCCAATACAAAAGCCTCTCGTGGCTCCTGAAAACCTTCCGTCTGTTATTAAAGCTACTTTCTCACCTTTGCCTTGACCGTAAATCGCTCCTGTTGTTTGAAGCATTTCTCTCATGCCAGGTCCACCTTTTGGTCCTTCGTATCTAATTATTATAATATCACCATCTTTATATTTTCTATTTTTAACAGCTTTATATGCAGCCTCTTCTGTATCAAAACATCTTGCTCTTCCAGTAAACTGTAATTTTTTTAACCCAGCTACTTTTACAATTGCACCTTCAGGAGCTAAATTACCTTTAAGACCTACTACTCCTCCATCTGGCGATAAAGGATTATTATATTTTCGCATCACTTTTTGTTTTGGATTAAATTTAACATTTTTTAAATTTTGTCTCATAGTTTTTCCAGTAACTGTCATACAATCTCCATGAATGTAACCACCATCCATAAGTGTCTTAAGTAACATTGGAACTCCACCTGCTTGCCACATATCTTTTGCAACATATTTTCCACCTGGTTTTAAATCTGCAAGATAAGGTGTTTTTTTAAATATTTTTGCAACATCCATTAAATCAAATTTAATTCCGATCTCATTTGCTAATGCTGGTAAATGTAAAGCTGCATTAGTTGATCCACCTGTTGCAGCAACAATCGTAGCTGCATTTTCTAATGATTTTCGAGTTACAATTTGTCTTGGTCTGATATTTCTTTTTAATAAATTCATTACTGCCTTACCGCTTTGTAATGCATATTTGTCTCTTTGCTCGTAAGGTGCAGGAGTACCAGCTGAATAAGGTAAAGCTAAACCAATTGCTTCCGAAACGCATGCCATTGTATTTGCAGTAAATTGACCACCACATGCACCAGCACTTGGACATGCTATTAATTCTAATTTTCTTAATGCGTGTTTAGTCATTTTTCCTGAAGAATATTTTCCAACTCCTTCAAATACATCTACTACAGTTACATCTTTTCCATTAAATCTACCTGGAAGAATTGAGCCACCATATATAAAAACACTTGGAACATTTAATCGAACCATTGCCATCATTAATCCTGGTAAAGATTTATCACAACCTGCAACTCCAACTAGAGCATCGTAACAATGCCCTCTTACTGTTAATTCGGTTGAATCTGCAATTACATCCCTTGAGATAAGTGAAGACTTCATTCCTTCATGACCCATAGCAATACCGTCAGTAACCGTAATTGTACAAAACTCCCTTGGTGTACCACCTGAAAGACTAACACCTTTTTTAACAGACTGCGCCTGTCTCATTAATGCTATATTACAAGGTGCCGCTTCATTCCATGTTGAAACCACTCCTACAAATGGTTTTGCAACATCTTTTTCAGTTAAATTCATTGCATAATAAAAGGATCTTTGCGGCGCTTTATCCGGCCCTAATGATGTATGTCTACTTGGTAATTTTTTTTTGTTAAATTTTGCCATTATAAACTTTTTACTGTTAATGATATTTTTTTAATATCGTTTTTCAAATTATTATAGTT
>CACLQI010000004.1 GCA_902608975.1 uncultured Pelagibacteraceae bacterium
TACTATACAAATACCTTTTTTTTTAGTTAAATTATTTTTTTAATTAAATTAATAGGGGAGATTATGAGAAAATATATTAAATCAATTACAGTTCTTCTAGTTATTCTTTTTGGTATTTCTTCTGTTAGTGCAGCGACACTAACTCAAAGATTGGCAGATGGACATAAATTAAGATTAGGCTTTGGTACTGCAGTGCCGTGGGCTTACGCCGGCGATAATGGAGAAGCATTAGGTTTTGTTAACATGATTGCTTTAACTGTTTTAGAAGAAATGGGAATTACAGAGCATGAAACTAAAGTTTTTGAGTGGTCTGGACTAATTCCAGGAATAAACGCAGATCGTTCAGACATGATAACGGGCGGTATGTATATCTTGAAAAGCAGATGTGAAAATATTAATTTTTCAGATCCGATAGGAGTTTTTGGTGATGCAATGTTAGTTCCTAAAGGGAATCCTAAAGGAATTAACAACTATGCTGACGTTATTAGAACAGGAGCTACACTTGTAACTGGTACTGGTTTCAATACTGTTGAAGCTGCTAAAAAATTCGGTGTACCTGATAGTCAAATGTTATTAGTTGAAGGTGAAGTAGGAATTCTTGCGGCTATGAAAGCAGGAAGAGCCGATGCTGCAGTTCAAACTTTTTTTGGTGCAAAAGAGCATGAAGAAAAAACTGGCGGTGCATTTGAAGTAACTGATCCTAAGGCTATGCCAAAAGAAACTGTAAATGTAGTTGGAATTGGTTTTAGAAAAAGCGACAATGAATTTAGAGAAGCATTCAATGCTGCTTTAGCTAAAGTTTTAGCTAATCCTGCAAAAATGTTAGAAAGAGCTGGTGAGTATGGTTATGACAAAGCTCAACTTCCACCTGCAGATATGACTACAGAGTGGGCTTGCTCAACTAAGTAGTATTAAAAATATAATTATTAATCAGGCGACCAAATAATAAAGTCGCCTGATTTTTTTTAAATTAATTTAAGGTCATACAGTGAGCTATTTTGAATTTTTAGCTGAACACGGAACTACATTACTTCTAGGAACAGTCACTACTATAAAAGTTTTGATATGTTCTATGATTTTGTATGTGATTATTTCAATGATTTTTGGCTTGATGCGTTTATCTAAAAACCTAATTATTCAAGGAATTGCCACTGTATATATAGAATTTTTTAGAGGAACTTCATTATTAGTTCAACTTTTCTGGGTATATTACGTATTACCATTTTTTGGAATTTCATTAGAAGCATTTGTTGCAGGAGTAGTTGCTTTAGGTTTGAACTTTGGTGCATATGGCGCAGAGATAGTAAGAGGTGGAATACTAGCTGTACCTAAGGGCCAATGGGAAGCTGCTCATGCTCTTAATTTTAGTCCAGCAAAAAGAATTAAAAGAATAATTATTCCACAAATATTTCCTATAATTTTGCCACCAGCAGCAAATTTGACAGTAGAACTTTTAAAAGCAACTGCTTTAGTAGCTCTTGTTACAGTTGTTGATTTAACTTTTGAGGCAAAACAAATTAATTCTATTACTTGGCTTTCTGCACAATGTTTTGGAACAGCCTTATTAATTTATTATATCATGGCTAGGTTAGCACTTGTTCCATTTTTAAGATGGTTAGAAGTTTTAGCTGCAAAAAAGGTTGGGAGAGGAAACGCTTAATATTATGGAAATGGGTTTTAGATGGGATTTTGCTTATGAAATTTTACCCCAAATGTTATGGGCAACTTTTAATACTATAATTGCAGCAGGAGTAGGGTATGCAATAGCACTTGTTGTTGGACTGTTTTTTTTATTGGGTCAAAGAACTCCATCAAAAATTATAAATGGAATAAATAGAGAAATAGTTGAATTTATTCGTTCAACACCTCTATTGATACAATTATTTTTTGTATATTTCGTTTTACCTCAGTTTGGCATAAAGTTATCAGCTTGGGTTTGTGGAATGATCACAATCGGACTTCATTTTGGAACTTACCTTTCAGAAGTTTATAGAGGAGCTTTAGAAGGTGTTTCAAAAACTCAATGGGAAGCATGTAGAGCTCTAAATTTCTCCACAGCCTATACCTACAGAAAAATTGTTTTGCCACAGGCATTTCCTATAGCAATCCCCGGTATGGGAAATTATTTAGTTGGTATTTTTAAAGATACTCCGCTTTTGTCAACAATAGGTGTAGCTGAATTATTTCATGCAGCAACAGCAGTAGGGGGTTATAATTATAGATATTTGGAACCTTACACAATGGTTGGTATAATATTCTTAATTCTTTCTGTTCCAGCAGCTATGTGGGTTAGAAAGTTGGAAAGAAGGGTTAACATTGCTCAAGGAAAAATAAAACAATAAAGAATGTAAATTATGGAAAATAAAAATACTAATGAAATTATTGTAAAATTCGAAGAAGTAACAAAGCAATATGGTGATCTAGTAGTTTTAGATAAGTTGAATTTAGATATTAAAAAAAATGAGATGGTATCAATCATTGGACCATCAGGCTCAGGAAAAACTACAGTATTAAGAGTTTTAATGACCTTAGAAAAAATTAATGGAGGTATTATCCATTTAGATGGTGAATCATTAACTCATATGAATTCAGACGGAAAGTTAGTTGAAGCAAGTGAAAAATACTTAAGAGAAAGACGTTCAAAAATCGGCATGGTATTTCAACAGTTTAATTTATTTCCTCATATGACTGCGCTTCAAAATTGTATTGAAGCACCAGTAGAAGTTCTTGGAATGAAAAAAGAGGATGCAGAACAAAGAGCGTTAGAGTTATTAGAATTAGTTGGTTTAACAGATAAGAAAGATCAGCATCCGTCAAGATTATCTGGAGGACAACAACAAAGAGTGGCCATAGCAAGAGCTTTAGCTATGAGGCCAAAGGTCATGCTTTTAGATGAAATTACCTCTGCGTTAGATCCTGAAGTAGTAGGAGAGGTTTTAAATGTAATTAGATCTTTAAATAAAGAACATAATTTAACAATGATAATGGTAACTCATCAAATGGGATTTGCGCGAGAAATATCAGACCGAGTATGTTTTTTTAATGAAGGTAAAATTTTTGAACAGGGGCCACCAGAAAAATTATTTGGCGATCCTCAAAATGAAAGAACAAAACAATTCTTACATGCTGTTCTTGATGCAAATTAATTTTAATATTTTAATATTTATTAAAATTTAATTGAGAATGATTATTATTAAAATTGAGATTAATTATCATTACTAACTATATTGTTTGAAATTTTTTTTTAAATATATAAAGTTAAAAAATGGAATCACAAACTTATAACTGCAAAAAATGCGGACTAACAATTAAATCTACTTGTTCTAAATGCGACAGAACAGTTGATGTAAAAGAATTAGATGATGGATGTATAGTTCAGATAACAAAGTGTAATGACTGTGCTAACGTACCTGTAATAAAAGATGTTTGTACTGCAAGAGCGTAAAAGAATTAGTAATTATTTATTATTAAGTCCGAAGCTTTTTCAGCAATCATTAGAGTAGGAGCATTTAAATTTCCGCTTGTGATTTCTGGCATAACTGAAGCATCTACAACTCTTATATTTTCTAAACCGTAAACTTTTAATTTTTCATCTACAACAGCCATTTTATCAACTCCCATTTTTAATGTACATGAAGGATGATAAGCTGTTTCAGCTTTAGATCTTATATATTCTTCAAATAGTTCATTTGTATTAACATCTTCTCCCGGTCCAATTTCTTTTCCAGCATAAGGTTTTAAAGAGTTTTGACCTAAAATTTTTCTTGCTACATGAATAGATTCTATAGTTTGTTTTAAATCGTCCTCATGTTCTAAATAATTAAACTGAATTTTTGGATAATCATAAGGATTAGAGCTATTTAGCGTAACGTGTCCTCTACTTTTTGGATGATTTGGACTTGCATGTAGTTGGTAACCATGCCTATCAGGCTCAACCAAGCCATGATCAATTACGAATGCCGGAAAAAAATGAAATTGAATATTGGGATATTCTCTTTCTGGAGATGATTTACAAAATCCACCAGCTTCTAAAAATGAACTGGCACAAGGACCGCCTTTAGTTAAAAACCATTGAATCCCAACTCTCAACATATTCAGCTTATTAATATAAGAATATAGAGTATCACTGGTTTTACATTCTTGCTGAATGTATGTTTCTAAATGATCTTGTAAATTTTTTCCAACACCATCAAGATTATGAATTATCTCAATACCTTTGTCTTTTAAATGTGAGGAAGGGCCAACTCCAGAAACCATAAGTAATTGTGGAGAATTTATTGAACCAGCGCTTAATATTACTTCATTTGCGAACATTTTCTCTTTTTTATTTTTAATTTTGACCTCAATACCAATTGCTTTTTTTCCATCAAAAATTATTTTTTCTACAAAAGACTCGCTAAATACTTTCAAATTTTTTCGTTTTTTAGCTGGATTTAAATAATATTTAGAAATACTTGCTCTTTCACCTTTATGAATTGTTACATCATACATTCCAAATCCTTCTTGATCCTTGCCATTCATATCTTGATTAATTTTGTAGCCCGCTTCTCCAGCAGATTTAACAAAAGCATTAAACAAAGGGTTTTTATTTTTTGATTGATTGACTGGCAGTATTCCTGTTCCACCTCGATATTCATTTTGACCTTCAGACCAAGTTTCAATCTTTTTAAAATACGGCAATACTTTTTCGTAAGACCAATCTTTTAGTCCAAAAGAGGCCCATCTTTGATAATCATTTGGATTACCTCTAACATAAACCATTCCATTATGCGCAGAACATCCACCAATCATTTTTCCTCTTGGGCAAAAAAGTTTTCTATTTTTCAAATGTGGCTCTGGTTCAGAGTAATATTTGTAATTATATTTAGGATCATGCATTGTATATAAAATTGCTAGTGGCATATTAACTTTCCATATATCGCTTGGTCTACCAGCTTCTATTAAGGCCACATTATATTTTCCATTTGCTGTCAATCTATTTGCAAGAACACATCCTGATGTACCTGCGCCAATGATTATATAATCAAATTTCATAAAAGTTGAGAATGAAGCAAATCTCTGTATTGATTAATAGATTTCATTTTAATATTTGTTTTTTTTGCTAATTCATCGAACTTTCTAAGTTTTACTGCATCTTTAAAAAATTTATTTTTTTCAAAATCCTTACTTTCTTTTTTATTTAGTATTCCACCTTGTAATTTTAAACTAATTTTAGATGCATCAGATAATTGACTATAATATTTTTTACTTCTAGCTAGATATCTTTTTGCTTTTACATGATATTTAATTGGTTCGACCACGTCTTCTTTAAAGAATCTACTTAAATATTCGTATCCTATTTCTTCGTGTTTTCCATCTAATTTTTTTTTAACTAAATCATTAGGGTCGTCTAAAATAAAATGTCCATAATCATGAAGTAAAGACGCGCATATCAAGCTTTTTGATGATTTTTTTTTCTCAGCTATCATTGCAGACTGAATCATATGTTCAGACATAGTTACTTTTTCTCCGATATATAAAGATTTATTATTTATAAAATTAGAAATAATTTTATATATTACATTCATCAATTTTAATTTGGTTGATCACCTTCAACAGCAATTCTATCCATAACTCTTTCATATCCAAGGCCTCTTCCTGGATAAAAATCAGCGATTGCAAAATGAATAACGCTTCTATTATCCCAAATGCAAACAGTATTTTCTGTCCAAGTAAAACGACAAGTTAGCTCTAATCTAGCCTGATGTTCAAATATTTTTTTTAAAATATCATCACTTTCTTTCTTATCTAAACCAACAATTTTTTTTGTATATGTCCAATTTACGAATAATATTTGTTTTCCAGTCTCAGGATGAGTTCGAACGATAGGGTGTTCATTAGAATATTCATCGAAATTTTTTTTCTTATTACCTTCCATTTTTTTATAACTATCCAAAAAAAATTCAGCTCCTAATGAACTATGGATAGCAGTTTTATTTTTTATTTTTTCTTTTATATCTTCGTCTAAAGTTTCCCAAGCAAGTTCCATGTTAGAAAAGCAGGTATCTCCCCCAACAGGTGGAATTTTAATTGATTTTAATATTACAGCTTTTGTAGGCTTAGCGTTATAGCTGACATCGCTATGCCAATTTTCGCCCCATTGATTTTGTTCATCTTCGGCCTTAATTATTCTGACAATCTCAGGATGTTTTTCTAATCCTTTGACGTACGCATGAGTTTCTAAAGGACCAAATTTTTCTGCTAGCGCTATATGTTCCTCAGCATTAATTAATTGGTTTCTAAAGAAAATTACTTTGTGTTCTAATAATAAATCGTTAATTTTTTTAAAGTTTTCTTCTGACGTATCTTTAAGGTTTATACCTTTTATTTCCGCTCCTAAAGCACCTGAAAGTAGTTTTATTTCCATTAATATAATTTATATCTAGAAATTAATTTTGTCACTATATATAAGGTTGAATATGAATCTTACATGGGCATATATATTTTTGGTTATAGCGATTATTTTTGAGTTAATTAGCACTAGTACCTTAAAAGATACTTATGGCTTTACCAAACTTTATCCTTCGTTAATAGTTGTAATAGCTCTTTGTATTTGTTTGTACTTAATATCACACTCAATGCAGTTTATACCAGTAGGTATAGTCTATGCTAGCTGGGCAGCAGGAGGTATTGTTGGTATAACAATTATTGCAGCGGTAAAGTATAATCAAATTCCTAATATTCCAACTATTATTGGTCTATCGTTTATCGTTATTGGTGTGATTATTGTTCATCTAATGAATGATATAAAAGTTAATTAGTTAATTATTTTTTTAACTTTGATGAAAATTTTAAGTCTTCACTTTTAAAATTAGCTTTATTTTTTTCAATAAAATCATCCATAACTTTATTTTTTTCTTCTTCAAATTCTGCAACTTTTCTTTGACCTAAATCAACATACAGTGCTAAAATTTCGATAGTTGATGCTAGATATTTTTTTTCTCTATGAATCATTTCCATTTTATATAAAAGTCTTTTTTTATCATGGTCAAAAAAACATAAGTTAACATCTACTTCATCTCCCTCGCTTACTTCTTGATTGTAAGTAATATGAGACTCTACGACCATAGTGCTCTTTTTAGTTGTCTTTGCAGAGTGTTCACCCATTTTAAACTTATTCATTAAAATTTCAGCGCCATAAACATCAAAAATTAGGACATAATAAGCAACATTCATATGATTATTGTAGTCTGTCCAATCTTTTATAATTTTTTGAGTTGTTAAATGTATTGACATTTTTCTATTTTAAATAATTTTTTTAAATAGTATAAATCTATAAATTGAAATGAACAATAAAGTATTTATATCTTGTGCAGTAACCGGATCTGGAGATACAGCCAGTAAACATCCTGATTTACCAAAGACACCTGAACAAATTGCAAAAGCTTCAATTGAAGCTGCTAAAGCAGGCGCAGCAATTGCACATATTCACGTAAGAGAAGAAGATGGTGCACCAAGTAGAAGACTCGAACTTTATAAAGAAGTCGTTGACAGAATAAGATCTAGCGACACCGATGTTATCATTAATTTAACTACTGGAATGGGTGGAGATCTTGATATTGGTGAACATAGTCCATTACAATTTGGTCCTTTAACTGATATGGCAAATGTAATGGAAAGAATTGCAAATGCAGAAGAATTTTTACCTGAAATATGTACTTTAGATTGTGGAACGTTAAATTTTGGAGATGGGTCAGTAATAACTATTAATACACCAAGAGATTTAAGAAAAGCTGCAAAAAAATTAAAAGAAATAAAAGTAAAACCAGAAATAGAAGCTTTTGATTTAGGTAATATGTGGTTTGGTGCGCAACTTTATAAAGAAGGATTGTTAAGTGATCCACCCATGTTTCAAATGTGTTTAGGAATTCCATGGGGAGCACCAGCTACACCTCTAGCTATGCAAGCAATGAAAGATATAATGCCAAAAGAAGGTGTTTGGTCTGGGTTTGCGATTTCTAAAAATGAAATGCCATTTGTTGCTCAAACAGTAATTATGGGAGGAAATCCTAGAGTAGGACTTGAAGATAATTTATATTTATCAAAGGGAAAACTCGCGACAAATGCACAGTTAGTTGAAAAAGCGATTAGAATAGTCAATGACCTAGGTGTTTCAACAATGACTCCAGCAGAAACAAGAGAAAAACTTAAGCTTGTTAAACACAAGTAATGAATAAAATTTAATTTATTATTAAATTATTAAAGTTTTTTGATCAATCCATTCTTGTAGCATTTCCATCTACTGGAATTGTCTGGCCTGAAACTCTTTCACCATCAGCTGAAATTAAAAAGGAACACAATTTCGCAATATCTTCTTCATAAATCCAACAATTCATAGAAGCCATTGATACAAAATCTTTTTCAATTAATTTTTTTGAAACTTTTAAAAATTTTGCTTTGTCTCTTATAACTCTCACCATTCTATCTCCTTTGATAGTTCCTGGACAAATTGCGTTAACACGAATTTTAAATTTACCAAGTTCCATAGCTAAAGTTTTTGTCATACCTATTACCGCCCATTTACTTGCAGCGTAGGGAGAACGCAAAGGAAAACCCATAATTCCAGCTCCAGAAGAAAGATTTATAATAGAGCCACCTTTATTTTTTTTTAACATAGGTATTGCTAATTTTGTAAAATAAAAATGACTTATAACATTTATTTTTAAAGTTCTTTCCCAGTCATCAGACTCAAGTTTTTCTAAAGTACCAGTAGGGCCAGCAACACCTACATTATTAATTAACGCATCTATTTTTTTTGTTTTTTTATTTATTTCTTCAAAAAAATTTGAAACATCATACTCATTTGAAGCATCACATTGAGAAACAAATAGTCTTTTATTTTTAAGCGGGTGTTTTTTTAATTTATTAACAAATCTTTCATTTAAATCACAAAGATAAACCGTTGCCCCTCTCGAAAGACAAACTTTTGCTGTAGCTAAACCTATTCCAGAGGCACCAGCAGAAATAACAATTTTTTTATTCTTTAAAGACTGATCAGCCATTAACTATGACTTAGTTAAAGATTTTTGTAATTCTTTATTTGTAATATATCCTTTAACATTTCCTTGTTTATCAACTACCTCACAGTTAGCATTAGTACAAACAACTTGAGGTAAAAACTCTTCAATAAATTGATCTTCTTGAACTTTAACAAGGTTTTTTTTGTCAACCCCATTTGATTCATTTGCAGACTTCATAATAATTTTAGCTTTGATAACTTTTGCTCTATTTACGTCTTTAACAAACGCAGTTACATATTCATCAGCAGGGTTCATTATAATATCAACTGGTGTTCCCACTTGTACTAATCTGCCACCGTTTAATATTCCTATGTGGTCTCCTAATCTTAAAGACTCATCAAGATCATGAGTAATAAATACTATTGTTTTTTTTAATTCACTTTGTAAATCCATTAGTTGTTTTTGCATGTCACTTCTAATCAAAGGATCCAATGCAGAAAAAGCTTCGTCCATTAACATTATATCTGTATTAGTAGCTAAAGCTCTCGCAAGGCCAACCCTTTGCTGCATTCCACCAGACAATTGATTTGGATATTGATGTTCAAATCCATTTAAACCTACAGCTTCAATTTTTTCCATTGCGGTTTTGTTTCTTTCTTCTGGTTTTTGACCTTGAACTTCAAGACCGTATCCAACATTTTCCATAACTGTTTTGTGAGGAAATAAACCAAATCTTTGAAATACCATACTCATTTTATGTCTTCTAAACTCAATTAATTGTTTTTGATCTAAATCCATAACATTTGTTCCTTCTACAGAAACTACTCCTGATGTTGGATCTATTAATCTATTAATATGACGTATTAGTGTAGATTTTCCTGAACCAGACAAACCCATACAAACAAAAGTTTCACCTTCTTCAATAGATAGTGATACATCGTCAAGACCAACAGTGTGTCCAGTTTTTTCTAAGATTTCTTCTTTTGTTGCTCCATCCTTAACCATTGGAAGAACTTTTGATGGTTGATCACCAAAAATTTTATATACGTTTTTTATTTCAATTTTGCTCATATTTTTTTTATAAAATTAATTTTTTTTTATTATGTGTTCTTGCTTGAATTTTTTCTCCATAAGATTGTGTAATTCTATCGAATATAATAGCAAGCAATACAATTGCAATGCCTGCTTCTGTAGCCATACCTACATTTAATTGTTGTAGTCCAAGCAATACTTCGTCACCAATTCCCCTTGTTCCTATCATTGATGCAATTACTACCATAGCTAGTGACATCATTGTACATTGGTTAACTCCTTGCATTATATTAGGTAGTGCCAACGGTAATTGTACTCCCCATAATTTTTGTTTTTTACTTGCACCAAAAGCTTCAGCTGCTTCAACAACTTCTGTATCAACCAATCTAATTCCAAGGTCAGTTAATCTTATTAAAGGAGGAACAGCATAAACAAATATAGCAAAAATTGCTGGTACAGCTCCCAAACCAAATAATAATATTCCTGGAATTAAGTAACAAAAACTAGGAATAGTTTGCATTAAATCTAAAACTGGCAATATAGCATTTCTTACTTTTTTATTTCTTGCCATCATAATTCCTACAGGAATTCCTATTATTAAACAAAGGAGCATTCCTATAACAACTATACAAGTTGTCATTATACATTTATCCCAGTATCTAGGGCTAAGAAAACCAAGAAAGAAAACGCAAAATGCAACCATAATTGTTGTTCCTGTATTTCTTCCGCTTACAAAATAACAAAGAACAATTACAGATATCATTAATACTGGCCAAGGTAATGCAACCATGAAATTTTTCATATCCGTATAAAGACCAAGTAGAAAATTATTAATTCCCTCGAAAAACATTCCATACTCTTTTATAAGTTTATCAAAACCTTCATTTAAGAATGGCATCAATGGTAGATCTAGCCATTTAGGCCAGTTTCCTAACCATGACGGATCAGTAAATAAAATTGAAACACTTTCAGGTCTATATTTTGAAGTTGTGTATGCAACAACAACCATAGCAATAAATGCTATTAGATAAATTAAATTAAAATATTTTTTGTACTTCTCCATTAACACTTCCTAAAAATACTAAGAGCCCTTGCGGGCTCTTAGTATTAATAATTGTTTTAAAAATTAAAGCGAAGCTTTAACTTTTTTAGCAACATCTGCAGGGACCCATTTAGTCCAAACGCTAGATCCTTTTAAAAAGTTCTTAGCAGTTGCTTCCATATCTCCACCTGATTCATCCATATAAAAAGCAAGTGATTTGTTTACCTCAGGAGTAGGCAAAGTGTATGCTTTTACAAAGTCAATAACCGGTTTATTAGCTGGATTATTAGCAAAAGTAGTTGATGCAGATTTTGTTAAAGCCATATCTACGTATGCACTTGCACAAGTTTTTGTGTATGCATCTGGGCCATCAGCTTTAATCTTCTCAACAACAGCCATCATTTCAGTCCAACATTTATTATCATAAGCAGGTTCTTTAAGTTGAACTAAATCAACTTTTCCCATTAAACCTGTTGGTGTCCAGTAGTAAGAAAATACTGGCTTACCCTTTTTAAATGCACCAGCAATTGCTGCATCTAAAGCACCACCAGAACCAGGATCAAAGTTAGTATAGTATTTATCTAGACCATAAACTTTGTGCTTAACTAAATTAATAGTGTAGCAAGTCCATCCAGAAATACAGCTTGTCATTCGTCCTTTCCCAGGAGCTTCTGGGTCAGCAAATAATTTTGCTATTTCTGGCTTCATCATATCTTCAACACTTACCAAGCCATATTTGTCTGCTGTAGGCTTATCTACATAAAAACCTTGAGTAGATGACGGAGTATTAACTCCAAGTTCAACAATTTTACCTGCTGCTACAGCTTCTTCATGCATTTGAACAATATTATCTCTCCAAACTTCAGTTATAATATCAAGCTGTTGATCGTAGTGAGCAGCCATAATAGGACTAGTACTACCTTTAGTTACTTCTACTTGGCAGCCATATCCTTTTTCAAGTATATAACCAACAATAGCTGTATGAACGTTAGCACTATCCCAGTCGAAATCTCCCAAATGTACTTTACAAGCAGCATTAGCACTTGTTGTGCCTAATGATGTAACCGCTATAAAAGCAATTGAAAGAAATAGTTTTTTTAGAAATCTCATGAATTTCCCCCTTATGTTTAGTTTAAACTAGCCACATTAAAACTTGATACGTCGAAAAAAACAACCTTAATTAAGATTGATATGGGTCAATAAACTGAGAAAAAACTATATAAAATACTTAGATTCAATTATAAATTGAATTGAAATCAAAATAAAATAAAATAACAATTGTTATTATGTCAGTAGAAATTTCTAAAGTATCAAAGAATGGTTCAGCATTAAATGTTGAATGGAGCGATGGAGAAAAAAGTAATTTTAATTTTTTGTGGTTAAGAGACAATTGTCCAACCGCTCATGATAAAGACTCAAGACATAGAATGTTTAATATACTTGAAGTTTCAACGAATATCGAACCTAAGACATACAAGATTAATGAAGACGGAAAATTAGAAATAGCATGGAGCGAAGGAGATCATACAAGTTTTTATGATCAAGAATGGCTTAGGAAAAATTGTTACACTATAAACAATAATAAAAAATATGTTTCTCCTTATCAATTATGGGATAGTTCTTTGCAAGAAAATTTAAAATCTATTAGCGTTGATCATGACGAAATTATTAATTCTGATGAAGGATTAATAAAATGGCTAGAACTTTTACATTACAAGGGAATTGCAATTGTAAAAAATACACCAGTTGAAAAAGAGTCTGCATTCCCAGTTTTAAATAGAATAAGTCATACAAGAGAAACTTTTTTCAAAACACCCTTTGAAGTTATAAATGTTCCAAAACCAAATAATTCAGCATATACTGCGCATGCTCTTAGAAATCATATGGATTTACCATGGTTTGAAAATCCTCCAGGGTATCAATTTCTCCACTGTTTAATAAATTCAGCAGAAGGTGGAAATTCCTCAGCTGTAGATGCTTTTACAGTTGCTGATTACCTAAGAAAAAATGAAAAAAAAATTTTTGAAACTTTAGTTAACGTACCTCTTAAATTTAGAGATAAAGATTATACTCAAGACGCACATAGAAGTTTTTATGGTACAGCAATTTCTTTAACTAAAGATGGAGATTATAATGATATTAGATTCAGTGTAGCTACTATGGACGCATTAGATTGCCACCCTGACATTATGGATAAAGTTTATAAAGCTCACCATAGGTTTGGAAATCTTTTACACGATGAACGATTCCAGATAAAATTTAGACTTGAGCCTGGAGATATTTTTTCATTTAATAATAGAAGAATTTTACATGGTAGAACAGAATTTAATCCAAATTCAGGTCATAGACATTTACAAGGCTATTATATGGATAGAGACGAAATTATAGGAAGATTAAGTTTTTTAAAAAAGTAAAACTATAAGTTTTCAAAAATAAGATTTTTATTATTGTATTTATTTCTAATTTCCTTACTTTTCGCAGTATAATAGTAAATTGGTTTATTGATAATATTTAATTTTTTTTTTGATAAAAATTTTTTTTCCATTACGAGTATATTTATATACTTTAATCTACTTTTATTTATAATTTTCTGAATAGAGCTAGTTGATACAAAACATAGTCCTAAAGTAATTCTTTTTTTAAGTTTATAAATATTTTTAATATTATTTTCATTAAATGAAGTAATGCTGAAAGATTTTAATTTTTTAGTTTGATCAATCAATTGAGATAAATTTTTTTTAGAAAAAGCAGATTTAATTTCTAACATTAGATAATGCTTATTTTTTGCTATACTTATTAATTCTTTTAGTTCAGGCACGTAATATCCAAATTTTTTTGCTATTTTGTTGATCTCATTAAAATCAAGATTTTTTATCAATTTATTAATTTTGAATTTTTTTTTTAAATTAAAATCATGAAAACATATGATTTTGTTGTCTTTTGTAGTATGTAGATCTGTTTCAATACCAAATTTTTTTTTAAAACAATATTTAAATGCAGGAAGAGTATTTTCCTTAAATTTTTTTTTAGCTAATCCTCTATGGATTATTGAATGAGCCATTTAATATTATTACTTCCAACCTGTAATAGTTTTTACCTCAAGGTATTCTTCAAGACCCCAATTACCACCTTCACGACCATTTCCAGATTGTCTGTAGCCTCCAAATGGGGTTCCAGGGTCAGCACCATTACCATTAATATATACGCAGCCAGACCTTAATTTTTTAGCAACTCTTTTTGCTTTTTCTTTATCTTCTGTTTGTAGATAATTACCAAGGCCATATTCAGTTTCATTTGTAATTGATATTGCTTCTTCTTCAGTTTCAAATGGAATTATTGAAAGAACTGGTCCAAAGATTTCTTTTTTTGCTATCTGCATACTATTTGTAACATCAGTGAATATAGTTGGTTTAATAAAATAACCTTTATTTAAACCACTTGGAAGTTCCGGGCCACCTGCTGCAAGTGTTGCTCCTTCATTAATACCATCTTTAATCAAATTAATTATTTTATCATACTGAATTTTTGAAACTACTGGTCCTATGTGATCTCCTTTTTTTGAAGCAATATTTACTTTAATTTTATTAGCCTCATCTGTTGCTTCTCTAACAGCTCTTTCATAAATAGATTTTTCTACAAGCATTCTTGTTGGTGCGTCACATGATTGTCCAGAATTACTCATTACATTTCTAATTCCATCTCTCACTGCATCAGGGTAGGAGTCTGCAAAAACAATATTTCCACCTTTACCACCTAACTCTAAACAAACCCTCTTAATTGTATTAGCAGCATTTTTTGTAATTAATTTTCCTGCTCTTGTTGAACCAGTGAAAGAAACCATATCGATGTCAGGATGACCAGATATTTGTGTTCCAACTCCAGCTCCATCTCCATTTACTAAATTAAAAACTCCAGCAGGAAAACCTACTTCATCAATCATTTCAGCGAATAACATTGCTGAGATTGGAGCTATTTCAGATGGCTTAAGTATCATAGTGCAGCCAGTTGCGAAAGCAGGAATTACCTTTAATGCTATTTGATTTATCGGCCAATTCCAGGGAGTAATTAAACCACACACTCCTATTGGTTCACGAGTTATATGATTATTAGACTTAGAGTTAAAATGTTCTTCAAATTCAAATTCTTTTAATCTTAATATGAAATCCTCCAAATGGGCTTGTCCTGATGCAGTATGTGTTGAGGTTGCAAAATCAATGGGTGATCCCATCTCCATTGACATCGCTTCAGCCATCTCATTAAATCTTTTTTTATAAATTTTTAGCAGTTTTTCCAAAAGACTTATTTTTTCTTCTTTTGAGATTTCTTTCCAATTAACAAAAGCATTTTTTGCTGCTTCTACCGCTGTATCAGTATCTTCTTTAGAACCAAGCGTAATAATAGCAAAGGCTTCTTCGTTAGATGGATTAATTACTTCAAAGTCATTTGATTTAAAGGGCTTTACCCATTTACCATTTATATAAAAATTTCTTTTATCAAGCATAATTTATTATTAACATATTATTTAAATTTCATATCCTTTTTCTTCTTTTTCATTATCAATTAATTCATCAGGAAATCCAGAAGCTCTAAAGTCTAGGCCAAATTTATCTTCAAGCCTTTTAACTACCATTGATGACCACGCCCTGGAACCATATTTCTTTTTTGCGTCTTTAAATATATCTAATACAAATGGTGATATTTCCAATGGTGTATTAAGTTTTTTTGAAAGTTGGTTAAAAAGATTCATATCTTTTTGAACTAAATCCATTGTAAAATTAATATTATATGATCCGTTTAAGATCACCTGACTTTCAGTTTCATGAACAAAGGAGTTACCTGAAGAAACAGCAATTCCTTTAAAAGTTTTATTAAGATTTAATTTAGATTTTTTAGCTATCGTCCATGCTTCTCCAAGAGCAGCCAAATGAACAGATGCTAAATAGTTTGTAATTACCTTTAAAATTGAAGCAGTTCCAAGTTCTCCAGTATGAAGAATCTTTCTTCCCATTGTGGTTAAAACTGGTAAAATTTTTTCAAAACTTGCTCTTTCTCCACCAACAAAAATAGCGATATTACCTGTTGCTGCTCTATGACATCCACCACTAACTGGACCATCTAGAGGAATGGCTTCTTTATTTGAAACCAGTTTACCCAGCCTTTTAACTTCAGACTCGTCAGTTGTACTCATCTCCAACCAAATTTTATTTTTTGAAAGACCATTAATTACACCTTCTTTTGACTCCATTACCTCTGCGCATATTTCAGGTGAAGGTAGACAAGTTATAATTAATTCAGTTTGTTCTGTTAATTCTTTCGCAGTATTGGCGATCTTTGCACCTTTATTTTTAAAATCATTTGTTAAGCTTTTCTCTAAATCTCTTACAGTTAAATCAAACTTATTTCTCAACAAACTGCTTGCTAATTTACCTCCAACATTTCCAAGTCCTATAAATCCTATTTTCATAACAACCTTTTAATTTTAGTGAATATTAAATACTTTATGATATATTTTTTTTTTAAAAATGTATTCTACAAAAATAGAACCAAAATATAAAGTAAGCTCTAATTCTAGAGTAGGTTTAATTACTTTGGCTACAGATTTTAGAATAGAGAAAGATTTTAATGATGTTATTAAAAATATGGATATCGATCTATTTGTAAATAGAATCCATTGTTATTTTCCTTTAACAAGCGAAAATTTAATTAAAATGTCAAACACTGTCACAGAAGTTTCGAAGGATATTCTACCTAATGAAAAATTAGATTGTGTTGTTTATGGGTGTACCTCAGGAACAGTTGCTGCAGGATACGAAAATATTAAAAGCAAAATTAATCAAGCAAAACCAGAAGCCAAGGTTACAACACCAAGTACAGCAGCATTAAATGCATTAAAAAAAATGAATATTAAAAAAATATCAATTTTTACACCATACTCAAAAGTATTAAATGATGACGTTTTAAATTATTTCAAAAAAGAAAATTTTACTATTACTTCAAACTCGTATTATGATATTACGAATGATTTAGATATTGGGAAAGTAGATCCAGATTATTTATATGAAACTCTTTGCAATATGGATTTGGGCGAAGCAGATGCTTTGTTCGTTTCTTGTACAGCATTACCAGCTTTGTCAATAATCGATAAACTGGAAAAGAAATTAAAAAAAACTGTACTTTCTAGTAATCAAGTTTTAATTTGGGACACTTTACAAAGTATAGGCAAAACACAATCCATTAAGGGATTTGGTAAATTGTTTAACCCAAGTTAGCTATGTTATTTTCAAAAGAAGAGTATAAAAATAGATTAAAGAGAGTCCAAAAATCAATGCAGAAAAAAGGCATTGAGCTTTTAATTTCTCAAGATACTAATAACATGAATTATCTAACAGGGTACGACGCTTGGTCATTTTACTATACCCAATGTGTAATAGTTCATATAAATGCAGATGAGCCCCTATGTTTTGTAAGAGCACAAGATGCTGGTGGCGCATATATTAAAACTTACCTGAAAAGAGAAAACATAATTGTTTACGAAGAAAAATATATTCATGCATGGCCAATGCATCCTTACGATCCTTTAATTGAATTAATAAAACAAAATAAATGGGATAAATTAAATATTGGTGTTGAAATGGATAGTCATTATTTTACTGCTTATTGTTATGAAAAATTAAAACAAGGTTTGCCAAATGCAAAAATTAAAGATTCTGATAGATTGGTTAATTGGGCAAGATTAGCAAAATCTGAAGCAGAAATAAATCTTATGAAAGGTGCAGCGTTAATATCTCAACAAGCAATGAAAGTCGCTATTGAAAGTATTAATCCTGGAGTTAGACAGTGTGATGCTGTTGCTGAAATTCAAAGAGCTCTTTTTAGAGGAACACCGGAAATTGGTGGTGAATATGCAAGTATTGCAACATTATTGCCAACCGGCAAAGGAACATCAGCCTCACATCTAACTGCAACTGATGAAAAATTTGTTGAGGGAGAAGCAACAATAATTGAATTATCAGGAGTTAATAAAAGGTATCACTGTCCAATGGCAAGAACAGTTCAATTAGGAAAACCAGAACAAAAAAAAATAGATGCTATGAATGCAACTAATGAAGCGCTAGACGCAGGTATTTCCGCGACAAAACCAGGAAACACTGCAGATGATGTAGCCCAAAAGTTTTGGGGAGTTTTGGATAAATATAAAATAAAAAAAGAATCTAGGACTGGATATTCAATTGGAATTGGTTACCCACCTGATTGGGGAGAGCACACATTAAATATTTATAAAGGTGATATGACAGTATTACAACCTAACGTTTGTTTTCATATGATTGCAGTGATGCAATTTGGAGAATGGGGTGTAGAAGCTTCTGAGTCAGTACGTGTAACAGAGAATGGTAGCGAGCTATTCTGCAATTTTTCAAGAGAATTACATATAAAATAAGAACTTGAAATATACCTCCACAAATGTTTTAAAACTCTTCCTATGTCAAAAAATTCAGAATTTGTTAAATTCGATAAAGTAGACAAAAGTTATGATGGTAAAGTTCTAGTCGTTAAAGATTTAAACTTAGATATTGCTGAAGGTGAATTTATTACAATGCTTGGACCATCTGGTTCAGGAAAAACAACTTGCTTAATGATGTTAGCCGGATTTGAAACTCCTACCAATGGAGAAATATATTTAGACAAAAATCCTATATCAAATATTCCACCTCACAAAAGAGGAATTGGAATGGTTTTTCAAAACTATGCATTATTTCCTCATATGACAGTTTATGAAAACTTGGCTTTTCCACTAAGAGTTAGAAAAATTTCTAAAGAAGATATAGATAAAAAAGTTGATAAGGCTCTATCAATGGTTTCACTTTCAGGATTTGAAAATAGAATGCCCGGACAACTATCTGGAGGTCAACAACAAAGAGTCGCTGTAGCAAGAGCTTTAGTTTTTGATCCAGCGGTAGTTTTAATGGATGAGCCATTGGGTGCTCTTGATAAAAATTTAAGAGAGAGCATGCAATATGAAATTAAACATATTCACGAAAGTATTGGAGTTACAGTTGTGTACGTTACTCATGATCAAGGAGAAGCTTTAACGATGTCAAATAGAATAGCTGTATTTAATGATGGAAAAGTTCAACAGTTATCCTCACCAGACAAATTATACGAAGAACCAGTAAATTCCTTTGTAGCAGAATTTATAGGTGAAAATAATAGATTCTCAGGACAGGTCACAGATGTTTCAAAAGATAAGTGTAAAGTAAAATTAGATGATGGCTCAGAAATTTTAGCAAATCCAATAACAGTAAAGTCAAATGGAGAAAAAACAATTGTATCCTTAAGACCTGAAAGAGCTTTAATTAATACTAAAGATAAAATGGAAAATAATTTTAAAGGAAAAATTGAAGAAATAATTTATCATGGAGATCATACCAGAGTTAGACTAAATTTACTTGGTAACAAAGATTTTATTTTAAAAGTTCCAAATAGTTCTGCCAATATGGATATAAAGCTTGGCAACCAAATTAATGTTAGCTGGAACAGCTTTGATGCTAGAGCGTTAGACCCAAAATAAGCTATAAATAAAAAACATCCATCTATTAAAGTAAAATAAAGCTTTTTTTAAGATAAATGGCTTATTGACTCCTTTATTATATCTTGCTGTAATCCTGTTTTTAAAAAACGATTAATCGGAGGATAAATGAAAAAATTAAGTAAATTATTACTTACTCTATCTTTTGTACTTTCTATTACTTCATCAGCATTTGCAGTTACAGTTGCATCTTGGGGTGGAGCTTATACGGAATCTCAAAAGTTAGGATATGGTGATCCTACAGCTAAGAAACTTGGTATTGAAATTAACTGGGTTGATTATTCTGGTGGATTATCAGAAGTTAAAGCACAACAAGAAGCAGGCGCAGTCGTTTGGGATATAATGGACGTTTTTGCTATGGATACTATTACTGGATGTGACGAAGGTATCTTTGTAGAATTTGATTTTGACAAAGACTTTCCAGCAGCACCAGATGGGACTCCAGCAAGTAAAGACTTCTTTACTAGCATGCCTTCTAAATGTGCGGTAGGAAACATTTTATATTCTTGGAACTATGCTTATAATAGCGACAATGTTAAAGGTACTCCAAAAACTATAAAAGATTTCTTTAATACTAAAAAATTCCCTGGAAAAAGAGCTATCTACAAAAGCGCTCTAACTAATTTAGAGATTGCTTTAGCTGCTAGCGGAACAAAACCAGGAAAAGGTGGAGCAAATATCTATAAAGCTTTGGGTACTGAAAAAGGTGTTCAAAAAGCAATGGATAAGATCAAAAAACTTTGCACAGATCCTAAAGGTGGATGTGTATTTTGGTCTGCAGGTGCTCAACCACCAGAATTATTAATGAGTGGAGAAGTTGTTATGGCAACTGGTTGGAACGGAAGATTCTTCAACGCTACTGTTGGTGAAGGTGCTCCAATCGTTCAAGTTTGGGACGCACAAGGTCTTGACTATGAATATTTTGCACTTGTTAAAGGTGGACCAGACGAAGCTAACGCTAAAAAAGCTCTAGCTATGATGACTAACACTGAGATGTTAGCTGGAAGTGCTAAGTATATTGCTTACGCTCCTTGGAGAAAATCATCTATAGAAGTTATGAAAGCAGGAGAGCCTTGGTATAAAGATGGTAAAACAAACATGGTACCACATATGCCAACAGCGCCAGCAAACACTAAAAACTACTTCCTAGTTGACCCAATTTTCTGGGCTGATAACGGTACAGAACTTGGTGAAAAATGGGAAGCTATGAAAGCTGGTCTATAATTTTAAGTTTTAAAGACTAAAATTATATATTATATTTAAGGGCGGTTATTTAATAACCGCCCTTTTTATTTATGAGCAGCGAAACACAAAAAATTTTAACTACAGACGGAATTCCTTTAGAGGTAAGTCTAAAAAAAGCTGAAAAAAAAAATAAAATCAAAGCTTTTTTGCTTGTATGTCCTCTTTTACTATTTTTAATAATTACCTATGTTTTTCCAATTGGAGACATGCTTTATAGAAGTGTTGATGACCGTATGGTTACTAATATGCTTCCTAAAACATACAAAGCAATGGAGCAATGGGATGGAAAAGATCTTCCTGAGGAAGAGGTTTTTGAAGCGTTTTATTTAGATTATAAAAAGCTAGTTGAAGAAAAAACATTTGGAAAATTAGCTACTCAACTTAATTTTGAAAAGAATGGTTTCAAAAGTATTCTTAAAAAATTAAAAAGAAAAATGAAAAAATTTGAAGAAGGTAATTATAAAGAGCAAATTATGGGAGTCCATAAAAGATGGGCTAACGTTGAATATTGGAGAGCGCTTAAAAGAAGAGCTCCTTCGTATACATATGCAAAATATTTAAAAGGAATAGACATGTATGAAAATGAAGATGGTAATATAGTTCAGGTTCCTGAAGATAGAAGAATTCATAAAATATTATGGTTAAGAACTTTAGAGGTGGCTCTTTTTGTAACAATTTTTTGTTTTTTAATGGCTTACCCAATTGCACATTTACTAGCAACACTTCCAATGAAATATAGTAACTTATTAATGATCTGTGTTCTTCTTCCTTTTTGGACATCTCTACTTGTAAGAACAGCAAGCTGGATGATTTTGTTGCAACAACAAGGAATAGTAAATGACTTTTTTGTCATGATAGGCTTAGTGTCAGATGATAATAGGCCCGAGATGATGTACAATAAAACAGGCACTTATGTAGCTATGACGCAAATTCTTTTACCTTTTATGGTTTTACCATTGTATAGCGTCATGAAAACCATTTCACCAAGCTTGATGAGAGCAGGAAAATCGCTGGGCGGCACGCCTTTCATTGCCTTTTGGAAAGTTTACTTTCCTTTAACTATACCAGGTATTGGAGCAGGTTGCCTGTTAGTATTTATACTTGCTATAGGTTATTACATTACTCCTGCTTTAGTAGGAGGAGCATCAGGAACACTTATTAGTAACCAAATAGCTTTTCATATGAAGAGTACACTTGATTGGAGCTTTGCATCAGCAATGGGGTTAATGTTGCTGGCTGGAGTACTAGCTATTTATTGGGTTTATAACAAACTTGTTGGAGTTGATAATATAAAATTAGGATAAATTATGGCTTTACCAAAATATACAGAACCACATTATAGAGTTTGGCACTACTTTTATTTATTTATATGTGGTTGTGTATTTTTCTTTTTGATAGCGCCACTTTTTGTAATTTTCCCATTATCTTTTAACGCAGAAGAGTTCCTAGTTTTTTCAGAAGGGATGAAGAGACTTGATCCAGATGCATTTTCATTAAGATGGTATAAGGATATGATTTATGGAACCAAAAATCCTTGGGGACTTGCAGCAAAGAATAGCTTTATTATTGCTTTATTTGCAACTCTGGGATCAGTTATATTAGGAACTGTAGCAGCACTAGGTTTAAGTAGCAGACACATGCCTTACAAAGGAATTATTATGGCAGCTTTAATATCACCTATGATAGTTCCACTTATTATTTCAGGTGTTGCTATATTCTTTTTTATGGCAAAAGTCGGATTAGCAGCGACCCACACAGGTATAGTTCTTGCGCATATAATACTAGGTACTCCATTTGTTGTAATTACAGTTACAGCAACACTCTCTGGATTTGATCACAGTGTTACAAGAGCAGCATCTAGCCTTGGAAGTGACCCAGTTAACACATTTATGAAAATAACTTTACCTTTAATTTTGCCAGGGGTTATATCTGGAGGCTTGTTCGCTTTTGTTACTTCATTTGATGAAGTAGTGGTTGTATTATTCTTAGCAGGACTTGACAACACAACAATACCAATTCAAATGTGGACAGGTTTAAGAGAACAACTTAGCCCAACTATACTTGCCGTAGCTACTTGCTTAATAGTTCTTTCAACGCTAATACTTGTTACTGCAGAACTTCTAAGAAGAAGATCTGAAAGAATAAGAGGCATTAACAGATAATTTTTAATTAAGTTTTAATATTATGGAAATTAAAAAAGTTGTCATAATAGGATCAGGAACAATGGGAAGCGGTATTGCTGCACACTTATGTAATGCTAATGTTCCAGTGACTTTATTAGATTTAACTACAGAGATAAGTGAAAAAGCCAGAGAAAGAATTTATAAATCTAGACCACCACTATTAATTGACAAAACGAGAATAGACAAAATCGAAGTAGGAAATATAAATGATGACTTTGATGTAGTAAAGGATGCTGATTGGGTTGTAGAGGCTGTTGTTGAAAGAATAGATATTAAGCATAATATTTATGAAAAAATTTTTAAATCAAGAAAGCCTGGCGCAATAGTCTCCTCAAATACTTCATCAATTCCAATTAAAATTTTATCAGAAAAATTAACAGACGGTGAAAAAAAAGATTTCTGTATTACACACTTCTTTAATCCTGTTCGTTATATGGGGTTATTAGAAATTGTTAAAAACGAGAATAATGACCTTGATAAAATTAATTCTTTAAAAAAATTTTGTGAGCACGAGCTAGGTAAAGGAGCAATTGTATGCAATGATACCCCAGGTTTTCTTGGAAATAGAGTAGGTGTTTTTGCCATGCAGGTTGCAATGACCGAAGCATTCAGGATGAAATTATCAATAGAAGAAGCAGATGCAGTTTTTGGCCGTCCAATGGGCATTCCAAAAACAGGAGTATTTGGCCTATATGATTTGATTGGTATTGATTTAATGGCCGATGTATTAAAAAGTTTCATCAAAGAACTTTCAAAAAAAGATCCATTCCAAGAAGTTGCTAAAGAAATTCCATTAATTTCAAAATTAATTCAAACTGGTTACACGGGTAGAAAAGGAAAAGGTGGTTTTTATAGAATGAATAAACAAAACAATCAAAAGATTTTAGAAGCAATTAATCTTGAAACTGGTGAGTACTCACCTACAAAGAAAATTGACCTTGGTATTGAAACTGTTAATTTAAAATTATTAATTGAAAGAAAAGACAAATATGGCGAGTATGCATGGTCCGTTATTTCAAAAATAATTAAATATGCATCATCGTTAGTTCCAGCAATTACAGATAAATTTAATGACATTGATGAAGCGATGAGACTTGGTTTTAATTGGGCTATGGGACCTTTTGAAATGTTAAAATCAATTGGGGTTAAAAACTTTTTTAATCGGATTGATAGCTTTGAAAATAATAATTTTTTAGAAAATTTATCAAAAAATAAAGATGAAAATTTTTATGGGGAGAGGCAAAAGTATACAGATATTGAAACACTAGGAAAAATTAAACCAAAAGCGATTAAAGTTGACAAAAATAAATCTGCTGACATTTATAGATTTAAAGATTTTAACATTGTTGAATTTACAACAAAAGCATGCGCTCTAGATTATGATTCAATGGATGCATTAAAAAATGCAACAGATAAGCCCTTAATAATTATAAATGAAAGTATGCAGTTTTCTGCAGGTGTAAATTTAACTTATACCATGAACTTTGCTGACAAAGGGGATTTTAAATCTATCGAAAAATTTATTAAATATTTTCAAGATACATGCAAGCACTTAAAATATTCAGATCATCCAGTTATATCTGCTCCATCAGGTTTAGTTTTAGGTGGAGGAGAAGAAGTAGCAATTCAATCTAATTTTGTAGTTTCACACACAAATATTGTAATGGGATTGGTTGAAACAAGTGTAGGCTTAGTACCTGCTGGCGGAGGATGTAAAGAAGTTTTATGGAGATGGTCGCAAACAGAGGAAGCAAAAAAAGATCCTGATCACGCTCCTTTGGAAGTATTTAACATAATTGGCTATGCAAAAACAGCAACATCAACTGTTGAAGCTGAACCTTTAAAGTTTTTAAAACCGGAAGATAAAAAAATAATGAATAGAAATAGTTTATTTGAGGTTTCAAAAAAATTAATTGATGAAAATAGAAAATTTACTCCACCGAAAGAATGCTTTTTCAATCTGTCGGGAAAACCTCTTAAAGAAAAAATGATAAAAATTTTAGAAAAATTGTATAATGAAAAAGTTATATTCGACCATGGTATGGAGGTTGGCAAAGAACTAGCAAATGTTTTAAGTGGTGGAAATACAACTTTAGACAAGACTTTAACTGAAGATGATTTGTATAAGCTGGAATTAGAATCCTTTATGAGACTTATTCAAACTAAAAAAACTCAGGATAGAATTAAATATACTCTTGCAACTGGAAAACCATTATTTAATTAAATTATTTAAGCATTTTAAAAGAATTAATAAAATCAGGCCTTAAAACAAATTCAACTTTATCATTATACTTAATTTTCTTAAGGACATCTAAGCCATAAATCACTTTTCCAAGCGGAGAATATTCACCCTCAAATAGAGGAGCGTCTTTGAGTAAAATAAAAAACTGACTATCTTCAGTATTTTTTTCGTTGGTTCTAGCTAAAGCAACACTCCCTTTTTTAAAATCAAAAGGTTTATCCAATTCAGAATCTATTGTTCCCAAACTAGATTTTCCAGTTCCAATGTATGAATAGTTTAAATTATCTTTTTTCCCAAACTCTAAATCGCCAGCTTGAACTAAGACATTTTTAATTACTCTATGAAAAGCTACATTATTATATTCACCGGATCTAATTAATATTTTAAATCTCTTAACAGAATTAGGAGCAATGTTAGGGTCTAATTCAATAATAACGTTTCCACAGGGAACATTAAGTATTGCAATATTTTCTGGTTTTTCAAACTTAAGTTTTTGAGGTTCGTATTTTTTTACAAATAAACATTTATTCTTAATTAAGCCGTAAGATCCGAAAAATCCAATTCCAAGCAAAATAAGAAAAGTTAATAAAATTTTTTCTGAAATTGTTTGTTTAATTTTTTTTATCATTTATTAAAAAATAAAATTATTACTGATTTTTAGAATATTATTTTTAATAAAAGAAATTTTATTTTTTAATATAGGATCTTTTGAAGATTTTTCATATAAATTTTTTTTATCTTTTATTAAAAAGGAAAATACTTCAGCCATATCCTCCGAAGCAGTTGTCATAGAATATTCAGTTAAAAAACCATTTGTTTCTTTAAATTCTGATAAATCTAATTTATCTGAACAAGTCGAGCATTCTGCATATTTAAAGTTTTTTGGATTAAAATTTTTCCATTCATTTTCTAAAAAATAATTTTTATAACTATCGTTGATAATATGAAAAACTTCATGATGAAGTATTCTTTCAAAATAATTTTCATCGAAATTTATATCTATTATTAAGGTTTTCATTTTAAAATTAGGTACCCCAGCTGAATTAATACCTGAAACAGAAAGATTTTTACAAAGAACAACATATTTTAAATTTATTTTTTTTAAAAAATATGATTCATATTTATTTAAATTCTTTGCTACTAAATTAAATTTTTTTTTAATATTATCGATATTAGCATCGAAGCAAGTAACATTATCGTTTCTCACACCAACTTGAAAAGGTTTTGTTGGTATTAAATACTTTAAACCATTCACAGTATCAATTTTATAAATTTCTAAATTGGGTATCTTTATAAGATTGTAAATAGTACTTGCTTTAGCTGACGAAAAAAAAATTAAAATTATAAATATAATTTTTATAATATTCATATAACTTAATATTTTTTTATAAATATTCCCATTAAACCATTTATGGTTGATACACTAATAATTATTAGTTGTCCCTCAATCGAATAAAAATTGAATGAGGGGTAAAAACTAATAGCGATAGTTAAAAAAACATAAGTTATAACAAATGGTCCAAAAAAATTATTAATTTGCAAAATTATTTTTTTTTATACTTTGCAGCCTCCTCAGAACCACTTGTTGCTGAACCCTTACTGTAAGAATGAGCACCCATACCAGCAAGTTGACCATCTTTAACAATTAAATATTGATCTCTTATTGGTTTTTTATCAAAAAAACATTCTAGTATTTCTCTTACACCATCAGCATATCTTGCTTGAGCAGATAACGATGTACCTGATGTGTGTGGAGTCATACCATGATTAGGCATTGTTCTCCAAACATGATCATTTGGAGCAGGCTGTGGAAACCATACATCACCAGCATACCCACTAAGTTGACCTGATTTTAGTGCATCAGCAATGTCATCTTTGTTACATATCTTACCTCTTGCGGTATTAACGATATAAGCGCCCTTTTTCATTTTACTAATCATTTGTTTATTAAATAAATTTTCTGTTTCTGGGTGCAATGGACAATTTATTGTAACTACGTCACAAACTTTAACCATTGACTCCACAGATTCATGAAAAGTTAAATTTAATTCTTTCTCAACATTATCTGGTAGTTTATGTCGATCAAAATAGTGAAGATGAACATCAAAAGGTTTCATTTTTCTCAATGCATCAAGTCCAATTCTACCAGCCGCAACTGTACCTATATGCATTCCTTCAACATCATAACTTCTCTGAACTGCATCAGCAATATTCCATCCACCATCGTTAACTATTCTATGTTGATTATGATAATCTCTTACCATTGATACAATCATCATTACAATATGTTCAGCAACAGATCTTGAGTTACAGAATGTAACTTCTACTACGTCTATTTTATTGTCCATTGCAGCTTGTAAATCTACATGGTCTGAACCAATACCAGCAGTAATTGCCATTTTTAAATTTTTGGCTTTGGCAATTCTTTCTTTAGTTAAATAATATGGAAAAAATGGTTGAGATATTACTATATCAGCATCAACAATATGTTTATCAGCTTCGCATCCATCCCCATCTTTGCTATTAGTGACTATAAATTCATGACCATTACTTTCTAAAAATTTTCTTAATCCAAGTTCACCAGATACACATCCTAACAACTGACCAGGTGTAAAATCTCTACCTTTAGGACTTGGTAAAGTCATTCCGTCTGGATACTTTTCTAATTTTGGTAAATCAGATAGTGGATACGATTTAGGCATACCACTTTTTGGATCATCATATAATATACATAGTACTTTCATTTTCTATTACCTCTTTTTAATTAACTTTTTTAAATACCAAGATTGGTATTTATTTTATTCTCACTGCATAAAACCAGAACATTGATCAAATGTATATACAAAAAAATTTAAATATCTTTAAAAACGTTATTTAATGATTTTTTGTAGCTCTTTTATATGAATTTATATTTGAATTTATGGAAATAATTAAATAAATATAAAAAAATTAAAAATAATTTTTTTAGTTAAACCAAAAGTTGTATTTTAATCAACCAAAAGTTGTTTTTTTTTTAAAAAAAAGTGTTGTGAATAAACATTTATCTCTGTGAATAATAACTATAACTATTCTCATTGAAGTATTTTGAATTTTATGATCAATTTGGATTAACAATTATTTAACGATTAAAATTGAGAAAAAAAAAAGGGGGGAGAATTTTATGTTAAAAAATGTTTTAAGAAAAATAATATCTACATTTACAATTATAGTAGGTTTATTTTCTACAGTTGCAATACCTCAAAATGCATTTGCAGAAACACAATACTTTCCTGTAGCAAGTTCTAGAGTTGGGCCTTACTCAGCAATGGGTACGGGTTACTATGGAGCTCAAATAGACTACATGAACTACGTCAACATGAATGGCGGAGTAAATGGAGTTATGCTTACATGGCAAGAGTGTGAAACTGAATACAATGCTGTAAAAACAGTTGAGTGTTATCAGCGACTTTTTGAAAAAGACGGACAAAGAATAGTGGTGTTTGATACACTAGGAACTCCAGGTGCATACGCTGTTATTAACCGAATGGCCAAAGACAATGTTGTTTTGGCTCAATACGGTTATGGAAGAACAGACGGTGCAGATGGAAGAGTATGGCCTTGGGTATTTAATGCTGCAAGTCACTATTGGTCGCAAATTGCAGTAAAATTGAAGTTTATGGCTCAGATAGAGGGCGGTGTTGCAAATATGAAGGGCAAGAAAATTGTTCATCTTCACATTGACTCTGCTTATGGTCGTGAACCGTTACCAGCAATGAGAAAGATAACTTCTGACTGGGGAATGAAATTAGTAGAAATTTCAATTCCACCTCCAGGTTTAGAACAACAATCTCAGTGGCTACAAATCAGAAGAGAAAAACCTGACTGGGTTACTTTTTGGGGAGCTGGTTCTGGAATGAATTCTACAGCAATGACTAATGCTGCTAGAATTAATTTCCCAAGAGACCGAATGATGTATGTAACATTTGGTGCTGCTGAAGAGGACATGTATCCAGCAGGTGAGGCTGCAAAAGGAACTTACGCTGTTGCTAACGCTTTACCAGGAGAATATCCTTTGGTTAAAGATATTAAAGATAAAGTGTATGGCGCTGGAAAAGGTAACTTAGCTGATCCAAATAGAATTGGTTCAGTTTATTGGAATAGAGGACTAGGTGCTGCAGTTATGTGGATTGAGGCTTTAAGAAATGCTCAAAAGATGCATAACAAAGTTGGTAAAGCAGTTACTGGTGCTGAGTTTAGAGATGGTTATGAAGCTTTAAACATGACTGAAGCTAGACTTAAAGAACTTGGAGTTGGAGGAATGTTAGCTCCATTTGCTATTTCATGTGCAAACCATGAAGGTGCTGGTAAATTTGCTGTAATGCAGTGGGATGGAACAAAATTCAATCAGGTAACTGGTTGGGAAGCTCCAATGGATCCTGCATTTATTAGAGGATTAGTGGAGGCATCAGCTGCAAAATTTGCAAAAGAAAATAACATTACACCTAAAAAATGTTAATGTTTAACCCTTTTGTTAATTAATATTAAGTCAAATTAGGGAGTCTAAATGATTTTTATTATTCTAGACTCCCTTTTTAAATAAAATTTAATAAAAATATATCGAATATAAAAATAGTATTTTAATGAGCGATAATTTATCAAACATATTAGATATTAAAGATATTGAAGTAGTATACGACAATGTTATTTTAGCTTTACACAATGTTTCACTAAAAGTTCCTAAGGGGAAAGTAGTTGCATTATTAGGAGCAAATGGAGCTGGTAAAAGCACAACATTAAAAGCCGTTTCAACAATGCTTGCATCTGAAAGAGGCAAAGTTACAAAAGGCTCAATTAATTATAACGGAACTCCAATTGAAAAACAAAATCCTTCTCAAATGGTAGGGCTCGGAATGGTTCAGGTATTAGAGGGCAGAAGATGTTTTGGTCATTTAACAGTTGAAGAAAACATTATTTCAGGAGCTTACTCAAGAAAATTATCAAAAGGAGATATTAATCAAGAACTTGAAAAAATATATAGTTATTTTTTAAGACTTAAGGAAAGAAGAAAAAGTCAGGCAGCTTTTACTTCTGGTGGAGAACAGCAGATGATAGCAGTTGCAAGAGCAATGATGGCAAAACCAAAAATGTTATTATTAGATGAGCCGACAATGGGTCTTGCACCTCAATTGGTAGCCGAGATATTTAATATTGTAAAAGAGTTAAATCAAAAAGAAGGAGTTAGTATTTTGCTTGCTGAACAAAATACAAATATTGCATTAAAAAATTCAGACTATGGCTACATCATTGAAACAGGAAAGGTCATGCTAGAGGGAACCGCAGAAAGTTTATTAAATAATGATAAAGTAAAAGAATTATATTTAGGTATATCAAAAAAAGGAAGAAAAAACTTTAGAGATGTTCTTAAAGAAGAAAGTTTAAATAAAAGAAGTAATTAAAGATGGCATACGAAAGAAAATTTAAAATAGGTAAACCAATTTTAGAGGTAAATAATATTTCACTCGCTTTTGGAGGTGTTAAAGCTATAACTGATACTTCATTTAATGTCCTTGAGCACGAGGTTAGAGCAATAATTGGACCTAATGGAGCTGGAAAAAGCTCGATGCTTAATTGTATAAATGGCATCTATAAACCTCAAAAAGGAACTGTTTCTTTCAGGGGAAAAGAAATACCCAACATAACTCCAAACATAATGGCTCAAATGGGACTTTCTAGAACATTCCAAAACTTAGCTCTTTTTAAAAGAATGTCTGTATTAGATAATATTTTAGTTGGTCGTAAACTTCATACAAAGACAAATTTTATCGAAGTTGCTTTACAACTTCCTAAAGTAAAAAAAGAAGAAAAAGCAAACAGAGATAGATCTGAGGAAATAATCAATTTTTTAGAAATAGAAGACATTAAAGATACTCCTGTTGGAAAACTTCCTTATGGATTACAAAAAAAAGTTGAGTTAGGCCGAGCTCTTGCAACTGACTCATCAATAATTTTATTGGATGAGCCAATGGCCGGAATGAATGTTGAGGAAAAAAGAGATATGTGTAGATTTATTCTTAAAGTAAATGATGAACTTGGTACTACAATGGTTTTAATTGAACATGATATGGGTGTAGTAATGGATATATCTGATAGAGTTGTTGTGCTTGATTATGGCAAGGTTATTGGTGATGGGACACCAGATGAGATAATGGCAAACCAAAAAGTAATAGATGCTTACTTAGGAGTGGAACACTAGGATAAAATATGATTGATGAGTTATTATTTTTTATGGAAGTACTTGTGGGTGGTTTACTCGCCGGTACAATGTACTCTTTAGTTGCTTTAGGGTTTGTTCTTATTTTCAAAGCTTCAGCAACATTTAACTTTTCACAAGGGGCGATGGTATTTTTCTCAGTATTAGCATTCTGCGGTTTTATGCAAGATTTTAATATACCTTTTGTACTTGCATTTATTTTGGCTGCTCTTTTAATGGTAGTCGTTGGTCTTTGTACTGAAAGATTAGTTTTAAGACCTTTAATGAACGCTAGTGAAGATACAGTGTTAATGGCTACGATTGGGCTTGGTTACGTTTTAGAAGGACTTGCACAAGCTGCTTGGGGAGTTGAAGTTAGAAGACTAGATTTAGGAATAGGAGATTTTCCTGTGCCATGGATTGCTGATAACTTAAAACTGTTCATTAGTGCGCTTGATATTACTGCAGGATTGGTAGCAGCAATAATGATAATAGGATTATTTCTTTTATTTAAATATACTAAAATTGGTCTTGGACTAAGAGCGGTTGCTGACGATGCGGGAGCTGCCAGCTCTATTGGGATCCCTTTAAAACATATAATGCTATTAGTTTGGTCAGCTGCAGGAGTTGTAGCTTTAGTCGCTGGCTGTATGTGGGGAGCTAGGGCAGGTGTTCAATTTGCTCTTGTTGATCTTGCTTTAAAAGCTTTACCAGTTTTAATTATTGGTGGATTTTCGTCTATTCCTGGAGCAATTATTGGAGGCTTAATTATTGGTGCAACTGAAAAAATATTAGAAGTTTATATTGGACCATATTTTGGAGGAGCAATTGAGGGTTGGGCTCCTTATGTATTAGCAATATTCTTTTTATTATATAGACCAGAAGGTTTATTCGGAGAAAAAATTATTAGGAGAGTCTGATTTATGAAACCAATTTTTATGACTTATACAAAAAAAGACTTAATTAACTTAGGTGTTTGTATGGTTCTAAGTTTAATAATTATACCAATGTTTATCAAAACAGAATATTGGTACACATCAATCTTAATACCTTGGTTGTGTTTAGCATTGGCTACAATCGGACAACAAATTGTTATGGGTTATACCGGGCAATTGGCTTTAGGTGCTGCTGGTTTTATGGCTGCAGGTGCTTTTGCTATGTTTAACCTTATTTTACGAGTACCAGATCTAGGTTTTGTAGGTTCATTAATAGTTTCAGGCTTAATTGCTGCAGCTTTTGGGATTTTATTTGGTCTGCCAAGTTTGAAAGTAAGAGGGATTTATCTGATGGTTGCAACATTAGCTTCACAGTTTTTTATAATATGGATGATAGATAAATTTGGTTGGTTTAAAAACTACGACTCATCAGGAATTATAACTGCACAAGACATAGTAATCTTAGGAAAACCATTTACAACTCCATTAGCTATGTATTTAGTATGTTTAGCGGTCACCACGGTTTTAACTTTACTAGCGATGAACATGGCTAGGGGTAGCACTGGTAGAAATTGGATGGCAGTAAGGGATATGGATATAGCTGCAGAGTCAATGGGAGTTTCATTATTAAGAACAAAAGTACAGGCATTTGCTATTAGTGCGTTTTATTGCGGAGTTGCAGGTGCTCTTTTTGCGTTTTGTTATCTTAAATCCTTAGAACCAGTTGCCTTTGATATTAAATTATCTTTTAAAATTTTATTTATGTGCATACTTGGGGGACTAGGGACTATAAATGGTGCTTTTATAGGAGCAGCATTTATTTTACTCTTCCCAGTTCTATTAAATAGTGTTGGAAACAATGTATTTCATGGAGCTATAGACGCTACAATTATTTCATCAATAGAGCAGGTAATATTTGGATTGTTAATGATTGTTTTTATGATTTACGAACCACTAGGAATGGCTAAGCTTTGGGAAACATTTAAACAAAATATAAAGTCAAAACTACCATCATTAAATATGAAAAGTTTGAAATCTTCTAAAGTAAAAAAACCAAAAAAGTGAATAAAAAAAAGTTAATTCTAGCATTATTGATCGGCATAGCATTAGGAATGCTTATAGAAAATAATTTCATATTTTCATAAATTCTTAAAAAATTTTATTTTTTACAGGATATTTTTTTTTCAATACGAATCGATTTAAAACAATTCCAAATAATATTACAATCAAAGTACCAAAAATAATTGGGTTTATTAGATAGTCATAGGATACACTACCAATTATAACTATTATAGGGTTTCCACCTGCGGGTGGATGGGTAACATTTAATAAAATCATAAAACCAACGCCCAAACCAACTGCAATAGGAATTATAATAAATAATTGCAATGGAATAAAATTTAAAACTAAAATTCCAATTACAGATGTAACTAGATGACCAAAAAAAATATTTTTTGGCTGAGCAAATGGACTTTCTGGATAGCCATATAATATCACCATTGAAGAACCAAATGATGCAATTAAAAAAACTCCAAATTCCGTTTTATATGTTAGCAAAGTTAAAACACCAATAGTAATAATTGAAAATATTGCTGATGTTATTGATTGATTTAAAATTTTTTTATTCATTTAAAACTTTAAAGCTTTTGAAAGTGCTTTAAAAGGAAGCATTAAACATTCTTTTCGTGAAATATTTTTTTTATTAAATAATTTATTGAATATATTCCATTCTTTACTAAATGAGTTATTACAATTTTCAAAAAAAGATAAAGCTAAATTAGTAATTTCTTTTATTTTTTTGATAGGTTTGTTAATAGATTTTAAAGATATTAAACTAACCGCAGCTTGACAGTAAACGCATGATTTACAACGGTATCCAAAATCAATAATTTTGTCATTTTTAACTTTCAAAGAAATTTCAATTTCATCACCACATAAAGGATTTTTTTGTTTTGATATATGTGTATGATCATTGATTATTTTATGATTAACAGTATTAGATGCAATTTTTAAAACTTCTAAGTCCATTATAATTCTTTAATTAAAATATTTATGTTTTATATTTTATAATATGAATGATAACAATATTTTAGCAATTATTCTATCTGAGGTTAAATTAAATATATTAGAAAATTACTAAAAATGACAGGATATTTACAAGCAAAAAAGATATTAGAAAATTCTAAAATTAATATTAAAATTCAAACTTTAAGTACGGAAAAGTCTTTGAATAGAGTTTCCGCAATCAATGTTTATTCAAACGTAAACTATCCTGCTGCAAATAATACATCTTTTGATGGTTATGCAATTAACTCAAAAGATACAATTTTTTTAAATCAAAAAAAAATAAAGCTTTTTAAAATAATTAAAACTATTGCAGCTGGTGATAATCCAAAAATTAGTAATATTAAGAAATTCCAGACAGTTGAGGTTATGACCGGTGCATTGATTCCTAAACCTTTTGATACTGTAATTCCAATCGAACAAATAAAATTTTATCCAAGTAATAAAGTAAAAAAATATATTTTAATTGATAAAAAAATTTCAAAAAATAATCATATAAGATTTAAAGGATCTGATTTTAAAAAAAAAGAATTAATTATTTCCAAAGGTGAAATAGTACAACCACAACATATTTTAGCCTTTAAAAGTTTAGGTATAAAAAAAATAAAAGTAATGTCTAAACCTAATATATTATTTTTTTCTACTGGAAATGAAATTTCTGAAAAAAATAAGATAAATGATTGGCAAATAAGAAATTCAAACAGTTATTATATTAAATCTTTATCTAAAAATTTTTTATTCAATTTTATTGATGGAGGGTTATTAAAAGATAAAGATAATTTACTTTTTGAAAAAAAGTTAAATAAAAGCTTAAATTCAAAAATCGATATCATTATTACTTCAGGAGCAGTTTCTGCTGGAAAATTTGATTTTGTTCCATCGATTATAAAAAAGTTTAAATTAACAAGTTTTTTTAAAGGTGTTTCAATAAGACCAGGAAAACCAATTTTATTTGCAAAATTTAAAAATAAACAAAAATGTTTTTTTGGATTACCAGGTAATCCAATTTCATCAGCGGCATGTTTTAGATTTTTTGTATACCCTTACGTATGCAATATACTTGGTTTGCAAAAAGAAAAACCATTTAAAGCTATTTTAAAAAAAGATTTTGAAAAAAAAAAGAAATTTACTAGATTTTTAAAAGCGAAATTAATCTCAACTAAAAATGGAACTTTGGAAGTAGAAATTTTAACTGGTCAAGAGTCTTTTAAAATTAAATCTTTCATTAAATCAAATGTATGGGCACTTCTAAAATCAGGTAAATCTTTTTTTAAAAAAGGTCAAATAATTGAATGTTTCAGTCCTATTTTTTCAAATAAAAATATTTTTTATTAAATATAATTTTTTATTGTGGAAAACTCTAATAGAGACTAAAAACTGCAGATGCTTGAAATAAAAAACGAAAGAATTGCAATCCCAGTAGTTCTCTTAGCTGGGCTTTTATGGTCATTTGGTCCTTTGATAGTTCGTTATATGGACGAACCAAATCTTGTTCCTTGGCAATATTTATTTGCTAGAGGAATTGTAATTTTTCTTATTTTAAATATTTTTTTATTTTTCGAGGAAGGTAAAAACTTTTATAAAAATTATTTTAAGATTGGATTATCAGGTTTAATAGGAGGAGCCGGGCTCGCTATAGCAATGATAACTTTTATTTGGTCTATAATAAATACGAGCGCTGCAATCACACTTCTTTGCTTAGCTGCAATGCCTTTTATTACAGCTTTATTGGGTTTCTTATTTCTTAGAGAAACAATTTCTTTCAATGTTTGGATTGCAATAGTAGTTGCAGCAGTGGGAATATTGATTATGGCACTGGGAAATACCAGTCAAAGTTCTCTTTTAGGGTTAGTTTTTGGTTTAGCTTCAGCGATAGGTTTTTCAGTTTTTTCTGTATCTTTAAGGTGGAGAAAAGAAACGCCCAAGTTTACAACAGTTGCTATTGCTGGATTATTTTGTGCAATAGTTTCTTCAATAATCCTTTTTATTGATGGTAAAAGTTTTATATCATCAAGTTATAACGAAGGCTTGTTCGCAATACATGGAACAGTTGTTTGTTTAGGTTTGATTTTGTATTCAATAGGCTCTAAAGCTATACCTGCTGCGGAATTAACCTTGTTATCTTTAACAGAAATTATTGGAGGAATTTTTTGGGTTTGGCTTCCTTTATTTGGAGTTAACGAAGTGCCATCTAACAATACTATTATTGGGGGTTTTTTGATTTTTTTGTCTATCAGCTATTATAGCTTAACAATAAAAACTAATAGAAGGTTTATAGCGCTTAATTAATATATGAAAAATAAAAAAATTATTGTTAATAGCTGGAATGAATGGGATCCACTTAAACATGTCATTGTAGGAAGAGCAGATGGTTGTTGCATACCTGCTCCTGAGCCAGCACTAGATGCAAAAGTCCCAGAGGACTCAGATATGAAAGGTAAACATGGACCGAGGACAAAAGATACAGTAGACAAAGCAAATCAATTACTTAACGATTTTGTTCATACTTTAGAAAAAAGAGGAATTAAAGTAGATAGACCTGAACCTATAAATTTTAATCAAGAAATTTCAACACCTGATTGGAAAGCTGAAACTATGTTTGGTTGTATGCCACCACGTGATGTTATTTTGACTGTTGGAAATGAAATTTTAGAAGCAACAATGAGTTACAGGTGTAGGTGGTTCGAATATTTAAATTATAGACCACTTATTAAAAAATATTACGAACAAGATTTAAATATGAAACATGAGTCAGCACCAAAACCTAGATTAACAGATCTTGATTATAGAAAAGATTATTTATCTGAAAAAATTGGTATACAAAAAAGATTAGAGTGGACAGAAAAAAGGTTTTTTGTAACAACTGAAGAAGAACCTCTTTTTGATGCCGCAGATGTTTTGAGATTTGGAAAAGATTTAGTAGTTCAACATGGATTTACAACCAATCTTAAAGGAATCGATTGGTTAAGTAGGCATTATAAACATCATAGAGTACATCCAGTTAATTTTCCAGGAGACCCTTATCCAATTCATATCGACGCTACATTTACACCAATTAGACCAGGTTTAATTATTAATAACCCTCAAAGAAAACTTCCAAAAGAACAAAGAAAACTATTTGAAGATAACGATTGGAAAATAATTGATGCTGCACAACCAGCTCACAATACACCACCTCCATTATGCTATTCATCAGTCTGGCTATCTATGAATGTTCTGGTTTTAGATCCAAAAACTGTTTGCGTAGAAAAAAGTGAAATTTATCAAGCAGAACAATTAGATAAACTTGGCATGGAAGTAGTCCCGATTGATTTAAGAGACGCCTATGCTTTTGGTGGCGGACTGCACTGTTGTACTGCAGATGTTTACAGAGAAGGAAAATTAGAAGATTATTTTCCAAATCAATAATTAGCTAGGATTTTGTTTTAAAAGTTCAATATATTTTATAACTTCGTCAAGTTTTTTATCATCTATATCTTTGTAGCTAGCGTTAAATTTATTTTTTACACAAATCGCAATATGAGCATAAGGGTTTCTTCCTTTAGGATGATTTGGATGTTCAGGTAATTGATTTTGTAGATAATCGCCAGCTTCCTGAATAATTTTCCACAGCTTATTTGTGTTTTCTTTGTTCATGCAGTTTTAAAGAAAAAATTAATTTAATTCGTCTTTTTTTATCTGTTCTTCTATTAACTCTTCTTTGAATTGTTGCATTTCTTGTTCTTTAAGTCTTTGTATTTCCAAATCTTTTAATCTTATTTGTTCGTCTTTTACTCTTTCCTTATGTTCTTTTCGTTTCTTATCTTCATCAAATTTTAATTCCCATTCTTTTAATTTTTGTAATTCTTGATCTTTAATTTTTTGCTCTTCTAATTTTATTTTATATTCTTCTAATTTTTTTCTTTTTCTTTCTTTTTGTAGTTTCTGTTTTTGTTCATCTTCCCTTACTTTTAAGTCGATATCCTTTCTTTTTTGTTCTTCTTCTTTTAATCTTATCTCGTTGTCTTTTTGCAATTGGTCCTTGTCTTTTCGTCTTAAATCGGAATCTTTTAGTCTTAAATCTTCATCTTTTTTTCTCTGTTCTTCGTCTTTTATTTTTAGATCTCTTTCTTTTTGTGCTAGTTCTTCTTCTTTTAATTTTAATCTATTTTCCTCTTTTTCAATTCTTTCTTCTCTTGATTTTAAATCTTTTTTTTCCTGAACAAGTCTTTTTGACTCTTCTCTTTCTTCTAATTTAATTTTTTTTAGTTTACTTGCATCTTGTTGTTTTTTAAAATCGATATAAGCCTTACCAAGTGATTTTGGAAAAATCCCTCTAATTAAACTTTCATTCTTAATTTTTTTTTTCTTTCTCTTTTTCATTTTGCAAAAACCTATTTCAACAAAAATTTGTTATTTTCGCAAGCATAAGATTAAACTTTTATGTTCAAGATGTGTTCAACCATAAGTGGATTAATTTTATTTAAATTATTTTTATTTTAGCTTTCTTTTTCAACTGTTTCCTGTGTTGATTGATCATCTTTTTTGTAACTAACACCTTTTCTATCTAACATTTTCTTTACTTTTTCAGAATATGGTTCCTCGATGTGTTCAGTTGTTGGGTTTAATTCCATACCTATAGGAGTTATGGTTTGAGGAACTGGAATAAATTGAGAATCTGGATTTTCTTTGGTAGGTCTAACTTTCATTCTGTAAATTCCAAAGAATCCAATTAAACCGTGAAAAAAAAGTAAAAAAACAAAAAAACCATTTGGTCCTACAAAATTCATAAATATTGAACATAAGAAAGGACCACTAATTGCACCTAATCCGAAAGCAAACTGTAAACCTGCTCCTGCGGCAACAAATTTATCTTTTGTGATAAAGTCATTGGTATGAGCTAATATTAATGAAAACATAGGCAAACTACAAAATGCAAAAAGTGTTAAAAAAATATAAAACCAAAATTTACTTCCAAGAGTACCGGGCAAATGCATAGTAGATGAGGATAGAATTGCAAACATCGCAAACAATGATGCTCCAAAAGTTGAATAAATAATAACTAATCTTCTGTCATATTTATCAGATAAGTTTCCTATAGGGTATTGTGATATAGCACCAGATATTGCTAGTAGAAATGTTACTAAAGAAATTTCAAATATTGAAAAATTCATTGATGTTGCATACACCGCTAAAAGAGTAAAAAGAGCAGATTGAGTTGTTCCATAAAAGACTGCACCTACCATTCCTAAAGGAGAACACTCATACAGTTCTCTTAATGACATACTTTTTATTTTTTTAAAATTTGGTGGTTTTCTTTTTGTAAGCAAAATTGGTATTAATGCAGCAGACATAATTATTGATATCAAAACAAAAGGTTCAAAATTTTCAGGTTTACTAAAATTAAGAAGAAACATTCCAAGCCCCATTGAGCTATATAAAATGATCATATAAATAGATAAAACTTTTCCCCTATTTTTATTACTTGATCTATCATTTAACCAACTTTCAGCAATTGTATAAATGCAAACCATAGAAAAACCTGTGCCAACTCTTAAAACAAACCATGTAAATGGGTTAATAAAAACTGAGTGAACCAAAACAGTCAATGATGCAACTGATGCAAATGCTGCAAAAACTCTTATATGACCTACACCAGAAATTATATTTGGAACAGTTCGTGCACCAATGAAATATCCAATGAAGTATCCAGACATCATAAAACCTGTTGATACTAAACTAAATTTTTCTGCAACAGCTCTTACACCTAACAAAGATCCTTGAAACCCATGAGCCATCATAATTAAACCCATTCCTAAAAAGAGAGCCCAAGAATTTTTTAAAACCTTATTCATAAATCGACAGCTTATTATTTCTCATTTTAGACTAAATCAAGCTTTTAATTTGTCTAAGTTATAAATTTTTTATTTTAAGAAATGAGTGAATTGCTATGGTTAATATTATAATTGAGCCACCTTGTATTGTTTCCAAGGTTGGCTGTTCATTTATGAATAACCATACCCAAATTGGTCCTATAATGGTTTCAAGTAGAAAAAATAAGTTAACTTCTGCTGCCGATATAAACCTTGGAGCAATTGTTACCAAAACAAAAGGTAAAGCTACACACATTACACACATTAAAGGCACAATAATTATATCTGTCTCAACTAGGGCAAAGCTTTCAACAAAAAATATTGCAAATCCTGCAACCATAAACTTACCTGCTACCGCTGCGGGCACTAAATCTTTATTTTTCGCTGATCTAACTATTACTGCTCCTATAGCTAAACCAAGAGCTGTTATTAAACCAAATAAATCTCCAAAAAAATTACCTAATTGTATAGAGTCGTAAAAAATATAAACAGCCGCAGCAAAAGTAACAAAAATGGCTGTCCAGGTTTTTCTGTCCGGCATTTCTTTTAAAAAAATTCCACCTAAAACAGCTGACAACATTGGAGCCATTGCTATCATTACCAAAGTATTTGCAACGTTCGTATTTTGTATTGAAATAATGAAAGTAATATTGGTTATTGAAAAAACTAACGCATAAAAAATTCCATGTATTCCCATAGAAAAAAAAACTTTAAAAAAGTTTTTTTTGTAAAATATTAATAAACCAGCTAAGACAACAAAAAAGGGTATAGTTCCTCTATAAAAAAGCATACCCCAAGTATCTATATTGCTTAATCTAATAAACAACGAGTCTGGAGTAATGAAAAAAACAGCAATAAAGGCTAATAATGAACCTTTTTGTTGATCAGACAGATTTTTCATTAAGATAATTTTCAACTTCGTTTAAATTTTTAAGTTTTTCAGAGCAAGTTTGATTTTTACAAATTAAAACAAAATTTTCCTCACTATTTTTTTTATGTATAAAAGTGGCTTTTTCAAAATATTTTTTTAGTAATTTATTTCTAATATCTTCAAGGTTTTTATCATCACCATTAAACGTGAATGTTATATTTTGATCACAAATATCTAGAATTTTTATATAACTAAACATTTGAGAATAATGGTTATTTATTGAGGAATGATATGATTTTTTTAATGTATCAATCTTATCTTTCCAAAAATTATCTTCGGTAATATTAAATATTTTATTACAAACTAAAAGAAAAACACTGTTTCCGTTAGGTATATTATTATCGATTATATCTATTGGTTTTACAAAAAGATCGTTAGAATTTTTAATATTTTTTTGTAGAAGATTGTTTTCTTCATCATAGAAAAAACTCCAAGTTTGTTTTAATAATTCTACACATTTTTTTAGTGAATTTTCGTCTTTATTAATTTCATAAATTGAAACTAAAAGTAGACTAAAATAAGCATAATCTTCTAAAAAAACATCTATTTCTTCTCTATTTTTATCATAGCAGTGAAAAATATTATTTTTAAGGATTTTTTCAAGTTTATTAAAGTAATTAATTGCTTGATCGTAAATATTTTTATCATCCAAAATAAAAGAAGAATGTAAAATAGAATAAATCCAAAAACTATTTAAATCAGTCTGTGTTTTCTCGTCAAAAAATGGTTTAATTCTTTTTTTTCTCAGTTGTAAAAGTTTTTGTTCGATTTTTTTAATATTAGCTTTTTCATCTATGTTAAGATTGATATCTTTTTTTTCTATTAAGATATTTGATCCTTCGAAGTTACCTTCTTTTGTGATTTCATATTTTTTTTTAAAAGTTTCTAAATCAGACTCTAATAATTTTTCTAATTCGTCATATTTCCATACATAGTATTTTCCCTCAACTCCTTCGCTGTCAGCATCATAGGCTGAACCAAGTAAATCACTTTTATTTTTAAATTCAGAATTAATAAAATTGATACTTTGTTTTAGTTTATCTTTAAAATAATCATCGTTTGTATGATTAACAAAGTTATTTAGAATTTTAACAAACAAAATATTGTCGTAAAGCATTTTTTCAAAATGTGGTACTACCCACTTATCATCGACAGTGTATCTAGCAATACCGCCTTCAAGTTGATCATACATACCTTTAGACGCAATATTTTTTAAAAGGTTTTTTACTACACTAAAAAAACTTTCTTTTTTATTTTTAAAATAAAAATATAAAATAGTATCAAAAATATAAAATTGAGGAAATTTTGGAGCTCCTTGAAATCCTCCATTTTCCTTATCCATATATTGGAGTATTTTTTCAGCCAAGGGTTCCAAGTCTTGTTTTAACACAGCATTTTTAAGATTTAATTCTTTAAAAACCATTTTCATTTGTGAAACTTGTGAGATAATTTTTTCCCTGTTTTCTAAGTAAACTTTTGAAACATTTTCTAAAACTTTATTAAAACTTGGTCTTCCTTGCATTTCTTGTGGAGGAAAATAAGTCCCACCTGTAAATGGAACACCGTTTTCATCTAAAAACATTGAAAGAGGCCATCCCCCTTGAGCTCCTGTTAAAATACCTAGGCTTTTTTGAAAAATAAAATCGAGATCAGGTCTTTCTTCTCTATCAACTTTAATATTAATGAATTTTTCATTCATTATCTCGGCTGTATCGCTATTTTCAAAACTTTCATGAGCCATTACGTGGCACCAATGACAACTTGCATAACCAACACTTAAAAAAATTGGTTTTTTTTCGTTTTTAGCTTTTAATAGAGTTTCTTTTTTCCATGGCAACCAATTAACCGGATTGTTTTCGTGTTGTCTTAGGTATGGACTGTTCTCGTGCTTTAATTGATTGGTCATAAATATCAGTTAATAGAGTGAGATTTATTGAGAGTAAGGTTTTCTCGAAAATATTTTTTTTACTATTGGTTCAAAGTATTTTAAAGGCAATGACTTATAATTAGGATCAAAAGATCCTTGATCATACTTTTCACAAAAGTCTATTGTTGCCTGATAATACTTATGTCCTATGTATTTATCTCTTTTGTTTCTGTTACCTCCTAAGTGATGTGCATAGTAATAAGCTTGAAATTCTCCATGTTTCTCAATTATCCAATGAGTTTTCTCGGAAACGTAAGGTTTTAATATTGCGGCTGCATACTCTGAGTGGTTCATCGGAGCTAATTCATCTCCAATATCGTGAAGCAAAGCTGCTACTATCATTTCTTCATCTTCACCAGCTTTTAGAGCTTTTGTAGCACTTTGTAGAGAATGTTCTAATCTTGATACTTGGTAACCTTCAAGGGTTTCAGTAAGACCTGACATAAATTTCAATATTCTCTCAGCAGTACGACCTGCATATTTTTTCTCATGTTTATCTAAAAAAAGATAATCTTCTTTAGATCCATTTTTCATTTCTGTGAAACTCACTTTTTTCATTAGTTATTTGATGCAGTGCTTAATAATGATAATTGCGTAACTTTATCCTCTCCAAGTTCGTCTATTACTTTAACAGGATAGTCCCCAGTAAAATGGTGGTCGGTTAATTGTGGATATAGGTTATTTCTTTTTTCAAATCCCATAGCTTTATAAAGACCATCAATATTCAAAAATTTTAGCGATTTGGCACCTATTATTTCACAAATCTTATCTACAGTGTTATTTGCTGCTAATAATTCTTTTTTTGTTGGAGTGTCAACGCCGTAAAAATCTGGAAATTTTATTTCAGGACTAGCTATTCTTACATGAATTTCTTTAGCTCCAGAATCATAAAGCATCTTTACTATTTTCGATGAAGTTGTACCTCTTACCAAGGAATCGTCCACTAATATTATTTTTTTATTTTTAATTACAGATAAATTAGCATTTAGTTTAAGCTTAACTCCTAAGCTTCTAATTTTTTGTGATGGTTCTATAAAAGTTCTTCCAACATAATGATTTCTTATTAATCCTAAATCAAAATTGATTTTTTTTTCTTGTGCATATCCTAATGCTGCAGCATTACCAGAATCTGGAACTGGAACAATCAAATCAGCATCTAGACTCTCTTGTTTTGCTAATTCTGCACCAAAACTTTTTCTATATTCATAGGCTGTTTTTCCATTTAATATACTATCGGGTCTAGAAAAATATATATATTCAAACACACACGGTCTAATTTTTTTTGGTGGAAAAGGTTTTACACTTTGAAGTTTATCATTTTCAATACAAACAATTTCTCCATTTTCTACTTCTCTAACAAATTTCGCACCAATTATATCCAGGGCGCAAGTCTCAGAGGCTAAAACATAGGAATTCTTAAGTTTTCCAATAACCAAAGGCCTAATTCCATAAGGATCTCTAACTCCAATTAATATATTTTGTGTCATAACTACCAATGCGTAACCGCCTTGAATTTGAAAAAGTGCATCTATAACTTTATCAATAGTTTTAACCCTTTTGGATCTTGCTATTAATTTAACAATAGTTTCAGTATCAGATGTTGTATAAAAAATTGATCCTTCTTCGACCATTTTCTTTCTTAATGTAATAGCATTAGTTAGGTTACCATTGTGTGCTACACCGATACCTCCTGCATTAGTATCAGCAAAAAAGGGTTGAATATTTCTTAATGTTGTTCCACCTGTTGTTGAGTATCTATTGTGACCGATTGCATAACTACCTGGCAATGTTTTTATAACTTTTTCTTTACTAAAATTATCTCCAACTAAGCCAAATCTTTTTTCTGAGTGATATTTTTTTCCATCAAAAGATACAATTCCACAGCCTTCTTGACCCCTATGCTGAAGAGCATGAAGGCCTAAAACAGTTAAAGCGGAAGCGTCCTGATTATTACTAATACCAAATACGGCACACTCTTCCTTTATTTTAGGATTAAAGCTCTTGAACTTTATCTTTTGCATCTTTGTATTCTTTTTCATTAGGAAATTCTTTTACTAGATAGTTACTACCTTTTTGAACATATGAAAAGGTAAAGGATTTAGAAATATTTAGTGGCCAATTCTTATAATTATAGAAGATATTTACAGTTGCAAAAACACAGACACAAACAATATAAGCCCGAACAAAACCGAAGAAAAAGCCAAAAACAGTATCTACTTTGCCGATTCCTGAATATTTAACAGTTTTAGATATACCCTTATTAATAATTAATATTACAAATATAATTAAAATAAATAATCCAATACCCAAAACTAGATCTAATATATACTGATTGTCTATTACATCTTTTACGTGAGGTTTGATTTTAGGAAAAAGAATCAATGTAACAACATAAGCCAATAACCATTTCGAAGCAGACAAAATACTTAATACAAAACCTTTTGAAGAACATCTAATTAAAGACCAAATAGTAATAATTAGATAAATTAAATCAAAACCCGAAATTGATTTATAAAAATCTAACAGACTATCAACCATTAGTTTTGAATTTTTCCAAATGGCTTAACTAATAATATTAATGACGGCAATAAAGTTAGAACAGACACCATTGCCAAAAGCATTGCTATTCCTGTAAATACACCAAAATAGATTGTTGGTATAAAATTTGAAAGTACTAAAATAGAAAATCCAAAAACAATAGTGATTGATGTATTAAGTATTGCAACTCCAACGGTAGAGTGGCACAATTTTAGTGTTTCATTATAGTTATTATTCTGACTAAATTCTTCTCTAAATCTATAAATATAGTGAATACTATTATCGACGGCTATTCCAATTGTGATTGCAGCAATTGTTATTGTCATCATATCAAGAGGTATTCCAAGCACTCCAATTATTCCTAAAATAAAAAAAGCAGCAATAAAGTTTGGTACAACACCAATTAAGGATAACTTTAAATTTTTAAAAAGGATCATGAACATAGCAAAGATACCAATCATTACAAAACCTAAAGTTAATATTTGTGACTTAAATAAACTTTGCAAAAGATTGTTAAATAAAATTAATACACCAGCTAATTTAAATTCCTCTTTTTTTAAACCTAATTTATTTTCTAAATCATAATTAATTTTATTTATTAAGTCGTTTCTTCTTAAATTTTCTAAAGAATCTTTAATTCTTAAACTGATTCTAGCTTCGTTATCATTAATTGAAATATATGGATCAACTATTTCTTTTTTAATAGACCCTGGAATTTTGGTATACAAAACTCCCATTTCTAGAGTCCCTAAAGGTTTATTGTTATTTAATTGTTCTGCAACTTTAAGAATTGATGAAAAAGATAAGACTTTACCGATCGCAGGTAATCCATCAAGATAGTTATGAACTTTTTCTATTTTATCAATTTTATCTTTAGTAAACCAATATTTTTCATTATTTTGAGTGTCATCATCTTCCCAATCTTCAAATTCATCATCTTCATTACTTAATTCATTTTTTTTTTCAGCAGGGAATTTTATAATTATTTCTAAAGGCGTTGTGCCTCCTAACTTTTCATCAATAAGCTTCATACCCTTATATATTTCAGTTTTCTTGTTGAAATAGTTTATGAAGCTATTTTCTACTTCTAAACGGGAAATTCCAATAACACTTAAAACTATTATCAAGCCTGTTATAGAAAAAATAATTTTTTTATAATTAATAGATGCTTTGCTGAAAAACTCTGTTATTTTTGATTTGTTTTGCTCTTTAATATTTGTTTCTTCAGAAGATAAAAAATTAAGTAAAGTAGGCAACAAAGTAAATGTGACAATAAATGAAGTCAACAATCCTAATGTCATCATCCAACCAAAATCTATAATAGGTTTTATTTCACTAAAAATTAAAGATAAAAATGCGCAAATCGTAGTAAGAACTGTATATAGTATTGGCCAAAACATTTTAGAAGTAGTCATTAAGATTATTTCTAAAATATCGATTGTAGGATTGTTTTTTTTTAATTGCAAAAATCTAGTACTCATATGGATGTTCATTGCCATTGTAAGAATTAACATCAGAGCGATAAAATTTGAAGATATTACTGTAACTTTCCAATTTAAGAGTCCAAGTAAGCCAGTCATAATCGTAACAGAAAAAAAACAACTACTTATTGGTATAATTATCCAAATAAGTTTTCTAAAAACAAACCAGAGAGTTGTTATAATAAATAATAACACACCAACTCCAAAAACTATTATATCACTTTTAATAAATGACATCATATCATCCGCAATCATTGGTATTCCACCTAAAAAAATTTTAGCTTCGTCGCTATAAGTTTTAATGATTTCTCTTATCTCTAAGATGTTTTCGTGATTTTTTTTTTTTATTAGATCTTTATGCTTTTCCAATTCATTTTTATCTTTAATAGTTTTAATTTTTTGATCTTTTTTAATATTTACTATGATACCAGAAGTGTTTCCATCTTCGCTAATTACAAAATTTCTAAACACAGGACTATTTAAAATTTCATTAAAACCTCTCTCTTTATCAACCCCTTTATCTTTTAATGTTACAAAGTTTTTAAGTCTCTCTGCAAGTGGCGCTTCGGAATTATTTAAAAGTGGAATATCTAATAATGTTATAACATTATGAACCCAATCAAGACTTTGAATTTTGTATTTTAAGCTTAATAAATTATTAATGGAACTTTCTGAAGTCATTCCATATTTAGGAGTATAAGTTAACACTAGGAAATCTTTAGAACCATATCTTTCTGTAATTTCTCTTAGATATTTTAAATCTGGATCTCCTTCAATTAACAAAGTATCAGATGATGCGTCTAGTCTAAAATCTTTTGAAAAGTAACCAAAACCTACCAAAGCGAAGATTAGCAAAAGAAGAATTAGTTTTGGTTTTTCAATAATATTTTTCCGATACAGGTTTGCAATCATTAACAATACTATATATTTGAAATTAGCTAGTTTGAGTATCTTTAAATTTAGTAAACATTGCTTCAAATTCTAGCATTATGTTTCCTGTTGGTCCGTGTCTTTGTTTTCCAATAATGATTTCTGCAAGATTTGATACTTCATTCATTTTTGCCTGCCATTCTGCATGCTCTACAGTTGCCGGTCTTGGTTCTTGTTTTTCTAAATAATAAGATTCTCTATAAACAAACATAACCACATCGGCATCTTGTTCAATGGATCCAGATTCTCTTAGATCTGATAATTGAGGTTTTTTTTGATCTCTTTGTTCAACTGCTCTTGAAAGTTGGGATAATGCTAAAACTGGGACAGACAGTTCTTTTGCGATAGCTTTTAATCCTTGAGTGATTTCAGATATTTCTTGCACTCTTCCATCTTTGTTATTATTTGTACCTCTCATCAGCTGAATATAATCAACCACTATCATTTCTAAGCCATGTAATCTTTTAATTCTTCTTGCTCGGTTGCTTAATGCAGCAATACTAATTGCAGGTGTCTCATCAATAAATAGAGGTAGTTCAGAAATAGTTTTTGAAATTTCAATAAATTTATCAAATTCTTCGTCAGATATTTTTCCTCTTCGTATATTATGAGAAGTAATTCTCGATTGTTCAGCTAGTATTCTGGTGGACAATTGTTCTGAAGACATTTCCAAAGAAAAAAAAGCTATTGTAGATTTTTTATTTTCATCTTGAAGTTTTTTTGCTGCATTAAATGCTATATTTGTAGCTAAGGCAGTTTTTCCCATTGAAGGTCTACCTGCGATTATTATTAAATCAGATCGATGAAGCCCGCCAAGTCTATCATCTATATCTCTAAGACCAGTTGGTACGCCAACAATACCTTCTTCATTTTTATAAGCATTTGAAGCCATTTCAATAGTAAGCTTCATTGCTTCATTAAATTTCACAAGAGAAGAACTAAAAGATCCTTTTTCTGCTAGATCAAATAATAATTTTTCAGAATTTTCTATAATTTTTTGCCCAGAAATATTTAAATCATTAACTTTTGCACTATCGATTGTATTTTCAGATATTTTTACTAGTTCTCTTCTCACATACATGTCATAAATAATTTTAGAGTATTCATTCGCCTGTCTCGAAGAAGATGAAAATTTTGTAATTTTAACTAGATATTCAGGAATATCCATATCGTCTTTTTCTTTTTCAAAATGATTTTTTAAAGTTATAGGATTTGCCAACATTCCTTTGTAGATAAGATTTTCAATTGCAGCAAAAATCCTTTGGTGCAATGGGTCATAAAAATTAACACTTGTGATTAATGTACTGATTTCATCAAAAATTTCATTTTGTAATAATATAGATCCTAAAACTGACTGTTCAGCTTCTATATTGTTTGGTAATTCATCAAAGTTATTTTTGACTAGGCTTAAATTCTTTTTCATTTAAAAATTTTATATTAAAAAGAAATTAAAAAAAATCTTAAAAAAATATTGGGGAAAAGATTGTATAATTATTGTGTTATTTCTTCAGCAATAACTTTAATATCTATTATAGCTTGTATTTGTGAATGTAAATCAATTTTTACTTTAAATACCCCTAGAGATTTTATTTCTTTTGTAAGTTGCATCATAGAAGGTTTAATTTCTAATTGTTCTTTTTCTAAAATTATTTTTGAAATTTCAGTAGGTTTTACAGATCCATACAACTCATTATTTTCTGTACTTAATTTTTTAATTGTAAATTGTTTTTTATTAATTTTTTCAAAAATTTTTTTAGCCTCTTTCATTTTATCTTGATCTTTTTTTCCTAATTGAGTTTTGATTTTTTCAACTTCTTTTATATTTTCATCTGACGCATGAAGAGCTTTTTTGTTTGCAATTAAATAGTTTCTAGCAAAACCTCTTTTAACATTTATAATGTCACCAATCGATCCAATTTTCCTTAAGTTTTCAAGTAATATTATTTTCATTAAATTAGCGCTAAGTTTCTAGCTCTTTTTATTGATAAAGATAATTCTCTTTGTTTTTTTTGGCTAACATTAGTTATTCTTGATGGTAATATTTTTCCATTTTCTGAAATATATTTTTTTAATAGTTTAATATTTTTATAATCGATTATTGGTGCTCCCTTTATAGATAGAGGACATGCTTTTTTAAATTTATATTTATTTGGCTGGAAAATACTTAATTTCGCAAAGTTACTTTGTTTATTCTTTTTGTTGTTTGTTCTTTTTTTATACATAATTTCAAATTATTAACTTTTAGTTTCTTTTTCTTCTTTTTTTTCAAAATAATTGGTATTTAAATCAAACTTTTTTACTTTAACCGTCATATATTTTAACAAGTTTTTATCTATACTTTCATTTTTTTCCAATTCATTTATTATTTTACCATTGCCTTTAAATTTGAAATGTATGTAGTTGCCTTTTTTATTCTTTTTAATCATATAGGATAAATTTAAAAGCCCCCAATTTTCCGTTTTGACTAAATTGCCATCATTTTTTTCGACTATTTTAGAATATTTGTCTGTTAGCTGTTTAATTTGAGATGGACTCACATCCTGTTTAGCTACAATTGTATGTTCATATAAATTCATATTAGATCTTTTATAAAAAATGAGGATATACTATTATAATTGTTTAATTACAACACTTAAAAGTATATAAAAATTTATAGTATTTAAATGTTTTCTGTTATTTTTCCAGGTCAAGGCTCTCAAATGGTTGGAATGACATCCGAGTTTTATTCAAAATTTGATATATTTAAAAAACTTTATAAAGAAGCTGATGAAATTTTAAATTACCCTATATCAAAATTAATTTTAGAAGGACCAAAAGAAAAATTAGATTTAACTGAAAATACACAACCAGCAATTTTTTTAGTTGGTTATTCTATTTTCCAACTTTTAAAGCAAGAATTTAATATTAATTTAAATAATGCAAAGTTTTTTGCTGGACATTCTCTTGGAGAGTATACAGCTTTAGCTTGTGCTGGATCATTAGATTTTGCTAACACACTAAAAATTCTAAAAATCAGAGGTAGCGCGATGCAAAGCGCTGTACCAAAAGGAGAAGGTGGCATGATAGCAATACTTGGTTCAGATATTGAAACTGTAGAAAAAATTTTAAATGAGAATAAAGATAATTATCAATGTTTTATTGCAAATGATAATTCTAACGGACAATTAGTTTTAAGTGGCAAAATGGAAGATGTTAATAAACTTTCATTAGATTTTACATCTAAAAACATTAAAAATATTAAACTATCTGTTAGCGCTCCTTTTCATTGTAATTTAATGAACAAAGCTTCAGAGCTAATGAAAAAAGAAATTGAAAAATTGAAATTTAATGATTTCCAAAATACATTGATTTCAAATGTTACAGCGACTGAAATAAAAGATAAGTCTGCATTAAAAGACTTATTAGTTAAACAAATTGAAAGTAGAGTACGTTGGAGAGAAAGTGTTTTATACATGATAAATAATGGAGTAAATCAATTTATTGAAATTGGTCCAGGAAAAGTATTGTCAGGCTTAATTAAAAGAATTGACAGAAATATAAAAATTAGTGCAATAAATAATGAAGAAGATATAAGTATAATTAAAATAAATGATTAATTTTAAAGATAAAAAAATATTAATAACAGGAGCTACTGGTGGAATAGGCAATGCTCTTGTTAAGAAATTCTTGTCTTTAGATGGAACTGTTTTAGCAACAGGTACAAATACAGAAAAATTGGATGCTTTAAAAAAAGAATTCCCAAATATCAGTGTTTTAAAATTTGATATTTCTGACCACTCAAAAATAGAAGATTTTATTGAAAATGTAGCTTCTCAATTAACTGGGCTAGATGTCTTAATTAATAATGCAGGCATAACTATGGACAATCTATCTTTAAGAATGAAAGATGAAGAATGGAAACGAGTAATCGATATAAATTTAAGTTCCACTTTTTATCTATGCAAACATGCTATTAAAAAAATGTTAAAAAATAAATATGGAAGAATTGTAAATATTACTTCTATAGTTGGACATACAGGAAATCTAGGTCAAGCTAACTACTCAGCATCAAAAGCAGGAATGGTTGCAATGTCAAAAAGTTTAGCAATAGAATATGCAAAAAAAAATATTACAATAAACTGTGTTTCACCAGGATTTATTCAATCAAAGATGACCGATAAAATAGTTGAAAGTATTAAAGCAGTTTTAACTTCAAGAATCCCAATGAGTAAGCTTGGAACAGGGGAAGACGTCTCAAATACTGTTGCTTTTTTATCGTCAGATGCAGCATCTTATATTACTGGAGAAACAATACATGTTAATGGAGGCATGTATATGGCTTGACAAAGTTAATTAATAATCTATTAACGAAAATATAACAAAAAGGATTAATATGTCAGATGATATTTCAAGCAAAGTTAAAAAAATAGTTGCCGACCACCTTGGCATTGATGAAGCAAAAGTAACAGAAGAGTCAAGTTTTATAGATGACTTGGGTGCTGATAGTTTAGATACTGTAGAATTAGTAATGGCTTTTGAAGAGGAATTTGGTTCTGAAATTTCAGATAGTGAAGCTGAAAAAATTTTAACAGTTAGTGATGCTATTAAATTTATTGAGAGCAAAAGTAATTAGATCTAATTAAATGTCATCCACAAAAGATGGTACAATGATAATTTTGTCATCACCATCTGGTGCTGGCAAAACAACTCTTGTTAAGCTACTAGCTGAAACAAAAAATTATCAAGTATCCATTTCCCATACCACAAGAAAACCTAGACAAAACGAAATATCCGGCAAAGATTATTTTTTTACTGACGAAAAAAATTTTAAAGACCTAGTTAATAGGGGAGAATTTTTAGAATATGCTAAGGTTTTTAACAATTTTTATGGAACCACTATAAAACCAGTGAAACATAATCTTGAAAAGGGACAAAATGTGATATTTGATATTGATTGGCAAGGTGCTCAACAGATAAAAAATAAAAAATTAAAATACAGATTAATAACTTTTTTTGTACTTCCTCCAAGCAAAGAAGTCTTATTTAAAAGACTATCAAATAGAGACATGAAAGACAAAGTTATTGCAGAAGAAAGAATGAAAGAGTTCAATAAAGATGTACTGCATTGGATAGATTATGACTACGTGGTAATAAATGATGAATTACAAAACTGTTTTAAAGAAATATGTACATTGATTGAATCTGAAACAAACAAAACAAACAATAATTATAATTTAAAATTTATTGAAGACCACGTAAATAACTTAATTTCTTAAATTTTCATATTCTTTTGTAATCATATAGTAAGTTTCAGGCGAAAGGTTTTGAGGTCTTAACTCTGTATTTAATTTAAGCTTATCAATAATCATATCCGATTTTTTAAACAATTGTCTTAGAGGATTTTTAATTTTTTTTCTTCTTTGATTAAAGAAAACTCTAGTTATAGTTTCAAGATTTTTAGAATTTTTTAACTTTAGATAATTTTTTTTTGGAGTAAATTTTAATAAAGTGCTTTCAACTTTAGGAATAGGATTAAAACATGAAGCATTTATATTTATTATTTTCTTTATATTGAGTTTCCAATTAGATAAAATAGATAATCTTCCATAGTTTTTAGAATCTGTTTGGGCTAAAATTCTATCAGCAACTTCTTTTTGGAACATTAGGATATAATTTTCATACCAATTATTTTGATCATCATTTGTAATCCATTTAGATAATATTTGAGTTGAAATATTGTATGGTAAGTTTCCATAGACTATTAATTTTTCTTTAGAAATTAAATTTTCTGAGACTTTAAGAATATCTTTGTTAATTATATCTATTTTTTTATCGAATCTTCCTTTAAGAGTTTCAACAAGTTTTTCATCTTTTTCAATTACAAATAATTTTTTAGGTTTTTTTTTTAAAATGTATTCAGTTAAGTTGCCTGTCCCGGCTCCAATTTCTAAAATGGTACTATTTGGAAGTATATTTCCAGATTCTACTATTTTTTTTATTATATTTTTATCTATTAAAAAGTTTTGTCCTAAGCTTTTTTTAGATTTAATTTTCACGTATTTGACTCAAAAATTTAAACGTTTCTATCAAACTTGTAGGATTAGATTTATTTTTTCCTAGCATTGAATTGTTTGGACCATGATCTGGTGTCATTCTTAAAAATGGAAGTCCTAAGGTAATATTAATAGCATTAAACTCATAAAGTGTTTTTATTGGTGTCAAAACCTGGTCATGGTACATTCCTATAACAACATTAAATTTTTTTATATTTTTTTTTAAAAAAAGTGTATCGGCTGAAAAAGGTCCATTAATATTAATATTCTTTTTTTTAAGTTTATTAATTGCAGGAATTATTATTTTTTCCTCTTCGGAAAATTTTTTAGTTGTTTCACAATGAGGGTTTAATCCAGTTATTACAAATTTTGCTTTTCTTTTAAGTTTTTTTTTAAAAAAGGAATTTATTTTTAAAACATTACGAATTATTTTCTTTGTTGATAGGTTTTTCTTAACATCTTGCAAAGGTAAATGGGTAGTTATTGGGCTTACAGACAAATTCTTATTATAAATAAGCATTATTTCTTCACCTTTTTTTTTGGATTTATTTGCTAGATATTCAGTTATCCCCAGAAATTTTTTTTTTAAAAAGTATTTTTTAGACACAGGACCGTTGATTAATATATTTGCTTTGTTATTTTTTATTATTTCTAACCCTTCTAAAAAACAATTTTCAATATATTTTGATGATTTACTGGTAATTTTATCAAAAGTCTTTTTGAAACTAAATTTTACATCTAAAAGATTTATATGATTTTTTAAAAGTTTTAAATTTTTTATTTTATTTTTATCAACTAAGTTTATTTTAAAACTGTAATTTAATTTTTTCATTTGAGAAATTAACAACTTTTTAGAACAAATTAATATATAAGGTTTATTTAGTTTTTTTAACTTTATTGATTTAAATAATATTTCTAAAAAAACGCTATAAGGTTCTCCCGCAATAATGATTATATATTTATTCATTAATTATTTTTGAATTTAATTCTAATTTATTATAATGGATAATCGAAAACTGATTTAGCTGTTTGTCAGTTTCAAATTTTATTAAATTACTTAATTCAGATTTTAAATCTTTTTCAAATTCTTCAATTATAACATCCTCTAATTTTAAAATTAAGTATCCATTTGGAACATCTATTGTATTAGTTATTTCGCCAGGTTTAATTAAAATAATTTCTTTTATAATTTTCTCTGGAAGTTGTTTTTTTTGTAATAAACCAATTTTACCTCCAAATTTAGCAGTATCTGCTAAACTATAAATATTGGCTGTTGTTTTAAATCCATTACTTTGAATACTTTCTCTTATTTCAATATTTTTTTTTTCAAAATCTTCTTTATTTTCAACTGAAAATAATATTTCCGATAATAAATATTTTGTAATCTTGTTGTTAACAGATTTATTTTCATTAACCTTTTTTTTCAATTCATCCTCATTTATATTTAGCTGATTCTTATAATGTTGATAAATGTGCTGATTCCATAAAATTTCTATTCTAATTTTTTTTTTAACATCATCTAATTTTAAATTATAAGATGCTAAATATTTTTCAAATTCATCTTTATTGTTAAGATTTAATTTTTTGTAAAAATTTTCTATTACCATATTCATTAGCCTCATTTCCGCCTCTGGATTTTTAAAATACTTATTTACTTCATTTTTTTTTATTTTCTCTTTTATGAGTGAATTTTTTGCTATATTTACTAAAGACTTTTGATCGATGTTTTTTATCTCGTTATTCAGAGCAATCAAATAATTTATTTCATGCATGACATCTATATTTGTAATTATTTCATTATCTACTCTGCTGACAATATAATAATCTGTTGCCGCTCTTAAAATATTACTAAAAAAAAATATAATTACTATATTTATTATGATTAAGTTATTTTTCGATTTTTCAATCATTTAAATTTGGACTATTTGTTGTTCCAAAAGGAATAATTGTTAGAGAGAAGAAAAGTTGCTCCTCCGGCTTAAGATCTCTATCTTCATAATAATCTTTTTTATATTCTAATGCAGCTCTTAAGCAATCATTTTTATATTCATAAATTAAATTATAATACTCATTAATATCTAATTCTTTATTTCTTCGTGTATTGAAAGTTAAGGAATTATTATTATTTAAATCTACAATTGTTTTATTAGAAATATAACTTTCATTGCCCAAAATATTATTTTTTTCCAAAAACTCAAATGATGTAACAAAATTGTTTACACTAAACTTAGCATTCACAAGGTTATAATTTAAGGTTTGTAAGTCATTATCTAATGAAAAATTATATTCTAAGTCTAAAAATTTTTTTGGTTTAAAGAGCATTTCTCCTACTATGTTAGATGATTTTCTATTCAAAGTACTTTTTTCTGGAAGATCAGTATTTTCTTCATCTCTAAACATTGTAGCAAGGTTTAATGAAAAGATTTCCTCTCCAGATTTATCTAAGGTTTTAAATTCATTTCCTATAGTTATTGACTGACCACCCTCAACTGTATCGCCGGAACCAATTCTATTAAGAGAAAAAATATTATTATAATCAATTATTCTATCATTTCCTTTTATATTTTTTGATTTATTAGGGCTAAACATAGCTGAAAATGTTGGTGATAAAACACTATCAAATTTAACTCCTTGTTTCTTTAGTGGATACTGTATTTGGTATTTAATAATTGATTGTAGGTTTTGTTCTAATTCATTTTTAGAATTTGTGGAATTATCACTATGAGAATTAAAGTTTTTTAATAATATTTCATAGTTAGTTAAAAAACCTTGAGAACTTATATTTTTATATGATTTGTAATTAAAATCATTGATAAGTCTTTTTTCAAATATATTGGTATTATATAATTTGTTATTTCCACTTGATGTGAATGATAGTTCTCCTTGTAAACTATTCTCAAAATATTTAGTTAAATTGTAATTAGGAAAAATAAATTCATATCGATCACTGTCGTCTTTAGACAAATCTTCATAAACTTCTGCAGTAATGTCAAAATTTAAATTTTTATTATTTCCCTCAAAAATAATTTTTGAGTTTAGAGAAGATTCAGAAGTTATTAAAGGAGATTTTAATTTGTTTGTTTTTAAATAAGTATCCTGAGAAACTTGTTGAAGTTCTAAATTAATTTCTGAATTTTCAAAATAACTTATATCAGTATCAAATTTTGATTTTGAAAAAAAATGAGTTCCTTTCGTTTCATTTTTTTTAATAAGAAATCTTGATCCATTTAAAATACTAAAATCTAAAATATGTTCTGATTTTTTATTTACTTCTCTATATTCTGTTTGATATATTGTTTTTTGTTTATCATAGAATCTCGGTGTAAATGTTAAATCTTTGTTATCTGATATTGCATAAAAATAAGGAACAGAAAGATAATTTCCAAGATTATTAGAAGATGACAATGTTGGTATTAAAAAACCTGACTGTCTTTTTACAGTTGGGTCTGGGTGGAAAAATTTTGGAAAATATAGTACTGGCTTGTCATACACTTTTAACCAGGCATTTCTATAATTAATTATTTTTTTATTTTTATCATGATGGACTTCTTTTGCATAAATAGCCCAAGGTGGACATTTATCTTTTCTTTTTTTACAAGTAGTAAAAACTCCTTTTTTAAATCTTGCATCTTCATTATTGATAATAACCGCATTAGCTTTTAGTCTAGGTTCATTATTTTTATTAAAAGATTTGTTATTAAATTTTATAGATAAATCTTTCCCAGCGATTTCATTGGTTTCTATATTTAATTTTGCAATTTCGAAACTATATTCATTCAATTCGTTATCAATTAAATTTACAATTTTTGCTTCAAGTATTTTATCATTAATAGATAATTTAAAATTATTTGACTTCATAACGTTGTTATAATTATCTTGAACTAAAGTTTTTTCTTTAGAAAATATTTCTTTTAGTTCTCTATCATAAGTAATATTTGAACTGTCTATTGTGTAATTTTCTTCAATTTTTATAACAGTTTTATCTTTAGAAATAATTTTATTTTCATTTATGAAATATATTGCTTCATTTGTAAATAAGGTATTATTATTAATAGTGTCATTTATACTGACATTATTTTTAACTTTTAAAATTGATTTTAATTTATCATATTCAGAATCATTTGCCTGAATTACTATTCCTTTAGGATCTATGATTTCAACTCCATTATAGGCAATAATTTTATTACCATCATCCAAAGATTGAATTTCAGAGGCATTAAATTGTATTTCTTGACTATTAACTTTATTCTCAAATAAAAATAAAAAAACTAAAAAAACAATGAAGTAATTTACAATATTATTTTTCATTAACTTTGACCATACCAATCATGATTATTAAAAATAAAACAACTTGAGGTGCCCAAACAGAAATAACTAAAGGAATTTTTTCACTCTCTGCAAGCAAATTAAAAAAGAAATTTACATAATAAATTACTACCGAAATAAATATACCTAGAATAAGATTAAAAATTCTTGACTTATTATACCTAACATTAAACATTAGAATTGAAGCCAAACAGACCATGATAGCTAAATAAATTGGATAAGAGTAAATTTTTAATTGGTGAGCATTAAGTAAAATTGTTGAATATCCTAGTGTTTTATAGTCTTTTTTTAATTGGTTTAACCCTACAATGTCTAAAGAAGATAGATTTGAAAATAAGTTTGTAATCTTTTGTTTATCAAAATTTGTTTCAAAAATAATGTCTTTCTCGTTATTAGTCGTCTCATTATCTTTTGTGACTCTGGAGTTTTTAATTACCCAAAAATTATTTTTAATATCAACATTTTTTGAGCTGATAACTCTCTGGAATTTGAAATTTAAATCAAACTGAGTGATTATAACATTTTTTAAAAAATTATTTTCAATTTTTTCAGCATTAATTAAATTTATATTTTTTTCAGTTTCATCTTTGATCCACAATCCATTAGATGTGATTACGGCTAGATATTTATCATCTTTTGAATAATCATTTTTTATATCTAGATAAAAAAACTTAAGGTTTGCTGAAATATTATAAAAAATTAAAACTATAAAAATACCAGCCACAAAACTAGTTAACGTAATAATGTTTATTAATTTAATATTTGTTAATCCGTAGTTTTTGTAGATATTCAATTCATTTTTATCAATAGTCTCAGAAAAAAAATAGAGTGTTGAAATTAAAAAAATAAATGGAAAAATATCAAAAATTATTGAGGGTGAATTTAAAAATGTTAAAAAAATTGGTAACGTTAGGTTTGATCCATCAACATTTTTAAAAAAACTTAATTCTTCGAATATATTTAAAATTATAGTTATAGAAAGGAAAATTAAAGTTACTATACCTAAACATCTTAAAAAAGAACTAACTAAATTTTTTTGATAAATTGCTAACATATTTATCTTTTTTTATAAATTAATTTATTTTTTAATATTAAATACCCAAACAAAATAAATACTAGTGGCATAAGATAAAACACAACAGTATTGGTAAAATTTTTTCCTGCGAAATTTACTGATATTTCAGAAAATACAATAATCATGAAGCCATAAAAAAAGATATGTGATTTGTGAAACTTATATCTGTGGCTTTCCTTATATTGAGTAATTAAAAAACAAGAAATTATTGTAATTAAAAATAAATATATTGGTTTAATTAATCTATCAAATAATTCTTGGTTTATTTCTTTAACAAAACCTTCATTGCACTGCAAGATAGAATTATTATAAGTATAAAATCTATCATCAGTTTTTTCTATAAAGTATGAATGAGTGCATCTAAGTAGAAAAAACGTTGAAAGTTCTTGTATTTTTGGGTGTGTAATAGTTTTTGTAGCATATTTTGTTAAGTCAAATTCGGTTTGCGCAAAATTAAATATGGTAGTTTTTTTTTCATCAGTATTTAAAAATTTTCCATCAAATAATATTAACTTTCTTTTATCATCTATTTGTTTTAAAATTCCTTTATCTGCAAAAATAATCTGAGACTTATTATCATCTAATTCATCTTTTAGAAAAATATTTTCAAATTCTGTGCTTGATATCTTTTTTTCAATAAAAATTGTTAACTTGTCAACTGTATCAATAAATTTTTTTTCTTGTAGTAAAGAAGGAAAGAAATCCATATTTGATTCTTTTAAATATGATCTTGCTTTATCTTGTAAAGCTGGACTTAATAAGGTTGTCAAAAATATTTGTAGCAAGAAAAATAAAAAAGTATATTTAATAAGCACATTAATAAATTTTATTTTATTAATTCCATTAATCCAAAAAATTTTGAGTTCATTGTTTTCTTCATATTTTGATATTGTATAAAATAAGGATATAAAAAAGATAAATGGTAAAATATTTTTAAAAATTTTGGGGAAATTTAATATGGTGAAATAAAAATATATATCGAAACTGTGCCCATCCTCAGACATAAAATCTAAAAAATTTACAGCCTGTACAATCCACACGATAAGGCTCAAACTTACGGAGCAAAGCAAAAAAAAATAAGTGTTATCAAGCAAAAATTTTTTAAAGACAATTTTTTCGTTGAAATTAATCATTAATAATCTATAAACCTTTTCAACTATTAGTATATATTCAAAAATCAATGAGTGTTCAAGTTTTCTATAAAAATAAGGCTAAATCGAGCGGTCTAGGTGTAATAGCTATATTTGGAGATGAAAAATTTCAAACAAAAAATCTAAGTGCTACTTTTTCAAAAAATGAGACTTCGTATATCCAAAAAATTTTAAAAAATAAAAAAAATACCAAAGAAAGCATTGTTTCATTTAATTTAAACGATAAATCCACTGTAATTTTAATATCAATTAAAAAAAATTTGAAAAGACCAGATGTAGAAAGCTTAGGGGCCAAATTTTATAATTTTATTAAAAAAAATAATATTAAAAATATTTCTATTTATTCAGAAAGCATAAGCAATAAACCAGGAAAAGATTTTATTGGTCGTTTTATACATGGACTTAAATTAAAATCTTATGAATTTAATTTATATAAGTCAAAAAAGGTAAAAAATATTATAACAATTAACTTGATTGGAAAACAAAGTATTTTTTCAAAAAATAATAAATTAAAATTTAAAGCTTTAGAAGAAGGAACTTTTTTTACTAGAGATTTAGTGTCAGAACCTGGCAACATTTTACATCCAGACGAATATGCAAAAAGATTAGTTAAATTAAAAAAATATGGATTAAAAGTTACAGTTTACGATGAAAAAAAATTAAAGAAATTAGGATGTAATGCTTTATTAGGAGTTGGGCAGGGAAGTATAAGAGGCTCTTATCTTGTAACTGTTGAATGGAAAGGTAATAAATCTAAATCAAAACCTTTGGCATTTGTTGGAAAAGGTGTTTGTTTTGATACTGGTGGTTATTCGTTAAAACCAGCAAGATTTATGGAAGATATGACTTATGACATGGCCGGCTCCGCGGCAGTAGTAGGTCTAATGAAGACTTTAGCTTTAAGAAAAGCAAAAATTAATGCAGTTGGTGTAGTAGGCCTTGTTGAGAATATGGTAAGTGGAAACGCTCAAAGACCCGGAGATATTGTAAAATCTTATAGCGGAAAAACTATCGAAGTATTAAATACTGACGCTGAAGGTAGATTAGTTTTAGCAGACGCTTTAACCTTTACTGAAAAAAAATTCAAACCCCAATTCATGGTCGATTTAGCAACTTTAACTGGTGCCATTATTGTTTCTTTAGGTTCAGAGTACGCAGGGCTTTTTTCTAACGATGATAAACTATCAAAACAATTACTTGAGTCTGGAGAAAAAGTTGATGAAAAATTATGGAGAATGCCTCTTCATAAGAACTTTGATAAACTGATAAACTCCAAAAACGCTGATATGCAAAATATTAATTATGTAGGAGGAGCTGGATCAACTACAGCTGCACAGTTTTTACAAAGATTTATAATTAACAAAACACCTTGGGCGCATCTTGATATAGCAGGGATGGCCTTCTCAAAATATGGTGGAGCCGTAAATCCAAGTGGTGCTACAGGGTATGGTGTAAGGTTACTTAATCAATTTGTAGAAGATAACTATGAGTAGTTTGGAACAAACACTTTCAATTATAAAACCAGACGCTGTAGAAAGAAATTTAGATAATGAAATTAAAGATATTTTCAAAAATAAAGGTTTTAAAATTGTTAAAGAAAAAAAAATACAGATAACAAAACTTGAAGCAGAACAATTTTACAAAGTTCATGAAACAAAGCCATTTTACGTGGATTTATGTGCTTATTTATCATCTGGTCCGATTGTAGTAATGATACTAGAGAAAGAAAATGCAATAATAGCAAATAGGGAATTAATGGGAGCGACAAATCCAAAAGATGCGATCGAAGGTACAATTAGAAAAAAATTCGGTTTATCAATAGACAAGAATTCAGTGCATGGCTCAGATAGCATAGACAACGCAAAAATAGAAATTAATTTTTTCTTTAAAGACTAACTTAAAATTTTTTTAATAGCAGCTGGATAAATTAGATGTTCTTTTTTTAGGATTTTTTTGGCTAAAGAAGAATGATTATCTTTACTAGATATTTTAACTTTTTTTTGCAGAATAATTTTTCCAGAGTCGAGTTTTGGTGTAACGTAATGGACAGTACATCCTGAAAATTTTTCTCTATTTTTTATAGCTCTAAAATGAGTATTTAAACCTTTATATTTTGGAAGCAATGATGGATGTATATTAATTATTTTTCCTTGAAATTTTTTAATAAAATTATTTGATAAAATTTTCATGAATCCTGCAAGACAAATTAGTTTTATTTTTTTTTGTTTTAAAAAGTATAAAATTTTTTGATCAGATTTTATTTTTTTATCATACTTAATTATTTTTTTTTTAATTTTATATTGTTTGGAATATTTTAGTCCTTTTGCTTGATTTGTATTGGAAATTATTAAATCAACTGAAAATGGATAGTTTTTTAATTTTGAAAATTGAATTAAATTTTTGAGATTACTTCCTTTTCCTGAAATAAAAACAGCAGTTTTTATTTTTTTAGGACCAATTAATTTTCTCATTTAATTTGACTTTATTTTTGCCTCTAATTATTTTTCCTATTGGATATGGCTCATATTTTTTTTCAAAAAATTTTTTTATTTTACTAAAATTTTTCGGTTTAACGATTAAACAAAAACCCACACCACAATTAAAAGTTTTTAACATCTCATCATCTTCAATATTATTTTCTTTTAGCCATTTAAATATTTTTTTTGTTTTTATTTTATTTAGGTTTATACTTGCCATCAGAGTATCTGGTACAATTCTTTTTATATTATCTTTAATTCCACCTCCGGTAATATTGGCACACCCACTGATCAAATTATTTTTTGTTAGACTTAAAATTTCTTCAACATAAATTTTTGTTGGTTTTAATAATTCTTTCCTTAAGAATTTATTTTTTTTTAAATTAATTTTTTTTTTGTTAATTATATGTCTGACTAATGAATAACCATTCGAATGCATACCGCTTGAGGGAACTGCAAGTATCAGATCGTTTTCTTTAATTTTTTTTTTGTGTAGAATTTTTTTTTCATCAACTATACCAACTGAAAAACCTGCAATATCAAATTTTTCTTTTTCGTAAGTTCCAGGCATTTCAGCTGTTTCTCCTCCCACTAATTGACATTTTGAAATTTTACAGCCCTTTTGAATACCTTTTATTATTGACTTAAGTTTTTTGAGATTAATTTTGTTGATAGATATATAATCTAAGAATATTAATGGTTTAGCTCCTTGAACAATTAAGTCATTTACACACATTGCAACCAAATCAATGCCTATTGTGTCGTATTTTTTTAAGATATTTGCTATTTCAATTTTAGTACCAACTCCATCCGTACTAGCAACAATTTTTGGTTTTTTGTAACTTTTAGGAATGTCTGTAATTGATCCAAAACCACCTATATTTTTGAACTTTTTATTGCCCTTATTTTTTGATGAAATATTAGATATAAATTTAACAAAATTGTCGGCAGCACCTATGTTCACACCACTTTTTAGATATGTAAATTTCATTTTTTTCATTAGTATAAAATATGCAATTTAAAAAAAAATTAAGTAATTTGAATAAGATTTATATATTTTTTTTTTCGTTCGTTCTATTTATAAATATAATTTTGATTTCTAAATCAGATGCAAGTTCATTCAAAATTAAAGATTTAGAGATCTCGGAGCCTTTTGATGTAAATTTTAATAAGGAAAAAGTTGTTAATAAAGGATTTAAAGAAGCTTTTATAGAATTGATTTCAATGATTACAACCTCAAGTGATCAAGAAAAAATAAAAGATACACCTATAGGAAAAGTTAAAAGTTTGATCGATTCTTTTACTATGAGTAATGAAAAATTTGTAAATAATCTATATATAGTTAACTTTGATGTAAATTTTAATAAGAAAAATACATTAAAATTTTTTGAAAAAAAAAATATTTTTCCATCAATTCCAAAAAAAAAAGAAGTATTATTAATACCAGTTTTTGTAGATATGCAAGCTAGCCAAATCTCACTTTTTGAAAATAATGTTTTTTATGACTCATGGAACTTACATAAGAAAAGCTTTTTTTTACTTAGTTATATTTTACCAACAGAAGATTTGGAAGATGTAAATTTACTTTTGGAAAATAAA